>NZ_VTDF01000044.1:0-216 GCF_052824995.1 Acinetobacter sp. 1124_18A | reverse complement strand
CTTTGGAATCTTTGGAATCTTTGGAATCTTTGGAATCTTTGGAATCTTTGGAATCTTTGGAATAGAGAATGCTATATATGCCTATAACAACTATATAAGAAGACATTAAAAATCTAAGATGAACTATATTTTCCTAAAATAAAATTAATAAAAGTGGCGAAAATGCCTAAAAAAAAGGCACATATATGACTTTTTTCATAAAATAGAAGAAAAAAT
>NZ_VTDF01000043.1:0-219 GCF_052824995.1 Acinetobacter sp. 1124_18A | reverse complement strand
GAAGCGGTAATACCTTCTTTTAACTTCAGGATATTTAGCTTGTTGATATTCGTGTCATAACTTGAACTTACCGTATCCTGTCCGTCACCTCGACCAAACACATAGGTGTTGTTACCCGAACCACCATTCAACTGGTCATTGCCGGCTCCACCCTCAAGGATGTCATCACCCGCACCGCCACTCAGAGTGTCATTTCCAGCACCACCCTCAAGCATGTCG
>NZ_VTDF01000042.1:0-231 GCF_052824995.1 Acinetobacter sp. 1124_18A | reverse complement strand
GTATTGTCTGCAAGACTCCAGGTGCCGTCACCATTGTTGACTGCTGGATAGTCTGTGCCATCGACATTCACCACCACAGTAGCAGTCGGATCATTCACTGTACCAGTGAGTGCTGGTGTGCTGTCATTGGTGAGCACATCATCGAGTGCAACTACAGGTGCAGTAATGTCCGCAGACACTGTACCTGTTCCTGGCAATGAAGTATTGCCTGCAGGGTCTGTTGCTGTTGCT
>NZ_VTDF01000041.1:0-233 GCF_052824995.1 Acinetobacter sp. 1124_18A | reverse complement strand
TCGTTCCCTCCACGTCCATATAACGTGTCGTTCCCCATGCCTCCAAATAACTGATCCGTTTCTGTAGTTCCGGCCAACCAGTCTGCTCCATCCGTTCCCTGATAGAGCTGCTGTAAAATATCGGCAACCTTCACGCTCGTACCATCTGCAAACTCGATTCGCTGTAATGAGCTATACGGGTTATTTAATGAATCCTGATAGAGCACATCCTGGAATGTGATTTTATCCGTGCT
>NZ_VTDF01000040.1:0-273 GCF_052824995.1 Acinetobacter sp. 1124_18A | reverse complement strand
ACAGTGTCTGCGGACATTACTGCACCTGTAGTTGCACTCGATGATGTGCTCACCAACGACAGCACACCAGCACTCACTGGTACAGTGAATGATCCGACTGCGACTGTGGTGGTGACTGTGGATGGTGTGAACTATCCAGCGACCAACAATGGTGACGGCACCTGGAGTCTTGCAGACAATACCTTGCCTGCATTAACCGATGGTCCACACACCATTACCGTGACAGCAACTGACCCTGCAGGTAATGCAGGAACAGATACAGCTGTGGTGACG
>NZ_VTDF01000039.1:0-275 GCF_052824995.1 Acinetobacter sp. 1124_18A | reverse complement strand
GACAGCGTTGTGATTGTACCGGGTTATGGTATGGCGCAAGGTCGTGCACAAAATGCTGTAAAAGAATTGTGTGAAATTCTAAAAGAGCAAGGTGTTCGCGTTCGTTTTGCGATCCATCCAGTTGCTGGTCGTATGCCTGGTCATATGAACGTATTGCTTGCTGAAGCAGATGTAGCATATGAAGACATCTTGGAAATGGATGAGATTAACTCAGACTTCCCTGCAACTGATGTGGTGCTTGTAATTGGTGCAAACGACGTAGTAAACCCTGCTGC
>NZ_VTDF01000038.1:0-284 GCF_052824995.1 Acinetobacter sp. 1124_18A | reverse complement strand
CAGGATGTTGTTCGGGTGAGTTATGACACGACGATCAATAAGACCAATACCCTTCAACTTAAAGAAGGAATTACTGCCTCCGACATTATTTTAAAGCAGGTTTCTGACCCTGATGTTGGCGGTAATAGTGCCTTGGAGGTATCCATCTCTGGTAGTACGGACAAGATTACGTTTAATGGCTTTCTTTATCAGGACAGTCCAGTCAATAACTATAACTCGCTCCAACGAATCGAGTTTGCAGATGGCACGAGCCTGACGGTTGCAGATATTCTGACGAAGTTGTA
>NZ_VTDF01000037.1:0-335 GCF_052824995.1 Acinetobacter sp. 1124_18A | reverse complement strand
CTGCATTCAGGATACCGTCGCCATTTAAGTCTTCAGGAATCGTGATCGCACCGATCAGGTCTGCAGGGACTGTATCAATAGTAAGCGTTGCTGTATCAGTTGCAATGTTTCCAGCTGGATCTGTCGCAGTTACAGTGACTGTATGTGGACCATCTGTTAATGCTGGAAGTGTATTGTCTGCAAGTGTCCAAGTACCATCGCCATTGTTCACTGCTGGATAGTCAGTGCCATCCACATTCACAACTACTGTTGCTGTTGGGTCATTGATTGCTCCTGTTAAAGCCGGAGTAGTGTCATTGGTTGTTACATCATCTAAAGATACAACTGGAACACTA
>NZ_VTDF01000036.1:0-376 GCF_052824995.1 Acinetobacter sp. 1124_18A | reverse complement strand
GCCTGAAATGCTAATTTCAAGACCACTACCCACCTGTTTGATAATCAGGTCCGAAGCGGTAATACCTTCTTTTAACTTCAGGATATTTAGCTTGTTGATATTCGTGTCATAACTTGAACTTACCGTATCCTGTCCGTCACCTCGACCAAACACATAGGTGTTGTTACCCAAACCACCATTCAACTGGTCATTGCCGGCTCCACCCTCAAGGATGTCATCACCCACACCGCCAGTCAGGTTGTCATTTCCAGCACCACCCTCAAGGGTGTCATTTCCATTGCCACCATCTAAAGTATCGTTACCCAGACCACCCTTGAGAATATCGGCTCCTTCTTCACCATACAGTTTGTCATCTCCATCTCCACCCTCAAGAATG
>NZ_VTDF01000035.1:0-377 GCF_052824995.1 Acinetobacter sp. 1124_18A | reverse complement strand
AAACTTAAAGAATTGTATGGTGTAGACACCATGCCCCAGACTGCCGAAAACGTCGCTGAACAGTTTAACGTTAATCGTGCAGATCAGGACCAGTTTGCCTTGGTGAGCCAACAACGCACCGCAAGCGCGCAAGCCAAAGGCTTTTTTTCTAAAGAAATCGTGGCAGTTGAGATCCCTCAGCGTAAGGGTGATGCTGTTGTGATTGATACCGATGAACATCCACGCGCATCAACCACGCTTGAAGCTTTAAGCAAGCTTAAACCTGTTGTCAAAGCAGATGGTTCTGTCACTGCGGGGAATGCTTCAGGTATTAATGATGGTGCAGCAGCACTGCTGATTGCTTCTGATGATGCAGTTCAAGCTTACAACCTCAAACC
>NZ_VTDF01000034.1:0-388 GCF_052824995.1 Acinetobacter sp. 1124_18A | reverse complement strand
ACTGTGGTTGCAGGACCAGACGGCACATGGTCAGTAGCAAACCCGGGTGACTTGACTGACGGTCAAACGGTAACAGCAACAGCCACTGACCCTGCAGGCAATACCTCATTGCCAGGAACAGGTACAGTGTCTGCGGACATTACTGCACCTGTAGTTGCCCTCGATGATGTACTCACCAATGACAGCACTCCAGCACTCACGGGTACAGTGAATGATCCGACTGCGACTGTGGTGGTGACTGTGGATGGTGTGAACTATCCAGCAACCAACAATGGTGACGGCACCTGGACCCTTGCAGACAATAGCTTGCCTGCATTAACAGATGGTCCACATACCATTACCGTGACAGCAACTGACCCTGCAGGTAATGCAGGAACAGATACAGCTG
>NZ_VTDF01000033.1:0-390 GCF_052824995.1 Acinetobacter sp. 1124_18A | reverse complement strand
TTTCCATTACCACCATCTAAGGTATCGTTACCCAGACCACCCCTGAGAATATCGGCTCCTTCTTCACCATACAGTTTGTCGTCGCCCTCTCCGCCTTCAAGCGTATCGTTCCCTCCACGTCCATATAACGTGTCGTTCCCCAAGCCTCCAAATAACTGATCCGCATTTGCAGTCCCAGCCAACCAGTCTGCTCCATCCGTTCCCTGATATAAATTAGGAATGATATCGGCAACTTTCAGACTGGTGCCATCAGCAAATTCGATTCGCTGTAATGAGCTATACGGGTTATTTAATGAATCCTGATAAAGCACATCCTGGAATGTGATTTTATCCGTGCTCCCTGAAATGCTAATTTCAAGTCCACTACCCACCTGTTTGATAATCAGGTCT
>NZ_VTDF01000032.1:0-398 GCF_052824995.1 Acinetobacter sp. 1124_18A | reverse complement strand
TGCTGTCGTACCGTCCGGGAAGCTTACAGTCACGGTTGATCCCGCTTCTGCTGTACCTGTCACTGGATCAGTGGCATTGATTGGATCAAGCACCGGTGCATTCGGTGCAGTGGTATCAATCGTCACCACAGCTGTATCTGTTCCTGCATTGCCTGCAGGGTCAGTTGCTGTCACGGTAATCGTGTGTGGACCATCTGTTAATGCAGGCAAGCTATTGTCTGCAAGTGTCCAAGTACCGTCACCATTGTTGGTTGCTGGATAGTTCACACCATCTACAGTCACCACCACAGTCGCAGTCGGATCATTCACTGTACCCGTGAGTGCGGGAGTGCTGTCATTGGTGAGCACATCATCGAGTGCAACCACAGGTGCAGTAATGTCCGCAGAGACTGTACCTG
>NZ_VTDF01000031.1:0-440 GCF_052824995.1 Acinetobacter sp. 1124_18A | reverse complement strand
GGATAGTTCACACCATCTACAGTCACCACCACAGTCGCAGTTGGGTCGTTCACGGTACCTGTTAAAGGCGGTGTGCTGTCGTTGGTCAATACATCATTAAGAGCGACTGTCGGTGCAAGCGCATCAACAATACCTGTTGCAGGTCCTGATGTATTTCCAGCAGGATCTGTTGTAACAGCTGTTACCGTGTCACCATCATTTAAGCCTGGATTTGGAACAGTCCAACTACCATCCGGTCCTGCAACTACAGTTGCGGTACTACCATCAGGGAAGCTTACAGTCACGGTTGAACCTGGTTCTGCTGTACCTGTAATCGGATCTGTCCCGTTAACCGGGTCAATCACTGGCACATTCGGTGCAGTGGTATCTACTGTGACCACAGCTGTATCTGTACCCACATTACCTGCTGCATCTGTTGCAGTCACGGTAATCGTGTGTGG
>NZ_VTDF01000030.1:0-515 GCF_052824995.1 Acinetobacter sp. 1124_18A | reverse complement strand
CAGGATGTTGTTCGGGTGAGTTATGACACGACTGTTAATAAAACCAATACACTTCAGTTCAAAGAAGGGATTATTGCCTCCGACATTATTTTAAAGCAGGTTTATGATCCTGATGTAGGTGGCAATGGTGCCTTGGAAGTATCAATCTCTGGCAGCACGGACAAGATTACGTTTAATGGCTTCCTTTATCAGGACAGTCCAGTTAATAACTATAACTCGCTACAACGAATTGAGTTTGCAGATGGTACGAGCCTGACCGTTGCAGACATTCTGACGAAGTTATACACGGGAACGGCAGCAGCAGATAGTTTAACGGGGACCAAAGAAGCGGACCATATCTTGGGCGGAGCAGGCAATGACACATTATATGGTCAGGCAGGTAATGACAGCCTTGAGGGAGAAGATGGTGATGACAAACTCTATGGTGGTGATGGCAATGACCTTCTAAAAGGCGGTGCAGGAAACGATACACTTGATGGTGGTACAGGTTCCGATATCCTTGAAGGTGGAGCAGG
>NZ_VTDF01000029.1:0-528 GCF_052824995.1 Acinetobacter sp. 1124_18A | reverse complement strand
GGCTGTCGTACCGTCAGGGAAGCTTACAGTCACGGTTGAACCCGCTTCTGCTATCCCTGTCACTGGATCAGTGGCATTGATTGGATCAAGCACCGGTGCATTTGGTGCAGTGGTATCAATCGTCACCACAGCCGTATCTGTTCCTGCATTACCTGCAGGGTCAGTTGCTGTCACGGTAATGGTATGTGGACCATCTGTTAATGCAGGCAAGCTATTGTCTGCAAGCGTCCAAGTACCGTCACCATTGTTGGTCGCTGGATAGTTCACACCATCCACAGTCACCACCACAGTCGCAGTCGGATCATTCACTGTACCCGTGAGTGCGGGAGTGCTGTCATTGGTGAGCACATCATCGAGTGCAACTACAGGTGCAGTAATGTCCGCAGAGACTGTACCTGTTCCTGGCAATGAGGTATTGCCTGCAGGGTCAGTGGCTGTTGCTGTTACCGTTTGACCGTCAGTTAAGTCACCCGGGTTTGCTACTGACCATGTGCCGTCTGGTCCTGCAACCACAGTTGCTGTCGTACC
>NZ_VTDF01000028.1:0-538 GCF_052824995.1 Acinetobacter sp. 1124_18A | reverse complement strand
CCTTAGCTTTGATGAGTTACAGGCTTTAACAGGTGCAACTTTGATTGATGCGACTCAAGGATAAGGACGTAGGGAAATGACATTAAAAAACGCTTATATCATCGATGCCATCCGTACTCCATTCGGCCGTTATGCCGGTGGCCTTGCGCCTGTCCGTGCCGATGACCTCGGCGCTGTACCGATTAAAGCACTCATGCAGCGTAACCCGAATGTAGATTGGGAACAGGTCGATGATGTAATTTATGGCTGTGCCAATCAAGCCGGTGAAGACAACCGTAATGTCGGTCGTATGTCAGCACTGCTTGCAGGTTTACCGTATCAGGTGCCAGCAACCACCATTAACCGTTTGTGTGGTTCATCCTTAGATGCGATTGCCATTGCTGCCCGTGCTATTAAAGCAGGTGAAGCAAATCTAGTAATTGCAGGTGGTGTAGAGAGCATGAGCCGTGCACCCTATGTGATGGGTAAGTCAGACAGTGCTTTTGGCCGTAGCCAGAAGATTGAAGACACCACCATGGGCTGGCGTTTTATTAATCCT
>NZ_VTDF01000027.1:0-589 GCF_052824995.1 Acinetobacter sp. 1124_18A | reverse complement strand
ACTTTATTCGACAAAGAGAAAAACTTTGCGATTAATCAAGAAGACGAAATCCAAAAAGCCCTATTGGTCACTCATGGCGGTCAAGTACTGCTTAAGCGTGGTTAAGGAGATTTCTCATGGTTGAAACTATTACAATTTTCGTCCTTGCCATCTTCGTAGGTTATTACGTAGTTTGGGGTGTTACACCAGCTTTACATACGCCACTTATGGCTGTAACCAATGCGTTGTCATCTATTATTGTGGTAGGTGCGATGTTGCAAACTGTGGGTCTACCTATTTTGGGTGTAGATGCTAACGTTGCATTTCAAAGTGTGAATGTGGTGAGCGTACTGGGTGCGATTGCAGTATTTTTGGCAAGCATTAATATTTTCGGTGGCTTTGCAGTAACTGCACGCATGCTGGAAATGTTCAAGCCTAAGCAAAAGAAATAAGAGGGCTTTGACATGGAATTTATTCAAGCAAACGCAAATTGGTTGTACCTTGTTGGCGCAATCCTCTTTATCTTGACGCTTCGTGGTTTGTCTGGCCCTAAAACAGCAATTCAAGGTAACCGTTACGGTATGATCGCGATGGCGATTGCAGTTGTAAC
>NZ_VTDF01000026.1:0-609 GCF_052824995.1 Acinetobacter sp. 1124_18A | reverse complement strand
ACCTGTTTGGCCGAGGTGACGGACAGGATACTGTCAGTTCAAGCTATAACAATGATGTAAACAAATTGAATACCCTGAAGTTAAAAGAAGGTATCACCGCTTCAGACCTGATTATTAAACAGGTGGGTAGTGGACTTGAAATTAGCATTTCAGGCAGTACGGATAAAATCACATTCCAGGATGTGCTTTATCAGGATTCATTAAATAACCCGTATAGCTCATTACAGCGTATCGAATTTGCAGACGGGACCAGTCTGAAAGTTGCCGATATTTTACAGCTGGCGTATCAGGGAACGGATGGAACAGACTGGTTGGCTGGTACTACAGATGCGGATCACTTACTTGGTGGCTTGGGGAACGACACGTTATATGGACGTGGAGGGAACGATACGCTTGAAGGTGGAGATGGCGACGACAAACTGTATGGCGAAGAAGGTGCAGATATCCTCAAGGGTGGACTGGGTAACGATACCTTAGATGGTGGTAATGGAAATGACATTCTTGAGGGTGGTGCTGGTAACGACACTCTGAGTGGCGGTGCTGGTGATGACATTCTTGAAGGTGGTGCAGGTAATGACACGCTGAATGGTGGTTTGGGTAACAACATCT
>NZ_VTDF01000025.1:0-823 GCF_052824995.1 Acinetobacter sp. 1124_18A | reverse complement strand
GACCTTCTTTGTTGCGAATAACCCGGTCATCTGGATGATTGTTGGTGCAATGGTGTTGGGTGCAATCGTAGGTATTGCACGAGCTCGTACTGTACCAATGACACAAATGCCAGAGACTGTTGCACTCATGCACTCTTTAGTTGGTTTGGCTGCTGTTTTAATTGCAATTGCTGCAATTTTGCATAATAACCAACTCACTGAATTGTTTGCTCAAAATGAGGCGGCTTTAACTGCGGCTGGTGTGCAACATGTGCACATGAGTGGTGTTCACTTATTTGAATTGTTCGTAGGTTGTTTTGTTGGCGCGATTACCTTTACTGCATCTGTGTTTGCGTACGGTAAATTAGCTGCAAAAAAATGGGCGAAAACAATTTCTGGTGCGTGGGTTAAACCTGTTCAAGCGCTTATTTTTATTGCGATGTTGGCTTGTGGTTTTTACTTCTTCACGACTGGCAACATGACTGCATTCTGGGCAATGACAGCACTTGCGCTTGCATTTGGCTGGGTATGGATTGCACCAGTTGGTGGCGGTGATATGCCTGTAGTGGTATCGCTTCTTAACTCATTCTCGGGTTGGGCGGCAGCAGGTATTGGTTTTACACTTGAAAACAACATGTTGATCGTTGCGGGTTCTCTCGTGGGTTCATCTGGTGCGATTCTGTCGTACATCATGTGTAAAGCAATGAACCGTTCGATCATCAATGTATTGTTTGGTGGTGCAATGGGTGGCGCGGCAGTTGCTACAGCTGCTAAAGGTGAGCAAGTTCAGCGTAACCATCGTTCTGGTTCTGCTGATGATGCTGGCTTCTTGATGTCAAATGCC
>NZ_VTDF01000024.1:0-823 GCF_052824995.1 Acinetobacter sp. 1124_18A | reverse complement strand
AACCTTCTTTGTTGCGAATAACCCAGTCATCTGGATGATTGTTGGTGCAATGGTGTTGGGTGCAATCGTAGGTATTGCACGTGCTCGTACTGTACCAATGACTCAAATGCCTGAAACTGTGGCGTTGATGCACTCTTTAGTTGGTTTGGCTGCTGTCCTCATTGCAATCGCTGCAATTTTGCATAACAACCAACTCACTGAATTGTTTGCTCAAAATGAGGCAGCTTTAACTGCGGCTGGTGTGCAACATGTGCACATGAGTAGTGTTCATTTATTTGAATTGTTCGTTGGTTGTTTTGTTGGTGCGATTACCTTTACTGCATCTGTGTTTGCGTACGGTAAATTGGCTGCAAAAAAATGGGCAAAAACGATTTCTGGTGCATGGGTTAAGCCGGTTCAAGCGATTATCTTTATTGCGATGTTGGCTTGTGGTTTCTACTTCTTTACCACTGGTAACATGACCGCATTCTGGGCAATGACAGCACTTGCACTTGCATTTGGCTGGGTATGGATTGCACCAGTTGGTGGTGGTGATATGCCTGTAGTAGTATCACTTCTTAACTCATTCTCGGGTTGGGCAGCAGCAGGTATTGGTTTTACCCTTGAAAACAACATGTTGATCGTTGCGGGTTCTCTCGTAGGTTCATCTGGTGCGATTCTGTCGTACATCATGTGTAAAGCAATGAACCGCTCAATCATCAATGTATTGTTTGGTGGTGCAATGGGTGGTGCAGCGGTTGCTACAGCTGCTAAAGGTGAACAAGTTCAACGTAACCACCGTTCAGGTTCTGCCGATGATGCTGGTTTCTTGATGTCAAATGCA
>NZ_VTDF01000023.1:0-989 GCF_052824995.1 Acinetobacter sp. 1124_18A | reverse complement strand
TCTTAGCTTTGATGAGTTACAGGCTTTAACTGGTGCAACTTTGACTGATGCCACTCAAGGATAAGGTTTATACAGCCCCAAATTACGAGTTAAAGCAAAAAGTTTTTTGTATAAGTAATACCTTACTTTTTAAGGATAAAAAGTAACAAAAATCCTTTGTTACTCAGACACAACATCCCTGTTGTGCTGAGCAACGAGGCGACATCCATGTCGCCAACGCGAAACACTGAATGGAACTCTTTGAATACGGTTCTTGCTTATTAATTTGGTTTTTACAGTAATTCGCTATTGTGACAGGCGACATGGATGTCGCCCGTTGGACAGGGAGGCATGGAAGCCTCCTCTGTTCAACAAAGGTTTTTGGTTACTTTTTTAAAAAAGTGACAAGAATTAGCTACTGGCATTTGACTCAACACGATAAGACTCTGTCATGACTACTTTTAACTTAGTAACCATGATGATCGCCAGCAAAATCTGGAAAAGTCTAACAATATGGCAATGACAGCAACAGATTTCAAAATGGAAATGTAAGAATGAAAAACGCTTATATCATCGATGCCATCCGTACCCCATTCGGCCGTTATGCCGGTGGTCTTGCACCTGTCCGTGCCGATGACCTTGGTGCTGTGCCGATTAAAGCTCTCATGCAGCGTAACCCGAATGTAGATTGGGAACAGGTCGATGATGTGATCTATGGCTGTGCCAATCAAGCCGGTGAAGATAACCGTAACGTAGGTCGTATGTCAGCACTGCTTGCAGGTTTACCGTATCAGGTGCCAGCAACCACCATTAATCGTTTGTGTGGTTCTTCACTCGATGCCATTGCCATTGCTGCCCGTGCCATTAAAGCCGGTGAAGCGAACTTGGTGATTGCAGGTGGTGTGGAAAGCATGAGCCGTGCACCTTATGTGATGGGTAAGTCAGAGAGTGCTTTTGGCCGTAGCCAGAAGATTGAAGACACCACCATGGGCTGGCGTTTCATTAACCCA
>NZ_VTDF01000022.1:0-1048 GCF_052824995.1 Acinetobacter sp. 1124_18A | reverse complement strand
TTTCCATTGCCACCATCTAAGGTATCGTTACCCAGACCACCCTTGAGAATATCGGCTCCTTCTTCACCATACAGTTTGTCGTCGCCTTCTCCGCCTTCAAGCGTATCGTTCCCTCCACGTCCATATAACGTGTCGTTCCCCAAGCCTCCAAATAACTGATCTGTATCTGTAGTACCAGCCAACCAGTCTGCTCCATCCGTTCCCTGATAGAGCTGCTGTAAAATATCGGCAACTTTCAGACTGGTGCCATCAGCAAATTCGATTCGCTGTAATGAGCTATACGGGTTATTTAATGAATCCTGATAAAGCACATCCTGGAATGTGATTTTATCCGTGCTGCCTGAAATGCTAATTTCAAGACTACTACCCACCTGTTTAATAATCAGGTTTGAAGCGGTAATACCTTCTTTTAACTTCAGGATATTTAGCTTGTTGATATTCGTGTCATAACTTGAACTGACCGTATCCTGTCCGTCACCTCGACCAAACACATAGGTGTTGTTACCCGAACCGCCAGTCAGCTGGTCATTGCCGGCTCCACCCTCAAGGATGTCATTTCCATTGCCCCCATCAAGTGTATCGTTTCCTGCTCCACCTTTTAGAAGGTCATTGCCATCACCACCATAGAGTTTGTCATCACCATCTTCTCCCTCAAGGCTGTCATTGCCTGCCTGACCATATAATGTGTCATTGCCTGCTCCGCCCAAGATATGGTCAGCTTCTTTGGTCCCCGTTAAACTATCTGCTGCTGCTGTTCCCGCGTACAACTTCGTCAGAATATCTGCAACCGTCAGACTGGTCCCGTCTGCAAATTCGATACGCTGTAATGAGCTATACGGGTTATTTAATGAATCCTGATAAAGCACATCCTGGAATGTGATTTTATCCGTGCTGCCTAAAATGCTAATTTCAAGTCCACTACCCACCTGTTTAATAATCAGGTTTGAAGCGGTGATACCTTCTTTTAACTTCAGGGTATTCAATTTGTTTACATCATTGTTATAGCTTGAACTGACCGTATCCTGTCCGTCACCTCGGCCAAACACAT
>NZ_VTDF01000021.1:0-1179 GCF_052824995.1 Acinetobacter sp. 1124_18A | reverse complement strand
AAGTTTGAACGTAATAAGCCACACGTAAACGTGGGCACAATCGGTCACGTTGACCATGGTAAAACAACTTTAACTGCTGCGATTGCAACTATTTGTGCAAAAACTTACGGCGGTGAAGCGAAAGATTACTCACAAATCGACTCGGCACCTGAAGAAAAAGCACGTGGTATTACAATTAATACTTCACACGTAGAATACGATTCTCCAATCCGTCACTACGCTCACGTAGACTGCCCGGGCCACGCCGATTATGTTAAAAACATGATTACTGGTGCTGCTCAGATGGACGGCGCGATCCTTGTATGTGCTGCGACTGATGGTCCAATGCCACAAACTCGTGAACACATCCTTCTTTCTCGTCAGGTTGGTGTACCTTATATTCTTGTATTCCTTAACAAGTGTGACCTTGTTGATGATGAAGAATTACTTGAATTAGTAGAAATGGAAGTTCGTGAACTTCTTTCTACTTATGACTTCCCAGGTGATGACACTCCAATCATCCGTGGTTCAGCACTTGCTGCACTTAATGGTGACCAAGGTCAGTATGGCGAATCTGCTGTAATCGAATTGGTTGCTGCACTTGATTCTTACATTCCAGAACCAGAACGTGCTATCGACAAAGCATTCTTAATGCCAATCGAAGACGTATTCTCTATTTCTGGTCGTGGTACTGTAGTAACAGGCCGTGTTGAATCTGGTATCGTTAAAGTTGGCGAATCAGTTGAAATCGTTGGTATTCGTGACACAGTAGTAACGACTGTAACTGGCGTAGAAATGTTCCGTAAATTGCTTGATGAAGGTCGTGCAGGCGAGAACTGTGGTGTTCTTCTACGTGGTACTAAGCGTGAAGACGTACAACGTGGTCAAGTACTTGCTAAACCAGGTACAATCAAGCCGCACACTAAATTCGATGCAGAAGTATACGTACTTTCTAAAGAAGAAGGTGGTCGTCATACTCCATTCCTTAACGGCTACCGTCCACAGTTCTACTTCCGTACAACTGACGTAACTGGCGCAATCCAATTACAAGACGGCGTTGAAATGGTTATGCCAGGTGACAACGTTGAAATGTCAGTAGAATTAATCCACCCAATCGCAATGGACCCAGGTCTACGTTTTGCGATCCGTGAAGGTGGTCGTACTGTAGGTGCTGGTGTTGTTGCGAAAGTAACTGCATAA
>NZ_VTDF01000020.1:0-1251 GCF_052824995.1 Acinetobacter sp. 1124_18A | reverse complement strand
CGAGGTACTATCGCAGATTAAAGATGGTGCAACCATTCTGATTGGTGGTTTTGGTACCACAGGACAACCCGCTGAACTCATTGATGGACTAATTGAACTGGGTATTAAAGACCTCACCATTGTCAGCAACAATGCCGGTAATGGCGATTACGGTCTGGCTAAACTGCTTAAAGCAGGATCAGTTAAAAAAGTGATTTGCTCTTTCCCACGTCAGTCAGACTCTTATGTGTTTGATGAACTGTACCGTGCCGGAAAAGTAGAGCTTGAAGTGGTTCCACAAGGTAATCTGGCTTGTCGTATTCAGGCAGCTGGTATGGGATTAGGCGCTGTGTTTACCCCAACAGGCTTTGGAACACTTTTAGCTGAAGGTAAAGAAACTCGCCAGATTGATGGTAAAGACTACGTACTCGAATATCCAATTAAGGCTGACTTTGCCTTGATTAAAGCTTATAAGGGCGATCGCTGGGGCAATCTGGTTTACCGTAAATCTGCACGTAACTTTGGCCCCATTATGGCCATGGCTGCTGATGTCACCATTGTTCAGGTTTCTGAGGTGGTTAAGCTAGGTGGATTAGATCCAGAGCACATTATTACCCCAGGTATTTTTGTACAGCACGTTGTTCAAGTACAGCCCGCACAGTAAGCAATAAGGAGAAATAACATGAGCTACCAGAAACTCAGCCGTGACCAGATTGCAAAACGTGTGGCACAAGATATTCCAGATGGTGCCTATGTGAACTTGGGTATTGGTTTACCAACCAAGATTGCAAGCTACCTACCTAACGACAAAGATATTTTTCTTCACTCTGAAAATGGTCTGTTGGCTTTTGGCCCACCGCCAGCAGAAGGTGAAGAAGACCCTGAACTGATTAATGCAGGTAAAGAGTTTGTGACCATGCTTGAAGGTGGCAGTTTTTTCCATCATGGCGACTCATTTGCGATGATGCGTGGTGGACACCTTGATATTGCCGTGCTTGGAGCCTTTCAGGTTGCAGCGAATGGTGACTTGGCCAACTGGCATACAGGTGCACCAGATGCAATTCCTGCGGTAGGTGGTGCGATGGATTTAGCTGTAGGTGCTAAAAAAGTATTTATCACTACAGACCACGTAACCAAGCAAGGTGAACCGAAGATTGTGGCTGAGCTGAGCTATCCGGTAACGGGAAAAAACTGTGTTGACCGTATTTACACCGACCTATGTGTGATTGATGTGACCCAAGATGGTTTGAAAGTAATTGAGAAAGTGGAAGG
>NZ_VTDF01000019.1:0-4700 GCF_052824995.1 Acinetobacter sp. 1124_18A | reverse complement strand
CTAGAATGATAGATGTACACTTCTTTTTACTAATACTCTCTACTTTAGAACGAGATGGATACTTTACAAGAGATATTGAAATAGAAAGATGTATCGTTGCATTTAATGAAAAATATGAAAGTCAAAATACAAGAAAGAGCCAAATATATAAGGCTTTTTCAGAGTTAGATAAATTAGAACTTCCAGTTGATTCAATATGGTTTAGAAAATCTAACTTCTTTACTTTAATCATAGAATTAGCGAAAAATAACTTAAACTTAGATAACTTAGCAACTAAGTTAATGGTATTTGAAGAAAATGTTCTAGCTAACAAAAAAGATAAAGAGAATATTTATGGCGAATATTACAGCTATATGTATACAGGAACCAATAACAGAAAATCTAGAATAAAACGTTCGGAAATATTACAAGGTTTTATTAATGATCAATACGAAAAATAGTAATGTTCTCAACTTCTCAACACGTCCCCAAAGCGTAGCACTTCGTGCTTTGGCTTTGGAAACGGTTGAGAGAGTTTCGGCAATACTCACCCTAAGAGTAGTCGCAAAACTACTCTTAAAGTATTGCCGATCTTCCTAATATCTTGGCTTCGGAGCCACGTATATCGGTCGTATCACGCAAAGGGTAATTGTGCTTTCCCTTATAGGCTGAGATTACGATTCACACACCGCATCGACACGTTCTCAAACCGAACAGTTCACTTTTCTCTGTGAGGGTTTCCCCAACATACAATTTAAAGCATCCCTGAACTACTCATCACGTTGTTGCTTTGTCGATTTCCCCTAGTAGCAACTTCTGCTTTAGACTCTTATATCCCTCTAAAACAATTGCTGTGGTGCGCTAGCGTCGCTTATTCCTTCCACCCACACCACATGCCAAACGTATAAAAACGGACACGCAGAAGCGGGCAAAGCTCGATCTAAGATGCTTATTTGATATTCACAAAGGTATCAATAACGAAGTTTTTCAAAATTAGGCTTGCATATAACCTAGGTTATTGTGAAAATAGAGTCTAGGTACAAGCCGCAAGGTGAAATCATAACGGTCGCCAAACCTTATGATCTTCGTTACTTGATGTTGCTGCATCAAATAACTGCGTACCAACAATTTACGGAAAAGCCCTGTATGTTGCAAGACATCAGGGCTTTTTTCTTGAATAAATTTTATTAACTTAATTAATCACCCAATAATCTTCTTAAAAAACCAAACCTCTTTTTTTCTGTTTTTTGGGACTGTTTTCCATCTGTTTCGACTTGTTCCCATTGCTGTTTTTCTTGTACACCAAAACAGTTTCCAGCTTGTTCCGAAACTGTTTCACCTGTTTCTGATTGATCTGATTTACCCTTGTATTCAATCATTAATTTGAAGTCATCGAAATCACGTCTAATGCTTGCCATTTCTTGCTTTAAGAATTCTTTATCTTGCTTCAAATCTTGTATCTGTTCTCGCAGTTCACGTACCAGTTCCTCGTTGTTCCCAGAAACAACTGGTGTACTGTTTCCAGAAACAGATTTGGGAATAGATCCACCAAAGACACGTACCATATCTTGAGCATCAATTACCTGAATATTTTGGGCATTTAGACGTGGAGTAATGTCCCCTCGTTTAATTGCTTTATAAATACTCGTCCTACCAACTTTGAACTGTTTTGATGCTTCAAGGATTGTAAGTAACGACATATTTTTTCCTGGCATGATCTTTTGGTGTAAATAAACAAACAGCTCCGCAGGACAAGAGACACATTGAGCATATGCGAATTGTGTAGGTATTGTGGTAGTACAGCTTGCATGTACTAGTACAATACACATCTTGCCTCATCGTACAAATTCTAGTTTGCGTATATTTGCCTTAATTTGATACATACCACACACTAGGATTTGCCTTAGTTTGATCTTATTTGCTGATTTTTGCTTTTAGTTGCGTTTTTTTGATAAAACCGTTTGCTTTAATTTGATGAAATTTGCTCTTTTTTGATAAATAAACACCAAAATAAATGCAATTTAAGCTCTTATCTGCTTATTTAGGGTTCAATCGTCTCCATTCAGCCATTAATGCAGTATCTTCCTGTTCAAAGGTGGTTTCCCCCTTCAAAATACGCTGTTGTCTTGCCTGATCGGCTGCTTCGCAAGCATTAATCACGTCTTTAGAAAATTCATGGTCAACAATTCCCTTTGCAGCTCTAAAAGCTTCTTGTAACTTTGCTGTATTCGTCATAGACCATATCCTTTTATTTGATGTTTAACTATTTGAATAATTCACTATGCGTGCCAGTACGCACAAAAACCACCATCTCAAACTTAGAGAGTGGCTCGATGCGATAAATCAGCAGAAAATCGCCACCAACATGCAGTTCTCGGCAGTTTTTCCATTGGTTACCACTTAGCGCATGATCAACCCATTCAGCACCTAAAGACTCATCATTGGCGATAATCAGCATCATGACCTCTTTAAGCTTCCCCATATCATAACGACCACTACGAGAAAGCCTCTGCCAGTCCGCTAAAAACTCTTTGGTGTAATCCGATGATCGAGGTAAAACGGCCCGTTTATCTTTAGCTGTTTTTTTCGAGGTCATTAAATAAGTCTTCTACAGTTTCAAAACGGGCTTTCTTTGCCTGAATGAGCGCATCAGCTTCATTCATTGCAGCTACAGTTGTGGTATTTGGTACACGTACATCAAATGGAATCGCTTGTTCAGCAACTACACGAGTCAAAAAGATTCGTACAGCATCAGAAACAGACATCCCCATTGATTTCAAAGCCTGCTGTGCCTGTAGCTTCGTATCATCATCAATTCGAACGTGTAGCATTGAGGTTTGAGAAGTCATATCTTCACCTGAATATTGTGTAACTCAATTGAGATACAATATAGCATAAATATAATTATAAATTTCATTTTTTTCTTTTTTCATCACTTCCAAAAGTAATGCTACCTTTCAATTTTCCATTCTTAATTAATGAATAAATAATCCATAATATTAAGCAGATAACAAAAATTATTGGGGATGTTCTCAATACTTCAACAGCTAAAGCTTCACTCATCTTTTTAAATCCTTAGATTACCGATGAGCCTATTAAGGATTACTTCGTATACTGGTTGGTTGTGTGTTTTCAGCACTACACAGATATGAAGAAATTTAAGGCTCTATATTCACCTTAAATTTTTAGGGGAAAATGAAAAAAGTATCAGGAGGAAAAACTTCCATTTATTTTTCATATCGACCGAAATTTAAAGCCGATACGAATTATATTGATTTCGAAAAAAAAATTTTCAATCCGTGCTCTTTTCACAAAAACAAATTTTTTAAGTTAAGTTTGAAACAACTTTATTAATTATTCAATTTACCTAATCAAAGTCGTGGAACTTTGATCAAATAGTGGGCGTGAAACGTGAATAATACATAAAAAAGCCCAACCAGTTGTAATTAGGCTTTATATATATATATAAAACTATGATTTAGAATACTTTTTAAAAATCATTTCGTATAATGCGCATTATGTTAATTTTAGATAAACTAAAATGGTTAAGGATGATTTTTTTAGAGAGCTAGACAGCCTAGATCCTGATAATGCCGAACAACTAGACGACTTTTGTAGAAAACATATTCTTCATGGGATACCTCACATCTTTCAAAATAATGAACAAAGTTATTTTAATTTCAGATGCCGTATTGCTAAGAAATATTGCGTTCCATTTCATGAAATATATATAACAGGTTCGGGAAAACTCGGTTTTAGTCCACATAAAAATAAAGACTTTGATTTAGACTCAGACATTGACGTTGCAATAATTTCGGAGAATTTGTTCGACATTATTATGTTTAAAATACTTCAATTTCAAATGTCATTAAAAGCAAATCGTAGGACTCTAACCCAACACGAACTCAAGATGTATCACGAATTTTTAGAATATGTAGCGATTGGGTGGATAAGACCAGATAAATTACCACTATCGTTTCAAATGAGTGACCTCAAACAAAGTTGGTTCGATTATTTTGAAAGCATTTCTTACAACAAGTCAGAGGTAGGTGATTATAAAGTCGCTGCCGGTGTGTTTAAGTCATATTTTCATTATGAAAACTATATTGTCTCTGGTTTCAATAAAATTAAGAAGTCTCGAAATTTGCAAGGAATATCATAAATGGCTAAACAAATTAAACCCTCAGTAACTACACCAACAATTGCTGAATTATATGGAAAAATTTCTGAGAATAAGTTAGAGCTTGCACCTGATTTTCAAAGACGTTTTGTTTGGACTCAAGAACATCAAGAAGAATTCATCGATACAATATTACATGGGCTTCCATTTCCTGAAATATATGTATGCAGAGGTGAAACTAATATAACTAAAATTCAGACCACTCAAAAAGTTATTGATGGACAACAACGTCTAACAACTATTTTTAATTATATTGATAACAATTTCGAGAGTCCTCTTACATTAGTAAAGTCCTATGCTGACCTTGATAGTGAAACAAGAGAAGACTTTTTAGAGTATCAAGTTGTACTACGTGATTTAGGAAAAATAGATGATCAAATAATTAAAGAAATTTTTAGAAGAATTAACCTTACTAAGTTCAAACTAGAAGATATTGAAATTCATAATGCTATCTATGATGGTAAGTTTATTCAGACAGCTAAAGATTTAGCTTCTGAAATTGATCTCGAAAAATATGAAGTATTTCAGGAATCTGAGTTTA
>NZ_VTDF01000018.1:0-5576 GCF_052824995.1 Acinetobacter sp. 1124_18A | reverse complement strand
AAGATCATTAAGAGATTATGAAGAACAACTTGTGTGGATTTTTACTGATTGATTGATCGAAATATTATCATTGATTGATTGGTTTAAATTACTCGAAGTTTATTTGAGCGAAATTTAAGTCAGAAAATTGATGAGCCAGAATTGGCACCTTGTCTTTAATAAGGTGCAAAATGATTTTTAACTGAAGAGTTTGATCATGGCTCAGATTGAACGCTGGCGGCAGGCTTAACACATGCAAGTCGAGCGGAGTGATGGTGCTTGCACTATCACTTAGCGGCGGACGGGTGAGTAATGCTTAGGAATCTGCCTATTAGTGGGGGACAACATTTCGAAAGGAATGCTAATACCGCATACGTCCTACGGGAGAAAGCAGGGGATCTTCGGACCTTGCGCTAATAGATGAGCCTAAGTCGGATTAGCTAGTTGGTGGGGTAAAGGCCTACCAAGGCGACGATCTGTAGCGGGTCTGAGAGGATGATCCGCCACACTGGGACTGAGACACGGCCCAGACTCCTACGGGAGGCAGCAGTGGGGAATATTGGACAATGGGCGCAAGCCTGATCCAGCCATGCCGCGTGTGTGAAGAAGGCCTTATGGTTGTAAAGCACTTTAAGCGAGGAGGAGGCTACTGAAGTTAATACCTTCAGATAGTGGACGTTACTCGCAGAATAAGCACCGGCTAACTCTGTGCCAGCAGCCGCGGTAATACAGAGGGTGCAAGCGTTAATCGGATTTACTGGGCGTAAAGCGCGCGTAGGCGGCTAATTAAGTCAAATGTGAAATCCCCGAGCTTAACTTGGGAATTGCATTCGATACTGGTTAGCTAGAGTGTGGGAGAGGATGGTAGAATTCCAGGTGTAGCGGTGAAATGCGTAGAGATCTGGAGGAATACCGATGGCGAAGGCAGCCATCTGGCCTAACACTGACGCTGAGGTGCGAAAGCATGGGGAGCAAACAGGATTAGATACCCTGGTAGTCCATGCCGTAAACGATGTCTACTAGCCGTTGGGGCCTTTGAGGCTTTAGTGGCGCAGCTAACGCGATAAGTAGACCGCCTGGGGAGTACGGTCGCAAGACTAAAACTCAAATGAATTGACGGGGGCCCGCACAAGCGGTGGAGCATGTGGTTTAATTCGATGCAACGCGAAGAACCTTACCTGGCCTTGACATAGTAAGAACTTTCCAGAGATGGATTGGTGCCTTCGGGAACTTACATACAGGTGCTGCATGGCTGTCGTCAGCTCGTGTCGTGAGATGTTGGGTTAAGTCCCGCAACGAGCGCAACCCTTTTCCTTATTTGCCAGCGAGTAATGTCGGGAACTTTAAGGATACTGCCAGTGACAAACTGGAGGAAGGCGGGGACGACGTCAAGTCATCATGGCCCTTACGGCCAGGGCTACACACGTGCTACAATGGTCGGTACAAAGGGTTGCTACCTAGCGATAGGATGCTAATCTCAAAAAGCCGATCGTAGTCCGGATTGGAGTCTGCAACTCGACTCCATGAAGTCGGAATCGCTAGTAATCGCGGATCAGAATGCCGCGGTGAATACGTTCCCGGGCCTTGTACACACCGCCCGTCACACCATGGGAGTTTGTTGCACCAGAAGTAGGTAGTCTAACCGCAAGGAGGACGCTTACCACGGTGTGGCCGATGACTGGGGTGAAGTCGTAACAAGGTAGCCGTAGGGGAACCTGCGGCTGGATCACCTCCTTAACGAAAGATTGACGATTGGTAAGAATCCACAACAAGTTGTTCTTCATAGATGTATCTGAGGGTCTGTAGCTCAGTTGGTTAGAGCACACGCTTGATAAGCGTGGGGTCACAAGTTCAAGTCTTGTCAGACCCACCATGACTTTGACTGGTTGAAGTTATAGAAAAGAAGATACAGAACTGATGATGTAAGCTGGGGACTTAGCTTAGTTGGTAGAGCGCCTGCTTTGCACGCAGGAGGTCAGGAGTTCGACTCTCCTAGTCTCCACCAGAACTTAAGAGAAGTTCGGATTACAGAAATTAGTAAATAGAGATTTAGGTCTTAGTTTATTAACTTCTGTGATTTAAGTATCACGGTATTAAGCATGACCTGACGAAGGCATGTTTATTCATTAACAGATTGGCAAAATTGAGTCTGAAATAAATTGTTCACTCAAGAGTTTAGATTAAGCAATT
Organism: Acinetobacter sp. 1124_18A; assembly: GCF_052824995.1. Classification (NCBI taxonomy): domain Bacteria; kingdom Pseudomonadati; phylum Pseudomonadota; class Gammaproteobacteria; order Moraxellales; family Moraxellaceae; genus Acinetobacter; species Acinetobacter sp. 1124_18A. Next base: position 3,407 of record NZ_VTDF01000018.1, on the reverse strand, counting down.
GATCTAAATGAATTGAGAACTAGCAAATTAACTGAATCAAGCGTTTTGGTATATGAATTAGATTGAAGCTGTACAGTGTTTAAATACACAGTACTTCAAACTGTAAGAGATTGATGAGAAATCATTGATCATGTCTTATTACTCCTTGTAGGTAATAACGACTGTTTGGGGTTGTATAGTCAAGTAATTAAGTGCATGTGGTGGATGCCTTGGCAGTCAGAGGCGATGAAAGACGTAATAGCCTGCGATAAGCTCCGGGGAGGCGGCAAATATCCTGTGATCCGGAGATTTCTGAATGGGGGAACCCACCTACTTTAAGGTAGGTATTGCAACATGAATACATAGTGTTGCAAGGCGAACGAGGGGAAGTGAAACATCTCAGTACCCTTAGGAAAAGAAATCAATTGAGATTCCCTTAGTAGCGGCGAGCGAACGGGGATCAGCCCATTAAGTTATGTGTGTTTTAGTGGAACGCTCTGGGAAGTGCGAACGTAGAGGGTGATATTCCCGTACACGAAAGGGCACACATAATGATGACGAGTAGGGCGAGGCACGTGAAACCTTGTCTGAATATGGGGGGACCATCCTCCAAGGCTAAATACTCCTGACTGACCGATAGTGAACCAGTACCGTGAGGGAAAGGCGAAAAGAACCCCTGTGAGGGGAGTGAAATAGATCCTGAAACCGCATGCATACAAGCAGTGGGAGCCGACTTGTTCGGTGACTGCGTACCTTTTGTATAATGGGTCAGCGACTTATATTCAGTAGCGAGGTTAACCGTATAGGGGAGCCGTAGAGAAATCGAGTCTTAATAGGGCGTTTAGTTGCTGGGTATAGACCCGAAACCAGGCGATCTATCCATGAGCAGGTTGAAGGTTGGGTAACACTAACTGGAGGACCGAACCCACTGTCGTTGAAAAGCCAGGGGATGACTTGTGGATAGGGGTGAAAGGCTAATCAAGCCTGGTGATAGCTGGTTCTCCCCGAAAGCTATTTAGGTAGCGCCTCGGACGAATACCATAGGGGGTAGAGCACTGTTTCGGCTAGGGGGTCATCCCGACTTACCAAACCGATGCAAACTCCGAATACCTATGAGTACTATCCGGGAGACAGACTGCGGGTGCTAACGTCCGTAGTCAAGAGGAAAACAATCCAGACCGCCAGCTAAGGCCCCAAAATCATAGTTAAGTGGGAAACGATGTGGGAAGGCATAGACAGCTAGGAGGTTGGCTTAGAAGCAGCCACCCTTTAAAGAAAGCGTAATAGCTCACTAGTCGAGTCGGCCTGCGCGGAAGATGTAACGGGGCTAAAACTATGTGCCGAAGCTGCGGATTTGACTTTTAAGTCAAGTGGTAGGGGAGCGTTCTGTAAGCCGATGAAGGTGTATTGAGAAGTATGCTGGAGGTATCAGAAGTGCGAATGCTGACGTGAGTAACGACAAAACGGGTGAAAAACCCGTTCGCCGAAAGACCAAGGGTTCCAGTCCAACGTTAATCGGGGCTGGGTGAGTCGACCCCTAAGGCGAGGCCGAAAGGCGTAGTCGATGGGAAATTGGTTAATATTCCAATACTTCTGTGTAATGCGATGAGAGGACGGAGAAGGTTAAGTCAGCCTGGCGTTGGTTGTCCAGGTGAAAGGAAGTAGGCATGCATCTTAGGCAAATCCGGGGTGCTCTATGCTGAGATCTGATAGCAAGCTGTACTTGTACAGCGAAGTGGCTGATACCATGCTTCCAGGAAAAGTCTCTAAGCTTCAGTTACACAGGAATCGTACCCTAAACCGACACAGGTGGTCAGGTCGAGTAGACCAAGGCGCTTGAGAGAACTCTGCTGAAGGAACTAGGCAAAATGGTACCGTAACTTCGGGAGAAGGTACGCTGTTGTTGGTGATGGAACTTGCTTCCTGAGCTGATGACAGCCACAGAAACCAGGCCGCTGCAACTGTTTATTAAAAACATAGCACTCTGCAAACACGAAAGTGGACGTATAGGGTGTGATGCCTGCCCGGTGCTGGAAGGTTAATTGATGGGGTTAGCGTAAGCGAAGCTCTTGATCGAAGCCCCAGTAAACGGCGGCCGTAACTATAACGGTCCTAAGGTAGCGAAATTCCTTGTCGGGTAAGTTCCGACCTGCACGAATGGCATAATGATGGCGGCGCTGTCTCCAGCAGAGGCTCAGTGAAATCGAAATCGCTGTGAAGATGCAGTGTACCCGCGGCTAGACGGAAAGACCCCGTGAACCTTTACTGCAGCTTGACATTGAACTTTGACCTTACTTGTGTAGGATAGGTGGGAGGCTTTGAAGTTGGAACGCTAGTTCCAATGGAGCCGTCCTTGAAATACCACCCTGGTAATGTTGAGGTTCTAACTCTGCCCCGTAATCCGGGGCGAGGACCATGTCTGGTGGGTAGTTTGACTGGGGCGGTCTCCTCCTAAAGAGTAACGGAGGAGTACGAAGGTGCGCTCAGCGTGGTCGGAAATCACGCGTAGAGTATAAAGGCAAAAGCGCGCTTAACTGCGAGACCCACAAGTCGAGCAGGTACGAAAGTAGGTCTTAGTGATCCGGTGGTTCTGTATGGAAGGGCCATCGCTCAACGGATAAAAGGTACTCTGGGGATAACAGGCTGATACCGCCCAAGAGTTCATATCGACGGCGGTGTTTGGCACCTCGATGTCGGCTCATCTCATCCTGGGGCTGAAGCAGGTCCCAAGGGTATGGCTGTTCGCCATTTAAAGAGGTACGCGAGCTGGGTTTAGAACGTCGTGAGACAGTTCGGTCCCTATCTACCGTGGGCGCTGGAAATTTGAGAGGATCTGCTCCTAGTACGAGAGGACCAGAGTGGACGAACCTCTGGTGTACCGGTTGTGACGCCAGTCGCATCGCCGGGTAGCTATGTTCGGAAGGGATAACCGCTGAAAGCATCTAAGCGGGAAGCCTACCTCAAGATAAGATTTCCCTAGGACTTTATGTCCTCTAAAGAGCCGTTCGAGACTAGGACGTTGATAGGTTGGATGTGGAAGCATAGTGATATGTGAAGCTGACCAATACTAATTGCTCGTGAGGCTTGACTATACAACACCCAAGCAGTTGTATATATAGCATCAATCGATTCATTAATGTACAAAGCAACTTGATTTAGTTATACGCTTAGCTAAAATGAACAAAATATAAAGACTCAATCAGCCCATCTGTAAAGATTTGGAAAACGCATCGGCATATTAAGACCAATGCTAGTATCCATACCAGTTGTGCTGGCGACCATAGCAAGAGTGAACCACCTGATCCCTTCCCGAACTCAGAAGTGAAACCTCTTAGCGCTGATGGTAGTGTGGGGTTTCCCATGTGAGAGTAAGTCATCGCCAGCTCATTATTCTAAACACCCCCAACCTAAGTTGGGGGTGTTTTTTT
>NZ_VTDF01000017.1:0-27469 GCF_052824995.1 Acinetobacter sp. 1124_18A | reverse complement strand
CTTTTTTCTTCTATTTTGTGAAAAAAGTCATATATATGCCTTTTTTTTAGGCACTTCAGTCAACTTTAGATGAGATATTAAACTTTTTTTACTTTATCAACTTCATGTAGAATAGATTATTCGTGCAATAGTTTGGCATTAACTCACCATGTGGCAGTTCGCTAAAAAAGTATTTGTTTGCATACTTGTAGTGTTTGCTACGAGTGGGCCTTGTTATGCCAATTCAAAACATAACTTCTATGTGCTTACTTTATCTATTCTAAGCTACAGTAAGTGGGAGAATGTGAATACTCCTACTCTTTGTGTTATTGATAATCCCTCCATTACATCTACCTTTCAATCTTATATCCAGCAAATGTCTTATAATTATCGTGTTCAAACTGTAAACGCGAAAGATTTTGCTCGATCACATTGTCAGGCTGTTTATTTCTCTACTACTACGCCCCAGCAACAACAAAGTCTTATTCAGAACTATCCTTATCGTTCTTTACTTTCTTTAAGCATTAATAATTCAGAATGTGAAATAGGAAGTATCTTTTGTTTATATAACCAAAATAATTACACTACCTTTAAAGTTAACCTAGACGCTTTAAGTCACTCCAAAGTTCATATTGATCCGAGAGTATTGCTCTTGGCCAAGAATGCGGAGTAAGGGTCATGATATCAAAGTTGTATCAGTCCACTTCATTACATGCTTTATTTAGAAAATCTCAATTTACTATTTTCGCAATTACTTTCTTTATTTGCTCTTTTACGTTTGTATCAATTTCTGTTTTTACAATGGAAACTTACGCCAAACAAAACTTACAATTGCTTAGCCATACTCTGCTAGAGCGTATTCAGCCCGCAGTTGTATTTAATGATAAAATTACAATAGAGCAAATTTTGAATGAATATACGAATGATCATTCAATTCGTACTATTCATATTTATGATTCAGAACATCATTTAATTGCACAAAGTTTTAAATTATCAAGTCAGACTTCAATTTTAGAGGGCTGGTTTGATCATTGGTTTTTAAATGAACCTGTTCATCTTACAATTTACCATCATGAACAAAATGTAGGTGAGCTCACGCTTTTTGGTAGTTCTGAAAAAATATTGCAATTCCTCAAAATGATTATGGTGGGGCTTGCAATTGCGATGTTGTTTATTGTTTGCGCTTTGTGGTGGTCAGTAAACTTAACTTATCGTCAAATTATGCAGGCTATTTATCCACTTACCAATATTGCTCAGATTGTAAGTGAACAAAAAGCTTATAATCTTCGTTTTCCTTATAATCGTATTAAAGAATTTCAAGATTTAAATACCGTTTTTAACGAGTTACTTGAAGAAATTCAGATATGGGATAACCAGCTACAAAAGGAAAATCGTAAATTATCCTTTCAGGCTCATCATGACCAACTCACCTTATTGCCTAATAGACATTATTTTTATCAAGTTCTCTTAGACATGTTTGAAGATAAGGGGTTTGATAACAAGTCTGCTTTATTATTTATAGATAACAATAACTTTAAAGCGATTAATGACCAGTTTGGACATTTGGCTGGAGATGAAGTTTTAAAAGAAATGGCAAATCGTCTGCAAACTCGTCTACGTCATCAAGATTTTATCGCACGATTAGGCGGCGACGAATTTGCTGTCATTTTGCATTCCATTAGTCATGCTGATCATTTAATATCTATTGCTGAAAATTTACTCGAAAGCTGTAAAGAACCTTTGCATCTGAATGGTCAAACCATTTACTTCAGTTTTAGTGTGGGTATTGCTTTATCACAATTTGCATCTAGCCCCGAAGATTTCATTATGCAAGCAGATCAGGCAATGTATAAGGCTAAAACTTCGGATGAACACTGGTTTATCTATAAACCTGAAAATTAAATTTAGGCTAATCTATGAATACAAGATCTTTGAAACTCTCCTTTATTGCATTGCTATGCATTACTCTTGCAGGGTGCCTGAGTTTTGGTCCATTAAAATATCGTCAGGTAAAATTGCTTAAGAAAGAAGGTTTTGTTCTTACTAATGAAGGATGGACTCTGGGTTTACCTGAACGTTTGTTATTTGACTTTAATAATGCAGAGTTAAAACAGAGCCATGAAGCTGAGTTAGTGCGTCTAGCAAATCAATTGAATAAATATGATCTAAATAAATTGAAAATTGTGGGTCATACTGATGATGTTGGTGATGCTGCCTATAATCAAAAGCTGTCTGAAGAACGTGCGCAAAGTGTGGCAAATCTTTTCTTAGCTCGCGGGTTTAAGAAAGAAAATATCTATGTGATTGGTCGTGGTTCAACGCAACCTTATGTTCCAAATACAACCAATGAAAATCGTGCGATTAACCGACGTGTTGCTATTATCGTTATTCCATAATTTTTCAATTTACAAAAAAGCCAATCCTTTGTGATTGGCTTTTTATTTTAAACTAACTCAATAATATCAATGGTTGGTGGCACTCTAAAACGTAAAGGAATTCCGACCATTCCTGTGCCAATGGTAACAAAGACATCTGCATGTTCGTGGGAATAAAGCCCTCTTTTATGCCCTAAAATTGATACTTTTTTCATAATATAGTTAGTTAACCACGGAAGCTCTACCTGCCCTCCATGTGTATGCCCTGACAACATTAATGGACGATTCGGTAATTTAGGCACCATATCAACCGTATCAGGATTATGGGACAAAATTAACCAAGGTTTGTCTTGGGGTAAATCTGGCATAGAACGCATATCAGTTTTCCCAGCCCAAAGATCGCCAATACCAATCAAACGAAATTCTTCAAAATCAACTATTTTGCCTTCGATATCGACAACTTCATTATAAAACAAGGCATCTTTTAATAATTGTTGAATCGGTGGGCCAGGATATTGCTCATCATGATTGCCAGGAACCGAATAAACAGGTGCCTGAATTTCTTTTAAAACACTTAACTCTTCAATTAGTCTATCTTCTGGCTCATAGGTCCAGTCACCTGCCACAACCACTAAATCTGGTTGCTGCTCATTTAGTTTTTTAACTATTGTTTTTAGCTGACGTTCATGCCCTGAAAATAAACCGATATGTAAATCTGCAATTAAGGCTACTTTTACAGGTTTAGTAAAACTACGATCTGGATTTAAGCGATATTGATGAGTATCGACACGTACAAAATGAGGTTCAATAAATCGGGCGTAGATTAAAACACCACTTAAGAAAAAGATGAAAATACCTTGGTGAATTGAATAATAACCAATCCAAGCGGCGTATAAATTAAAAAACCAGAGCGGAATAAGTAGATAAGAGAGATAAAATGCGAGTAAATGAACAAAAGCTTTAAATGGATGAATCGTCTCGGTCCGAGATTGGTGAATCCAAGCTTCAGAAATCGCCCATAAAGCAAGTATTGAAAATATAAAGTAAAAACAAAAAATAATTGAATTTGGATTCCACATTACGACTCTCGACTTATCTTATATTGATTGCTAGTAATCAAATTCAATATTTATCTTTCAATATGCACGAATTATACTCTAGCTCACGTTATCGTATGTACTGATTATGGCACAATCCTCTCATTCCAAACAGCTTCAAACGAATCAACAAGCTAAAGGCTTTTTGATAAAAGTCTCTATAGTCCTATGTTCTAGTTTTGCTGTGGGTTTGACAGGATGTAGTACTCTGCCAAAACATAGGGCTGAACCATTAGAATATGCAAATGATATCGATACATCGGAGACATCACTTGCTCAAATTGTTACTCCATTACGTCAGCAAAACCCCAAGCTAACCGGTTACCACGTCTTAAATGATCCATTGGAGGCTCTAGCAGCCCGCCTAAGATTAATTGATAAAGCCGAAAAGACTTTAGATTTACAATATTACATTTGGGACAACGACAAAGTTGGTGCTTTAGCCTTGCACGCGATTATTCGGGCTGCTGATCGCGGGGTAAAAGTTCGACTTCTTATTGATGACAATAATGCAAAAAAAATAGAAGGGATTTTACTCGCCCTTTCTCAGCATAAAAATATTGAAGTGAAGCTTTTTAACCCATACCGTTTTCGTAAATATCGTGCGATGGATATGGTTCTTGATTTAAAACGTATCAATCGTCGCATGCATAATAAAAGTTTTATTGCCGACAATGAGGTTGCTCTTATTGGCGGACGGAACATGACAAATCAATATTATAATGTAAGCGATAGCTATCAATTTTCTGATGTCGATGTAATGTTAGTTGGTGCTGCTGTTGATGACATTGTGAATTCGTTTGATGATTACTGGAATCATGAATATGCCTATTCAGTTCAAAGCATCGTAAGTCCTGAGCAACACCGTCTACGTTATGAAGGATTAAAAGAGCAACTCGAAGCTCACTACCAACTAGCAACTGTTCAAAACTTTTTAAACCTCACCGCAAAATCACATGCATTTGATCAATGGTTAAATCGCAGCATTCAATTCGACTGGGTCAAAGCAGAAGTTGTAAAAGACTCACCTGATAAAATCAAATCAAAGGCAAAAAAAGAAGAGCATCTGAATTTCCAGTTAATTAACCATCTAGAAAAACCGGAAAGTAATGTTGATTTAATTTCAGCTTATTTTATTCCTGAAAAACAAGGCGCTAAAATTTTAAGCACGCTTGCTAAAGAAGGCGTTGAGGTGCGAGTTTTAACTAACTCGTTTAAAGCGAATGATGTTGCCGTTGTACATGCCTTTTATGGAAAATACCGTAAAGAACTTCTTAAAAACGGCGTACAACTTTATGAGTTTTTACCTACCCCTGATAAAAGAGATTTAAATAAAAATACTGATGAGCTTGCCACTAAAGCGAAAGTAAATATGAAGGGATTAAGCCGCTCAAGTTTGCATACTAAACTGATGGCATTAGATGAACAGGTTTTTATTGGTTCATTTAATTTTGATCCACGCTCAGCTTATTTGAATACTGAAATTGGCGTAATTTTAGATAGCCCGTCGTTGGCTAAGACAATTCACCATACGATGGATGAAAATTTAAATAAATATGCTTATAAGCTAAAGCTTGACTCGAATAATCATATTTATTGGCAGCAAGAAACGCCCAATGGTCCCTTAATTTATAGACAAGAACCCGAGATGAAATGGTGGCAAAAAGCAGGCATGAAATTTCTTTCATGGCTGCCACTTGAAGGATTTATGTAATTAATTTTTTGGCTTAAGTACTTTTTGATGTAGTTGAGCCAAGCCTTCTACCATTTTTTCTTGAACTTCACGCGTTAAACTCTTCACATCATGCCCTTCCACGGAAATTGGTGGCAAAGTTAACAGATGAGCAGTTACTCTCGGCATTTCAAGTACACGTTGAATATGTTCGGCAAACGACATCTCGCCAATGAATGGAGCAACTGTATCTAATTGTCCATCACGGTTTACATAACAAATTAAACATACCTGTACTGGGCGTTGAGCCTCAATAGCAGCCCCGAGCAAACGACCATGTACTTTCTTAACAGAATGTCCATCTGTAGTCGTTGCTTCAGGGAAAAATAGTACAGGAATATTTTGTTTTAAAAATTCGGTAATTTGCTCACGAATTTTAACGGAATCCCCAGATCCACGCTTAATAAATAAAGTTCCACCGCCTTTGGCTAGATTTCCTAAAATGGGCCAATTTTCAATTTCAGCTTTAGCAAGAAAGAAAACACGAGCACCTGAACCTAAAACAGCAACATCTAACCAAGAAATATGATTACTTACCCATAAGGCAGGTTCTCTAGGAATTGTTCCGTGTACTTCTACATCTAAGTTAAAAACTTGACATAAACGGCGACAAAAATATTGAACATAGCGTGTATTGACTGGATTATTAGGATCTTTATAAAGGCCGTGTCGATAAACTAAATAAAAACCTTCACTAATTGCAGCGGTAGCCGAAGTGACTTTTTTTCCGTACAAACCTATTTTTGATAATTTCTTTAACGTTGAATTAACTATACTTTGCGTTTGAGCCATAAAATTTCACTAACGATCAATCATTGTTATACCCATCTCAAGCATTCTATACGTTTCAGAATAAACTTGCATTGATGATAGAGAACGGGGAAAAAATAAATTCAGACACCTCTAATAGCATTTAACTAATCTAAAGGATAAGAACAAACGCTTTCCCCTTTTGCACAAGTTTCATCTAGAATAAAGTTTTCCCATTTTCAGGATTTACAACCACGTGGAATATGTTGATCGGCATCAAGGCGGTGAACGCACAATTTTAGTGAGTGTTTCAGTACAATTATTAGATGATCTGGATGCCGAAGAGTTTGCTCTACTTGCACAGTCTGCTGGTGCAGATATCCTTGAACATATTAAGGTCCAGCGAAATAAACCCAATCCTAAATTTTTTATTGGTTCAGGAAAAGTCGAAGAAATTGCAGAGCGAGTTCAGGAACTAGAAGCAAGTCTGGTGATTTTTGACCATGCTTTGTCACCCGCTCAAGAACGAAATTTAGAAAGAATATTAAAATGCCGAGTCATTGATCGTACAGGATTAATTTTAGATATTTTTGCCCTACGTGCCCGTACGCATGAAGGTAAATTACAAGTCGAACTTGCACAGCTTAAGCATTTATCTACCCGTCTTATTCGCGGCTGGTCTGCCGACTTTGAGCAACAAAAAGGTGGTATTGGCTTACGTGGCCCCGGTGAAACGCAACTAGAAACAGATCGTCGTCTCATTCGTGTACGTATTGCCCAATTAAAAGATAAATTAGAAAAGGTACATCAAACCCGTATACAAGGGCGTGCTGCAAGACAAAAGGCAGCCATTCCAACTGTGTCGTTAGTAGGCTATACGAATGCTGGCAAATCAACTCTATTTAATATTTTAGCGAAAAGTGATGTCTACGCAGCCGACCAATTGTTTGCAACACTCGACCCAACATTACGCCGTTTGGAATGGGATGGTATTGGTACTGTCGTGTTAGCAGATACGGTAGGTTTTGTACGAAACTTACAGCATGATTTAATTGAATCATTCAAAGCAACACTTGAAGAAACCCTAGAAGCCACGCTTTTACTACATGTCATTGATAGTAATAGTCATGACATGCTTGATCAAATTGAAGCTGTTGAAGGCGTATTAAAAGAGATTGGTGCAGATGCTCCAGTACTTCGGGTATATAACAAAATTGACCTGAGTGGTGAAGAAGCCAAAATTGTTTATGCCGAGCCACATGTACCAGATCGAGTGTATGTTTCGGCTCATGCTGGCCTTGGCCTAGAGTTACTTCAAAAAGCAGTACAAGAATGTTTAATGGGTCAAATTCAAAAGTTTTCTCTGACTCTTAAACCGGCTTATGGCAAATTTCGCACCCAACTTTATGCCTTAAATGTAATTGAGTCTGAACACTATGATGATGCGGGCTTATTACATATTGAGGTACGCATTGCGCCACATAAGTTGGAAAAGCTTATTCGCCAAGCAAAACTGCCCTTAGACGAAATCTTGGGAGAACGCGCTAGTCAATTTAAGCGTCCATTGGAAGAGTTTGAAATCAAGGGCGAGATCAGTTAAAACTCGATAAGTAAACTTTTAGAGATAAAAAATATGGATAAGATCAAAAGTATAGACTGGACAGCATGGGTAGCAACTTTACTACTCATTATTGGTTTTCGTGAAGGCTCTGTCATCGTCATGCGTGCTTTTGGTCATCCAGAATTAGGTAATCTGGTCGGCTTAATCAGCTTACTCACTGTTTTGATTATCTGGAGAAAGTTCAAAAAAATCCCTCTCCGAATAGTCGATACCAATAATAAAATCATGAAAGAAAGTGGTTTTGCTTTTTTACCTGTTTGTGCTGGCTCCTTAATTATGTTGGTGCATATGGGTAAAGAAATTCCACTATTCCTTTTTGTTTTAGTGGTCAGCACCCTTATACCTTTGTGGGTCTATGCAAAAATGGCAAAACGTTGGTTATAAGGAGAATAAAATGTTTACGATTTTCTATGGTTTTTTGATCACACTCATTGGTTATCTGTGTGCAAAACCTTTAAACCGACGCTTTCCACAAGTTCCACTTTTAGTTTTTGGCATGTTTATTGTCATTGCATTACTTTCAATTTTACAAGTTCCTTATGAACAGTACCGCCTTTATGTGAATGAGTTATTTAGTCATTTATTGGGGTATGTGACTGTAGCTTTAGCCATTCCCTTGGCTGCAATGCGTTACGATGATCTTCCAATTAAATCAGTTATTGGTATTTTACTTTTTGCAAGTATTAGCGCCGTTGCTTTGCCTATGGGTCTCGCTTATTTATTGCATATGTCGGAACCTACCGTTCTTGCATTTGCGACCCGTGCGGTAACCACTCCAATCGCACTGAATATCGCAACGTTATTGCATGCTCCTGAAACGCTGGTGACTCTTATTGTTATTTTATCTGGCGTTATTGGAGCAGCGTTTTCACCATTTTTACTTAAACATATTCATGATGAAAGAGCATCAGGTTTAGCCTTAGGTTTAGCTGCGCATGCCATAGGAACAGCTCAAGCGTGGCAACGCGGACCAGTTGCAGGTCGCTACGCTGCATTTGGTATGGCTTTAAATGGTGTATTTACTGCGATTTGGCTCCCGACATTCATGTTATCTTTTGGAATACATTGATTAAAAAGTAGTTTAAATAAACATTGAACCAGTTAACAATTAGAAATAAGATGATCTTTCAAAGTTAAAAGGATTTTTAATTATGGGGAAAATTTTTATTGGAGCTATGCTCTTACTGGGGATTAATACTGCTACATTTGCAGCAGATATTACAGGTCTTTGGCAAACAATTGATGATAAGACAAGTGCTCCAAAAGCACAGGTAGAAATACGAAAAGAAGCAAATGGGACCTATGCTGGAAAAGTTGTTAAAGTTACACCTCGTCCGGGTTATACCCCTAAAGAGATTTGTGATAATTGCCCAGCACCATATACTAATAAACCAATTTTAGGGTTGGATATTGCAACAGGTTTAAAGCAAACAGAGGGTTCTAATTACACAGGCGGGAGAATTTTAGATCCTAACACTGGTAAAGTTTATGGACTTAAAGCCAAACTTAACGCAAGTGGTAAACTTCTCCATCTGCGTGGATACCTTGGGGTTTCGGCATTAGGCCGTAACCAAATATGGATACGTGTAGAATAGTTAAAAAAAGCCGCTTATGCGGCTTTTTTATTTTCACTCATGAAAAGCATTGCTTTTCCTATATTTGCGCAGGATTATCGACAGCAAAGATTTCTTTATCTTCAAGGCGATAAGCCATTAACTTTCTGCCCCAAACACAGCCGCCATCAATATTCTGGATTTGCTCATTGATGCTTCTACCTTCTAGCGCAGCCCAATGACCAAAAATAATCTGATGAGTCTCTGCAGCTTTACTTGGAAATTCGAACCAAGGTAAATAGCCTTCTGGCATTGGCGCATCTAGAGCATCTTTAAAACTGAACTCTAAAGCCCCTTCTGTGTTGGTTAGACGCATACGGGTCAAATAATTAGTAATACAACGTAACCGAGCTGAACCCGTTAAGTCGTCTTCCCACAAATCTGGTTTTGAGCCATACATTTCTGCCAAAAAGGCATCCAATACAGATAAATCTTGATGTGAGAGTACTTCTTCAACCTCTTTTGCAAGCGTTGCAGTTTTTTGAGCATCCCAAATGCAAGGTATGCCTGCATGAGTAAGAATTGTGTGCTCGTTTGGGAATAAACATAAAGGTTGTTTACGCAACCAGTCGATTAACTCATCGCCGTCAATTGCATCAATAACGTCCTGTGTGCGATCTTTTTCTTTAATCTCTTTTAAACCACGCGCGCCAGCAACTAAAGTTAGATCATGATTTCCAAGTACAGTTGCAGCAGCACCGCGATCAGCAAGTTTTTTAACAAAACGTAAGGCACCTACTGAGTTTTCGCCGCGAGCGACCAAATCACCTGCAAACCATAAAAAATCTTGGTCTGGATCAAAACGTATTTCTTTAAGTAAGGCTTTCAGAGCTTCAAAACACCCTTGCACATCGCCAATCACATAATTAAAACGTTTAGTCATTTATGCCACCATTTGATCGGCTAAAGCAACAAATTGAGCAAGTGTTAAAGTTTCAGGACGAGCCATCGGATCAACGCCTGCTTTTTCAAAACCATCTTCAGCGATCATACCTTTAAGACTATTTCTTAGGGTTTTACGACGTTGGGTAAATACATGACCAACCAACCGAGCTAAAGCTTTTTCATCTTTTGCAATAATTGGTTTCTGTTCATATGGAACAAGGCGGAAAACAGCACTCGTTACTTTAGGTGGCGGATTAAATGCGCCAGCTGGCACTTCAAATAAAAACGTAGGTTGGCAATAGTACTGAATCATTACCGACAAGCGACCATATTCTTTTGTATTTGGTTCAGCAGTAATACGTTCAACCACCTCTTTTTGCAGCATAAAGTGCATGTCTTTAACTTTACTGCCAAATTCCAAGAGATGAAAAAGTAATGGAGTTGAAATGTTATAAGGTAAATTACCAACCACACGTAATGGTCGACCATCTTTTACCAGCTCGTTAAAATCATATTTTAATGCATCAGCTTCTATAATAGTTAAACGTTCTGGATGTGGAACGCGTTCTGGTAAGCCTGCCGCTAAATCACGATCTAGCTCAACCACTGTTAATGCATCACACTCTCCAATTAAAGGAGATGTTAATGCGGCCAAACCAGGACCAATTTCGACAACATTTTCACCCGCACGCGGATTCACCGAGCGCACGATTTTGGCAATGACTCGCTGATCATGTAAGAAGTTTTGACCAAAACGTTTACGAGCTTTATGCCCTTCATCTTTCGGGTTTAGGGCATTAATTTGATACATAGAACATTTCCAACATGAAAAATTTAGCTCGCTGCCAAAGATAAAGCTAAATCGACAGCGACATTTAAACTTGAGCTTTTTGCCAAACCGGTCCCAGCCAAAGACAATGCAGTGCCATGATCGACCGAAGTTCGGATGAACGGCAAACCCAATGTAATATTGATGGCCTCACCAAACCCTTGTGATTTTAACACAGGTAAACCTTGATCATGGTACATCGCAAGTACAGCATCAGCATTTTTAAGATGCTCAGGGGTAAATAAGGTATCCGCAGGCAAGCTTAGACTCATTTTAATTCCTTGCGCCCGATAAGTTTCGAGTACCGGATTAATGGTATCAATCTCTTCACGACCTAAATAGCCATCTTCACCCGCGTGAGGATTTAAGCCACACACCAATATGCGCGGATCTATAATTTTAAATTTAGTTTTTAAGTCATGTATTAAAATATCAATGACTTGATGTAACCGCTCTTTGGTAATTGCATCAGCAACATCTCTTAAAGGCAAATGTGTAGTCGCTAAGGCAACACGCAAAGTTTTGGTTGCAAGCATCATGACAACGCGCTTTACCCCTGCAAATTCTTGATAGTATTCAGTGTGACCACTAAACAAAATGCCTGCATCATTAATGACTGACTTTTGTACAGGAGCAGTGGCCACCCCGACACTTTTACCAGACATTGCATAATCAGCTGAACGGCGTAATTGTTCTAATACATAAGCCGCATTAGTTGAATTTAATTGCCCATCAATAACCGCTGTTTCTAAAGGCACATGCTCTATATAAAGCTCACCTATAGATGATGACTCAGCTTGTCCCGTATATTCTACAAATTGAATATCTATCCCTAGTTTTTGGGCACGTTGTTCTAATAAATTTCGGTCACCCAAAACAACAACAGGGCATTCATCAACTCGCTGAGCCAAGCTCAAGCAAATATCTGGACCAATACCAGCCGGCTCACCGGAAGTGACATATAAAGGCAGCACAATCACCCCAGACACATAACGAAAATTTGTTTGATTTTAACATATCCCACATTCATCAGTTTATGGATTAAATTATGTGGCTTAAACTGGATTTTTCTTGTGACTTTGAACAAACTCGTTTAGAATGCTGGCTCCTTTTGTTTGGACAGATTCCATAGTCCAAACCAACTATAATAGGTAGTGGTTTAATGAAAACTCTCAGCGCTAAGCCAGCTGAAGTTCAACATGACTGGTATGTTGTTGATGCTTCTGGCAAAACTTTAGGTCGCCTTGCGACTGAAATCGCTCGTCGTTTACGCGGTAAGCACAAGACTTCTTATACTCCTCACGTTGACACTGGCGATTACATCGTTGTGATTAATGCTGAACAAGTTCAAGTGACTGGTAAAAAAGCGCTTGATAAGAAATATTATCGCCATACTGGTTTCCCTGGTGGTATCCGTGAGACTAACTTCGAGAAGTTAATTGCTCACAAGCCTGAAGCTGTTCTTGAAAAAGCAGTTAAAGGCATGTTACCAAAAGGTCCTCTTGGTTATGCAATGATCAAAAAAATGAAAGTGTACGCTGGTACTGAGCATCCGCATGCTGCTCAACAGCCACAAGTTTTGGACATCTAAGGGATACAGCACATGGCTACTAATTATGGTACAGGTCGCCGTAAGACCGCAACTGCACGTGTTTTCTTGTCAGCTGGTACAGGCAAACTCGTTATTAACAACCGTACTTTAGAGCAATATTTCGGTCGTGAAACTGCTCGTATGGTTGTTCGTCAACCTTTAGAACTTTTAGAAGTTACTGAAAAGTTTGACCTTTACATCACTGTTAAAGGTGGTGGTATGGGTGGTCAAGCTGGCGCAATCCGTCACGGTATTACTCGTGCGCTTATCGCTGCTGACGAAACTTTAAAACCTGTTCTTCGTCAAGCTGGTTTCGTTACTCGTGATGCTCGTGAAGTTGAACGTAAGAAACTTGGTTTACGTAAAGCTCGTAAGCGTCCTCAATTCTCTAAACGTTAATTCGTTTATCGAGTTGGACAAAAAGCCTTGGATTTTTCCAAGGCTTTTTTATTATAAAAATAGAACAATAAAATGCAAACTTATAAATATAAACAAACTATCTCGTTAGAACCGTGATTTCCTAGAGCATTTTTAGTATTCTAATCGATTCACTCAACCACGTCGTCTTGTGATATGTCGGTCGAAAACACCTCTATTCAGGGGATTACCCTTTACAGTCATGCTGATGATTTCCGTTCTCACTGGATTCGTTTCTTATTAGCAGAAAAGCAAATCAAATATCAATTGATCGTAACTGACCATGAAGACGAAGATTTGGCAAGTTTAAATCCTTATAACCAATTGCCGATGTTGGTCGAGCAAAATCTTAAATTATTTTCAGCGCCTATTATTGCTGAATATTTAGATGATCGTTATCGCCAAAGTAAGCTTTACGCCGATGCTCCTATGGCACGTGCAGAGCAGCGTCAATATATATGGAGACTTGAAAATGACTGGTTCAAGTTAGCAGATCACATGTTAAAACATGCTGATTCTTTAAATGTCGAACAAAAGCAAAAAGCCCAAAAAGAATTACGTGAAACTTTAATTTCACTTACTCCCCTATTTCAGCATTTTCCTTATTTTATGTCTGAAAATTTCACAATTTTGGACTGCATGCTTGCACCTATCTTTTTAAGATTAAATAGCATGGGAATCGATTTACCCAAACAGCACTGCCGACCGATACTTTTGTATTGTAAACGTATCTTTGAGAGGCCTTCTTTTGCTAAATCAATGACGGCCCAAGAGAAAAACCGTTACAATGAACTATTAAATATGGAATAGTGTGATATGTCTGAGCAAACTATTGATTTAACCCCTACACGTCCTTATCTTGCTCGTGCAATCTATGAATGGATTTGTGATAACCAGCTTACTCCTTATCTATTAGTGGATGCGACTCAGCCACATACCGATGTTCCACAGCAATTTGTTAAAGATGGCCAAATCGTTTTAAATATCGTGCCTCATGCTGTTCATCAACTTATTATCGGAAATGAAGCTATTACTTTTTCTGCCCGTTTCGGGGGGGCATCAAAAGACATTTATGTACCTATTCAGGCTGTTTTAGGTATTTATGCACGTGAAAATGGACAAGGTTTATTCTTTGATCCTGAAGAATATGCCAATGTCGCGCCTGTAGAAAATACAGTAGAGTCAGAAGTACAAGAAGCAATTGAAACAACATCGACCAAGAAAAAACCAACGTTAAGAATTTTAGATTAAATTTAGAGGAAGAAAGCATGGCATTTGATTTAGTCCAATACTTTGCTGAGCAGATAAAAATTCAAAAGCCTCAGCTTTTAAATCAATATCCAGTTAATGAAAAAAATAAACTGATTGATGAAGTGAATATTCTTGCGCTTGGAAAACTGATTAGTTTATGGCGCCAAGATGACAATAAGATTTATCAAGAAATCAAAGCTGCAGATCCACTTTATATTCAGGAAGTTGCTCGCCATTTAACAACTTCTAAGCATAATCAGTCGACTTTAAAAAATGCAGAACTAGAACAGAGTATTTCTGAAATTTTAACTTTGCAGTTAGCAGAACTTAACCAACTCGATGAAACAGGTGGTTTTGGGCATAATGGTTTAAAAGAATTAATTTTAGGTCAAGTAGAACATTTATCAGGTCAGGCAGAAGATTGGGTTTGGTCAACAAACCATCTAAATGAATTAATTGGTTCTAAACCTGTGGAACAAGAAGAGCTATCATTGGATACAACAATGAAGGAGTTCAACCAAATGGTTCACCAAGCCCAACCTCATCATGATGACTTGCATGTTGAAGAACAAGCTTCTGAGATTTCTGTACCTACATGGTCAAAGATTATTGCCCCTGTCGTTGCTTTAGCAATTTTGGGCTATTTGTACTGTGCTTATACACAATTAATTGCTTAAAAATTTACCTATACAATCAATTAAATGCCACCCATAAAAGGTGGCATTTTTTATTAGACTACAATACTAAATAACATTTGTCGTTTTTTTACTTGCTGCCCTTGTTGCCCTAAAACATCATCGACCACTCCATCTACATCAGATTTAATCTGTTGCTGGATTTTCATCGCTTCAAGCACCAATAAGGTTTGCCCTTTCACTACTTGATCGCCTTTATTGACCAAGATATTAACCACAGCGCCGTCCATCGGGGCACGAATTTTGCCATCTCCAGCTACATCAGCTATTTCTGGAGCAGCGTAAGTCACATTGCGAATCACAACATTGCCATTATCTTTATCTAGATAAAGCTGATCACCATCTAAAACATATTGCACACGGCGACGTACACCATCAATTAAATAAACTAATTGCTCTGTCGTTCTCTCAAGCACTTCAACACAAACCGTTTGATCGCAAAACTGTGCCGTAAACTTGTTATTTACCGATAAAAGCTGCAATTGAATTTGCTGATCATCATATTTAAGCTTTAATGGTAATGGCACACCTAGTCCAGTTTGCCACACCGCGGCGCCTTTACTCTGGCTAAATAATGCTGCTGCAATAGCCAACGTTTCTAAAGATAAAACCTGATGATGTAAGCTACTGTCGTTTTGAAAATACTGCTGAATAAATGCGGTATTGGTTTCCCCTGCGGCGACAACTGGATGACGCAGTAAATTCACCAAGAACTGCTTATTACTATTTACACCTAGCAAAACACAGTCATCTACGGCCCGAGCAAGTAAGCGAATCGCATCCTCACGGGTTTTACCGTATGCGATCACCTTCGCCACCATCGGATCATAGAAAGGGCTGACTTCATCGATTGCCAACATACCATGATCTATTCGCACATTTGCCAAAGTTGCAGGCTGCCAACGCAGAACTTGTCCTGTCTGTGGTAAGAAATCCTGACGTGGATCTTCTGCATACAAACGTACCTCGATTGCATGGCCGTTTAATGTCAATTCATGTTGTTGCGATGGTAACTGCTCACCATTCGCGACACGTAATTGCCATTCAACCAAGTCTAATCCAGTAATGAGTTCAGTGATGGGGTGCTCCACTTGCAAACGAGTATTCATTTCTAAAAAATAAAATGCACCCGATGCATCAAGCAAAAACTCAACCGTTCCCGCACCGACATAAGCACATGCTTTAGCCGCTGCTACAGCCGCCTCACCCATTTGCTGACGTAGTTCAGAAGTCATGACTGGACATGGTGCTTCTTCAACGACCTTTTGGTGACGGCGTTGAATCGAACAATCACGCTCAAACAAATAAATATAATTGCCGTGTGTATCACCAAAAACCTGAATTTCGACATGGCGCGGAGCAATGACTGCTTTTTCTAAAATAAGCTCGCCTGAACCAAAGGCATTTTCAGCCTCTGAACGTGCAGTTTGCAAAGCTTCAATCAACTCGGACGACTGCTGTACCAAGCGCATACCGCGGCCACCACCGCCCGCAGAAGCTTTGACCATAATTGGAAAACCAATTTGCTCAGCTTGTGCGGCTAAATATTCAAGGTCTTGACGATCACCTTCATAGCCAGGCACGCACGGTACACCCGCGTCAATCATGGCAATTTTTGAGAGACGTTTACTGCCCATTAGCTCAATTGCAGAAGCGGTAGGCCCAATAAAGGTAATCTGGTTGTCGATACATGCTTGAGCAAAATCAGTATTTTCAGACAAAAAACCATAGCCAGGATGAACCGCATCTGCTCCTGTTTTTTGACATCCCTCTATAATTTTTGCAATTGAAAGATAAGATTCAGATACTTTTGAAGCGCCAATATAGACAGCTTCATCAGCCTCTTGCACATGACGAGCGTTACGGTCTGCATCAGAATAAACTGCGACAGTTTGATAGCCCATTGCCTTAGCAGTTTGCATGACTCGAACTGCAATTTCACCACGGTTGGCAACCAGTACTTTTGAAAATTTCATTATTTTTATCCTTGTCTCTTATGACTCATCAGCCCAATTCGGCAACCGTTTCTGGATAAAAGCCATTGTTCCTTCTTGTCCTTCAGTCCCACCAACTGCTTGGGAAAACTGCTGAGCAGCATCATCTAGCAATTCATTTAAAGGTTCATTAAGCGTTCGATGTAACAGTCCTTTAGTAACACGTGAAGCTTGAGGAGCTGCTCGTTTAATGTGTTGAATCGTTTTCTCTAAAGCTTGCTCGAGTTCTATTTCATTATGTGCAATTTGATGAACAACACCAACGCTGAGCGCAGTCTGCCCTTCAAAACGCATGCCCAATAAAGCCAATCGACGCGCCTGTGTCAGGCCAATACGTTTCACCACAAAAGGAGCAATTTGCGCAGGAATTACACCAAGTCCCGTTTCAGGTAAACCAAACTGAGTATTGTCACGACTAATCGCAACATCGGAAACACATGCCAAACCAAAACCACCACCTAAAACAGCACCTTCTAAAATCACTACAACCGTTTGCGGCGCACCATCAACTTGCTCAAGCATGGCACCAAAACGACGGTTAAAATCAGCATAAGGTTGTAGACTGCCAACATTGGTTGCTTCAACACGTAAAGCAGCCATGTCTTTAATGTCACCACCTGCACAAAAAGATCCACCTTCACCACGGATAATCACCGCACGAATCGAAAGATCATCGCGAATAGCAGCAAAGACTTGTTGAATAGCATTGACCATATTCAAATTCATGGCATTACGGCTCTCCGGTCGGTTTAACCAGAGATATAAAATACTGCCGTCTTGTTCTAATTGAATACTGTCATCAATATCTAAAGCTTGAAGCGATGCTGAAAGCGTCATGGCTTACCCCTTATTTTATTTCTGTTTTTTAGGCAAAATGTCCATCAACTTACAGATAATTCCCAACATAATCTCATCTGCCCCGCCGCCAATAGACCCTAAGCGGCCATCACGATACAGCTGCGAGGCAGGGTTATCCCACATGAAGCCATTACCACCCCAATATTGTAGACAGCTATCGGCAACTTCACGGCTTAAGCGACCTGCTTTTAGTTTTGCCATAGATGCCAGCTTGGTCACATCTTCACCCGCAATATGCTGTTCACACGCTTGGTAAGTTAATGCTTTAAGTGCTTCCACTTCGGTCATGAGCTCGGCAAAACGAAAATGGATATATTGGTTATTAATGAGTGGTTGACCAAAAGTAGTCCGCTCTTTGGTATAGTCGATGGTCTTTTGGATTAAATTTTCCAACCCACCAATAGCATTAGCACAAGCCCATAAACGCTCTTCCTGAAATTGCATCATTTGCATCATGAAGCCCATGCCTTCAACACCAACCAAGTTACGCTGCGGTACACGTACATTGTCTAAATAAACCTGCGCTGTGGTCGTTGAACGCATCCCTAATTTATTAAGTGGCTCTGAAAAACTAATCCCTTTAGTTTTTGCTGGCACAATAATCATCGACTTATTAACGTGTGGTTTATCATCGGAGGTATTGGCTAAAAGACAAAAGAAGTCGGCCTGCAATGAGTTAGTAATCCACATTTTGCTGCCGTTAATGACATAGTCATCGCCAGCTTTTTTAGCAGTCGTTTTAATAGCAGCAACATCTGAGCCAGCATGCACTTCTGATACTGCAATTGAGGCAACATATTCTCCAGCAATCGCTGGTGTTAAAAACTCATCGCGTAATTCTTTACTGCCAAAACGTGCCAAAGCAGGTGTAGCCATATCGGTTTGTACACCAATAGCTAAAGGCACCCCACCACAAGCCGCATATCCAATTTCCTCAGCAACAACTAAGTTATAAGAATAATCTAAAGCCAGACCGCCATTTTCCTCAGGCTTACAAATTCCTAATAAGCCAAGATCACCCATTTTTTTAAATACGTCGTGGATTGGAAATTGCCCCGCTGCTTCCCATTCTGGAATATGGGGATTCAGCTCATTTTGCACAAATTGACGAGCTGTGCGGCGCAATGCTTCATGTTCGGCAGTAAATTTCATGGTGTTATTCCTATTAATTTTTTTAATTGCGGTAAAGGTTGATTAAAAACGAGACACACCAAAACGAGTTGGATTTAGCTCTCGTTGCTGTGCTTCATAAATGGTTTGTAAAAGGAAAATTAATAATTTTCGAGTATCTCGCGGATCGATAATCCCGTCGTCATGTAGCATGGCCGTATTGAAAAGCGCGGTAGATTGCTGCTCCAATTTCATGGCCGTACTTTGCTCAAGAAAATCGAGCACTTGCGGATTAGACTCCTGACCAGAAGCTTTTTGCTTTCCTTCAGCCACAATGCGTAGCACCTTTCCAGCTTGTGCAGCGCCCATTACAGCAACATGCGAATTTGGCCATGCAAAAATAAAGTCTGGCGATAGACTACGACCACACATCGCGTAGTTACCAGCACCATATGAGCCTGCCACAACAATTGAAATTTTAGGTACGGAACAATTGGCAACCGCTTGAATCAGTTTCGAGCCATGTTTGATAATGCCATTTTGCTCGGCGTCGGTTCCCACCATAAAACCTGTAGTGTTATGCAAGAATAATAACGGACGCTTGGTCTGTTCACACAGATGAATAAACTGAGCTGCTTTCGCCGCTCCTTGAGGAGTAATCGGGCCATTATTGGTAATAATGCCGATATGTAATCCACCAATCTTTGCCCAACCACATACCGTTAAATCATCATATTCCTGCTTAAATTCTAGAAAATCTGAATCGTCAATAATGCGGGAAACCACTTCTTTCATATTGAATGGTTGTTTAGGGTCACTTGGAATCACACCCAACAGTTCATCGGTATCGTAACGAGGTTCTTTACAAGTTGTTTCAACTGGTTTGATTTGCTCTTTCCAGTTCAGGTGTTCAAAAATTTCACATGCAAGCCGAATACCATCAGCATCATTTTCAGCTAAGTATTCTGCTGTTCCAGCAACCTGTGCATGCATTTCTGCCCCACCCAACTCTTCAGCTGTTGCAACTTCACCAGTTGCTGCTAAAAGTAAAGGTGGGCCTGCAAGAAGCATCTCGGTTTGTTTACGTACAGCAATGACATAATCTGAAAGTCCTGGTTGATAAGCCCCTCCTGCCGTTGCATTGCCATGAACAACTGCAAGCTGTGGAATACCGGCCGCTGAAAGACGTGCCTGATTGGCAAAGGTCATGCCACCATAGGTAAATACTTCCGCAGCATAATTTAAGTTAGCACCGCCACTTTCGGTCAGCGTAATCAGCGGAAGTTTTTGTTCTAAGGCAATTTTTTGCAAACGCAAAGTTTTTTGTACACCCATTGGTGACATGGTTCCGCCTTTAATGGCACTATTACTTGCAGAGACCAAACAACGCACACCACGGACAAAACCAATGCCAGCAATTACGCCACCGCCTGCTTCTGAGCCATCCTTATCATCATGCATGTTGTAGCCAACCAAGCCACATAACTCAACAAAAGGTGAGTCAGCATCGAGTAACAACCGTACGCGCTCATGCGGCAAAATCTTGCCTTTTTTATCGAACTTCGGTTTGGCAGCATATGATTTATCAATGCTTTTTTGCTGAATTGCACGGACTTCACTCAGCTGAGCAAGCAGTGCCTCTTTATTCTTTTGATACTGTTCACTGCCAACAGCAATTTCGGATTGGAGAATAGTCACTGTTATTCCTCCTCAGCCTCAGTCTTTTTCTGAAAGATTTCAGGAATAAATGCACGGTGGAAACCATTATAAGACTGGCTATTTGTCGCATCGCCTAGTGGATACATTCGTGTCCCTTGCGATGCAGCACCATCAATACGTAAAGTTACACCTGACACAAAAGCTGCAGCATCAGACAGTAAATAACAAATCGCCGATGAAACTTCCGACTCAGTTCCCATGCGTTTTAGCGGTACATTGCCAGCAAGACTTGGAATAATTACTTTGGCAAAATCACCGCTATAATTATCCATACCGGATGACACAATCCATCCCGGTGCAACCGCATTTACACGAACACCTGATTTCCCCCACTCAACTGATGCTGTTTTTGTTAAGTTATCAACCCCTGAACGCGCAGCACCAGAATGTCCCATTCCCGGCATACCACCCCACATATCAGCCGTCATGTTGACAATACTGCCACCATGTTTTGCCATCCATTGGTTATAAGATTCACGCATTAAATAGAAAGTTGCGTGCAAATTATTACGCACGACTGCATCAAAACCATTCGCCGATATATTCTCTAAAGCTGACGGGAACTGGCCACCAGCGTTATTCACCAAGCCATCCAGTCTGCCAAATTTCTCAAGCACTTCGGCAATCATATTTTTCACTTGTTCTTCTTCACGGTTATCACAAACAATGAAATGAACCTGCCCACCATCCTCTATAATTTCTTGGCTTACTTTTTCTAATTTCTCAATTTTGCGTCCTGTAATCACCACTTGAGCACCAAGGGCAGCAAGCTCATGTGCAGTACAACGACCAATTCCTGAGCCGCCACCTGTCACAATGATGACTTTATTAGCGAAAGCATCTGGTCTAAAAATTGATTGATAACTCATCTTAGTCTCATCCATTCATTTTATTTTTCTAAAAGATGTGCCGGAACTTTTACAGGCATATCCAATAATTGTTGTGCAAATGCTTTACCTTGCGGATCTATACGTAGGCTTGCAACACCACCTCCACCCAAAGCATTTTCCAACATAAAATTCAGCGCATTTAAACCCGGTAATTCATAACGAATTACACGTCCCTTTTCAGCATCTAAGACATGTTGCATATAGCTTGCAACAGCTTGTTCAGTCAGTGCTGCACGAATCCATGGTAAATAATCTGCTTTACGCGCAATCACACCGATGTTGCTATGATTGCCTTTATCGCCACTGCGAGCATGCGCAATTTCAATCAAAGGAACTTCTATTTCATTCCCTTGATAAACTGCACTTTCACCCACTGCTAAAGTATTGAATTGTCCTATAGACGTGCCCTGAGGAATTTCAACTGGATAGCGGCTCCCCTCGAAATCGATTTCGACATTAATTTGATTTTTATCAATTAAAAATGAAAATAACTTAATCACTGGAGATGCTTTTGGTCGTCCTCCGACAATTCCCGCCAAGGCTGGAGCCATACCTGTGGAAGCCTGTGCAATTTCAGATGCAAAGAACATACATGCTTCTTTAAACATGTGTTTTACAGCTATTTTGACCACAACTTCACGACTATTTAAAGCCTGAGCATGTGCTCCATAAGTACTTTCAATACCTAAGATTTCAACCGATTTTTCACTAAAAGATGGCACCGAACGTATTGCTAAAACACGCTCACATTTCACCAGAATCGCATCGGCAATGACTTGCGCTTTTTGTGGTGCTTCACGTCCTGCAATTAAGAAACTGACTAAAACCCGATAACCATCTGGATAGGTCGCACTGACTTTATATTGCGCAGTCGGTGCTTGTCCTTTTGCACCCGTCACACGGACTCGATGCTCTCCGACTTGTTCTAAATGCACCTGACTGAAATTAGCAATTACATCGGGTAGTAAATACGCTTGAGGATTGCCAATTTCATAGACAATTTGCTCAACGACCGTGGCGGTAGAAACTAGACCACCTGTTCCCTGGGGCTTAGTCACAACGAATGAGCCATCTTCACTCACTTCAACCACTGGAAACCCCATGTTGTCGAAGCCCTGCACCAATTGCCAATCGGTAAAATTACCACCTGTACATTGTGCACCACATTCAATGACATGACCTGCCAAGGAACCTTGTGCCAACTTGTCATAGTCATCTAAAGACCATTGATATTCATACAGTAACGGTGCAAGGACCACAGCAGAGTCAACAACACGGCCAGTAATCACAATATCTGCGCCTAAATTCAAAGCATCACGAATAGCCACTGCACCTAAATAAGCATTACTGCTCGCCACCTGTTCTGGTAAAGCTTCACCGCTAAACATTTCCTGAATATTTTGCTGCTTAAGTTGTTCATGGTGCGCTAAAAGATCATCGCCTAAAACCACGGCCACTTTCAGATCTAGACCATATTCTTTAATTATTTTTTGCAAGGCATCTCGACATGCCAATGGATTAACACCACCGGCATTACTAATCACCTTAATCTTTTTTTCTGCAATTTTTTTTAGTAGAGGTGCCATCACTCGACTGACAAAATCCAGAGCATAACCATGCTTGGGTTCCACCATCTTCGCTTTTGCCATAATCGACATGGTGATCTCTGACAAATAATCAAAAACCAAATAATTAATATCGGTTAGATGTACCAATTGGAAAGCGGCAGTATTGGTATCCCCCCAAAATCCTGAGGCACAACCTATTTTTACGACACGCTCATCATCCTGTTGATTACTTGCCATCTTATTTCTCATTATTTTGTTTAAAAATTACACTCAACATTACCAAGCAAGCGCTTGGTTTGTAAAGAGCAAAATGTTATTGTGAAATTGACCAAAACTGCCAAACTCGACAGCTCAGCTAAAAAATGATGAGATTTGGCAAACTTTTCTGTTAAGTATTTTTATATAAAGGACTCAGCTTTCGCATGATTGCTACTTCAATTGAACAGATCGCAAATATTTCTTGCTTTGATGACAGCCCACGTGGTCGTTTATTACAGGGAGCCGCCTATCTATTTCACAAGCAAGGCTACGATAAAACCACTGTACGCGAACTTGCTCAATTTATTGGAATTCAATCAGGTAGCTTATTTCATCACTTTAAAAGTAAAGATGACATCCTCGCTCACGTGATGGAGGAAACCATTATTTACAATCTTGCTCGGTTACAAGATGCAGCAGCTCAATCTACCGATCCAGAACAACAATTACGTGCCCTTATTAAAGCTGAACTCACTTCAATTACTGGAGATACTGGTGCAGCCATGGCTGTTTTGGTTTATGAGTGGTTTGCTCTGTCAAAAGAAAAACAAGATTATCTTTTAAAAATGCGTAACGAATACGAGCAGATCTGGTTAGATATTATTGAAAATTTACGTAATCAGGGCAAGGTAAAACATGATGCCTTTATTTGGCGAAGATTAGTTGGTGGTGCAATTTCATGGACCGTAACTTGGTATAAAGCTGAGGGTAAGATCAAAATTGATGAGTTAACCGAAATGGTCTGGGAGATGGCTTTGAAATGAGTTCTGTAATATCTTAGAATTTGAGGAAAATATGGAAAGAACATGAACGTTTGGCAATTTTAAATGAAGAATGGATAGACAAATAAATCATTACAATCAATTTTTTTAAATCTTAAAGGTATCTATGGGAAGAAAATCAAAACACCACTATATTCCTAAATGTTATTTAAAAGAATTTACTAAGGATAGAAAAACTACATCATTATTTTGGTGTATTCCAAACAATAACACCAAATCTTTTCAAACAAGTCCAAATGACTCATGTGCCCAACGTGACTATTATACAATAGACCATATAGATCCATTAATTATTGAAGATTTCTATGCAAATCAAGTTGAACCTAAAATCAGCCTCGCCATTAATTACATAAATAAATATGCGTCAATCCCACAAAGAAATGAAAGACAAAACCTAGTTTTACTTATGGCTGCTTTGTATTTACGAGTACCATTTTTTCGATAACTAGTCCAAAAACCTTTAGAGCAAATGAAAGAAATTATTACGAGTATGGAAAAAGATGTCTCCATATCTAATAAGGATGAATTCAATTTTAATTAAACAGATCTGATTAGAATTGAAACAAAACTTCTTAGTAGAATACAAAACTATCTAACAACTAAATATTTCCAGTTATTTGTCATCAATGAGCCAGATTTATATATTATTACTAGTGACAATCCATTTGTATTAAATCATCCACTGGAAGATGAGCAAAACTTTTCTTTCGGGCTGAATACGCCCAATATTGAAATATTAATACCTATAACTAAAAAAGCTTTTATAATTGCTAAGAATGAGCCTTGTAACGAAATCAGTTTCATCGCTGATAAAAAGTTAGTGGCTTTAGTGAATACTAAACTCTTATTAAATTCTCATAAATATATTTATAGCTGTGACGATAAAATTTTATTGTTAGATAGTGAATTGAAAGTCTATGAACACCATATTCAATCAGGATAAAACTTAACAAATCGTCAAGTACTAACAATAATATTTGACGATCTAAAGAAAAATTTAGGCACTATATAAGATAGAATACAATCAATACCTTAACTGTTTACTAATCAAATCTTTCATAATTTCTTCAGCGCCCCCACCGATCATATTGACCTTCACTTCACGGTAAATACGTTCAGACTTGGTACCTCGCATAAAGCCCATGCCGCCCAACGTTTGTACCGCTGCATCAGCGCAAAATTGCATAGTACGAGTCGCAACATTTTTTAGCATTGAAATTTGAGCCACCAACTCAGGTCCTTGTAATTTTGGCTGAGTCATTTTCCATGCAGTTTCTTCAAGTAATGCCCGTGTTGAAGTTAATTGCATTGCCATATCTACCAATTTATGACGAATCACTTGATGATCAATTAATCGCTTACCAAAAGTTTTGCGTTGCTGTGCCCAGTCTACGGCTTCTTCGTAACAGACTAATGCATACCCATAAGCTACTACACCTAAGAAAAAGCGCTCCATATTAAAGTTATTCATAATGACTTTAAAACCGGCATTTTCTTTGCCGAGCAGATTTGATACAGGTACTCGTACTTGGTCAAAATGCAAATGAGCTGTATCAGAAGCCCACCATCCCATTTTCTTTAAAGGTGTTTTAGTAATTCCGTCGCTATGTGCATCAACTAACAACATTGAAATACCTTCTGCACCTGTTTTAGTTGGATCTGTACGCACCGCAACAGTATAGTAATCTGCACGAATTCCCGATGTGATAAATGTCTTTTCACCTGAGATAATATAGTAAGCACCATCACGCACGGCTTTCGTTTGTAATGCAGCAACATCAGAACCACCACCAGGTTCTGTAATAGCTAAAGCAGAAATTTTTTCACCAGAAATAATACTCGGAAGGACTTTTGCTTTTAACTCCTCACTTCCAAAGTGCTGAATTGGCGGAGCACCAATTGTGTGTACCATCAAGGAGATATGCACTCCACCCGACCCAGCCTTCGCCATTTCTATACCAGCCAATAATGAATAGAATGGATCAGCATCAGGAATGCCACCATATTCATCAGAGAACCCTAACCCCAATAAACCAATCTCAGCAGCTTTTTTATAAAGATCTCTAGGAAATGTCTCAGCTTCATCCCATTCATTAACGAAAGGTGCTATTTCTTTTTGTACAAATCGGCGAACATTATCAGCAAAAGCAATATGTTGTTCATTATAGTAAATTGGATTGGGTTGCATTTTTAGAGATATCCTGGTGTTTTTATTTAATTCCAGAGCATATCTTGTCATGTTTACCATCAATCAAAAGTTGCAAGAACCTCCAATTTCTTGGCATAAAACATCAAACCTAATAATTCTTATCAAACTGTAAAATCTATATTCTTAGACAGCACCGAAATCCACGAGCAGCATAATAAGATTGCGCCCCATTATGATAAATAAAGACCCGACCATAACGACGATCTGCAAAAATTGCTCCATCTAACTGTCGAATCTCATCTGGGGTTTTGAGCCAACTTGATGTTTTAAGATCAAACTCCCCTAAATTTTGTAATTCACGATATTGCTCTTCTGTAAGAAGCTCGACTCCCATTTCTTTAGCCGCCTCGATTACACTATTCTTAGGAGGATGATCTTTTCTAGCCACCAAAGCTTCTCGATCATAACAAAGACTTCTACGACCTTTCGGTGTCTCAGAAGAGCAATCCACAAACAAATATTCATCACTCTTTGAGTCATAAGCCACAATGTCAGGCTCTCCTCCGGTATTCTCCATTTCTTGCAATGACCATAATTTTTCAGGAGATTTAATTAGTTTAGTTTGCGCTTCAGTCCATCTTATTTCTTTATGACGATACAAATTCTTTTCGAATCTATCTTTTAATATTTCAATTAAAATTTCTATCTGCTTTGGAGCTAGTTGCTGTTTTGCTGTCATTGAATAAATCCTTATATTTATTAAGCTGAACGTCCATCAAAATAATTTATTTTTTCTAAATCTATGTCATCTATGCATCTAACATTAATAGCAAAAATAGAATTACCTTCAGCATAGGGATGAATACCACAATTTTTACAGAAATGATGATTAATCACATGTTTGTTAAAAGTATAGTTCGCTAAAATTTCAAGGGTTTCTAAAGAGACTTTAATTTGGTTACTCGGTAAAAACCAAAGCAATGAGCCTTTCCTTTGACATATTGAACAATTACAAGATAAAACCTCTGACAACTCTCCATCCACTACAAATTTAATCTGACCACAATGACAACTTCCTTGATATTTCATTTGTCTTACTCTTTATAATTTTCATGCTACTTACTTTTCCAGTTTAAAGAATAAGTTTCCATATAAAAATGTAATCTAATTAATCAATATTGATTTAGAAGACTACGATAACAATGATCTTAAGTTTGAATTTAAGGGCCCGTATGTAGGACTGGAAGCTCATTTTTAAATCAGAACGCACTCGAAATTTCCCTCCCATATAAAAAGGACTCTTCTA
>NZ_VTDF01000016.1:0-35669 GCF_052824995.1 Acinetobacter sp. 1124_18A | reverse complement strand
CCCATCTCCTCGACCAAACAGGTAAACGTTATTTCCGGCTCCGCCATAGAGGATATCATTACCCGCTCCACCTTCAAGGAGGTCTGAACCTGTACCGCCATCAAGCGTATCGTTCCCAGCTCCACCTTTTAATTTATCATTGCCTTTAGTACCTTTTAATACATCTGCTGCATCTGTACCTTGAAAAATATTGATAGAAACAGAATATTCTTTAAATAAACTTTCTAAACTTCTTAGTTCATCTGCATTCAATTTTTCATAATAATTAAAAAACAGAATCTCAAGACTTGCATAGTTTTTCTTAGGAACATCTCCATAAGTATTATTGATATGATCTGTAAATTGAACTAATTCAAAGAAAGTATTCTTAATATCTATAGATAATTTACTTTCGAATAACTGTTCAACATTCTTAAAATTAAGAATAAAACCAATATCACCGTTATCTTTCAAAAACCATTCTTTCTGGATTTCATCAGCATAGTTCTTATAAATGGCTGTTTGTCCGTATAAACCTTTATAAATAGAGAAAGTGATATTCGAATAAATATTATTAATCGATTCAGTTATCTTAAGAATATCTTTTTCAGCGATATAAAACAGTTTTTCAGTTTTTGTTCCTAAGAAACTATCAATAACACCAACTTTAGATTTAGCTGCGCTGAATGCAGCTTGAACAGCGGGATCAACTTGATCAAAACTAATCGTTGCCCCTCTATTACCACCAGCAACTGCGACCCCCTGACCACTTGAACTTACCATTGAAGCCCACAGACTTTCTGTATACTCATGGTATGACGGATCTGTTTTCGCCCATGCTTTTAATAGTTCAGGTAATAGACTTTTTTGCTCTTCTGAAGTTTTTGCTGATTCGTACTGTCTTACCAATTGCTCCAAATCAGAAGATAAAGACATGGCCTCATGCAAATCGCGTACTCGTCCATATCCTTTTAATTCTGGTAAATCTTTAATTTCTTTACTTACCTCAATTCTATTAGTGAACTCACTATAAATTGAATCAAAACTGAAATTAACATCTCCCATTTTAAGGGTAGAACCATCGGTTTTTTCATACGAGCTGACTTGTACTAAAATGTTATTTCCGGCTAAGGTGGTATTAGTATTGTTATAGGCTACATTTAAAGATTTGATACCTAAATCTGCTAAACCGAACAATTCATTTTCTTGACTTTTACCGTCTTGGTTTAAATCCCTCCAAACTTTTAACTTGGCAAAATCTTCATCATTTGCATCAATTTTTCCATTTTTATCGGTATCTAAATCAGCTAAAGCATCAAAACCGTGTTCAGCTTTTTCACCATTTTTTAAATAAGTATTATCACCAAAAACTTCTGTACCATCATTAATAATACCATCTGCATTACGGTCAAATACTAATAAGCCATCATGAGGGCTTACCCAACCTGTTGCAGTCTTAAGACCATCCGCATCATTATCAAACAGCGCACCATTTAGCTTATTATGAGCAATCGTTTCAATACCATCGCCATCTAAATCTAAAATCAGGGGATCATAGTAATAGTGATGACCTTCACGATTTAGACCCAACCAGTCTTTAATAAAGTCAGGTGTAACATCATCCATCCATTTTGAAATATTATTCGGGTCAAATACTTTGTCTAAACCAAATGGAACAGGTATACCATTTTCAACAATGTGATCATAAATTTTATGTAAAAGCTCACCAACTGCTTTACCACCTTCATAAGCACCGTAGACGAGTAATCCACCTAAAACAACTTCACCTAAAACAGGCACGCCAAGTAGACCAGCTACGACAGGAATTAACCCGGCACCTGCTGCAAATAAAACTGTACCAACAAGTGCTTGTGGGCCATATTCTATTGCCTGTTCTTGAAATGGCTGCCAATCTCCCGTTTCAAGTCCAACCACCAATCCTTCAAATGTATTGTTTAGAAAATCGGCCGCCATAACACCAGCACCCACTTTCCCACCAATTAAACTTTCACTGAGATATTTGCCTAAATTATTTGACATTTCAAGATTAAGGTTAATTTGACCATCAACAACATTAAGCATATTATTTTTAATAATTTGCTGTGTATCTTGTCTAATTGTTTCAATTGTTCCATTTACAACTTGCATTGATTTATTAAGAGCATCCCCAAAGACTTGAATGTCTATAGCTCCGCCTTGACCAAATTTTCCAGCATTAACATTAAGGGATTCTTTGGTACCTTGAATTTTAACAATCTCTGCATCAATTATTAATTTTTCACCTTGTAACCTAGAAATTTCACTTTGAATATTTGATTTTTCACTATCTGAAAAAGCAGAGTTTTTCAAAGATTCTGTTAATTGATTGGTTTTTTGTTGATTCTGCCCTAGATCAGCAGATGAGTTAACCAATTTTTCATATACACCTGAAGGTGGTTTCTCGGTTATGCCATTTGCATAAGCTTTAGCATGGATAAGATTTTCTACGATTTGCTTTTTACTTGAATCAGACAATGTTTCCCCATTAATTAACTTTTCTAGATTACTTTTCATTAAGTTAGTTAAAGGAATGGAGTCGTACGACTGTGCTTTTATAATTTCAATAGCTTCAGCAATCGCAGTTTTGGTAAATAATTGATTTCCAGCACTCGTTTTACCCTCAGTATTTACATTTACTGATTCGTTAGCAACATTTGAATATTTTATGTCATGTTCGGCATGAATTTCCAATCTAGTTTCAGCTTGCTTATAGCGCTCACTATCAGGATTAGATAATTGCTCAAGCGTTATAGTATGTTGATTTAGATAATCATTAATACTTTGTTTAGCGTTATCACCATGTAATATAATTTCGCCTGTGGTTAATCCCTCTTTAAGCGTTGCTTGTAGATCAAAAATTGCCAGTTTTTTTTGTTCGGGTGTTAAATTAGAATCAATAATAATTTCTTTAACCCATTGTTTAACAGCCTTATTATACTCAGGATGACTAGTGTAATGCTGTGTCGCACCAATCGGATTATCTGAGATGGGATGTCCACTGTCCTGTAACGCTTTTGCCATTTCAGCGCGATCAGCATCTGAATATAGAGCAATTCGATTATTAAATGACTGTAAAGCTGTATTTTTAAACTTATCGTCCGTAACACGTGAGGTATCACTACCTAATATTTTGTTTATTTCATCTTTAAATTCAGAGTTAAATAGTTCAACAGGTAATATATGATGTACTTGGAAAGAATTTGCCATTTTATTTATTCCTAATATTATTTATTTTTTGTTATTATTTCAGGTCACATAAAAATAATTGCCAAGCATCACTAAGCTGTGCGTCATCTAAAGCTTTCTTAAGCTCATCAGACATAAAAATTGAATTATCAAGTTCAGGATCTCGCCATAAATCAACATCACATTCAACAGCCTCCTTTTTTATGGCAATAGCATGATCCACATAATCGGCATGGTATAACTCAAAAAGTTGATAACCTTTATGCCGAGTATTCCTATATTTTGTTAATTCTTCTGTACTAAATTCTGGACATAAATAACTTCTTAATTCAGCAATATTAAGAAAATAATATGTTTGATCATTTACTGGTTCATTTAATTTAATATCAAAAAAAGATAATGGATAAAGAGCACTCTGCCCCAAACGAAATTTTTTAAGTACGTTAGCACATGCCTCTGTCAGAATTACAAACCCTTCCTGAGTACGAAAAAAACTTGGTAATTGGACTGTTTTACCAAAGCCATGGGTATATAGAATAGTAGGAGCATTTTCAGATAATATTTTTTCAGCTAAATGATATCGTTTAGTAATTTCTATTCGAGCATCAAGCAGTTGTAATCTATGTTTTTTTTCTTCTGCTGTATCTTCTTTAAGTTTATAAAATTCAAGATAGTCAAACTTATCAGGAAAAGTTAAACCAAATACCCGATAGTTTTCATCAAACATTATAGTTGTAGTCCATACATTGTTAGACATAATTTTCCCCTGTGTGTTCACAAAATTAAGTTGAAGATATTAACAATTAAAATGATTTTTTATTAGATGAAAAAACCAATAGGCGACAAAATTTGTCGCTAAGATAGCTTTATTCAAATTAAACTTCACTATAAATTAAATTCATAGAGAAATTCTCAATAAAAAACAAAGCAATTAAACTAAATTTTCATAAAATATAAAACTATTTAATTTTAAATTTATTATTAAAATTTACATTTAAATAGATCCGTCATCATTTCACTTATATTTAGATAAAAAACTATTTATAAGAAAAAATATATAAAGGATATTTTTTGTCATATAAAAATTTGATTTCCTCTAATTTGAATCAATCCAAACCGGATAATAGTTAAGATATTCTTAATTAATTTTATATATTGATATATTCTTCAAAAAAGTAGTAACTATTATCTAAATTTTTATCACACTCCCCCAAAACCTCTCCAACACCACATCCCTTTCATCCACACTATTTGAACTTAAAACTTGTAGCATCAAGCCATCAATTAGGTTTAAAACCATGTTGGCATCGGGATTAAATGCAGTGCTTTCCAGACTAAAAACCAGATCAAAAAGCTCTCGTAGTAGCCATTTCCGATATTCAACCGCCATGCGATAAGCCGTTGGATGAAGCAGTTTTATTTCAAAAATAGCCTTAAACAACAGGTGGTAAAGGCTATTTACATCGACATGTAAACGCACAATTTCTTTGAGTTTATCGACTGCGTTTGAGTAGCGGTGTGAGTAGACAATTGCCAGCACTTCTTCTTTCAGTCGGCTTTTTTGAAAGATGATGCACATTTCGATCAAGCGTTCTTTGGAGTAAAAATACTTATAAAGTGTGCCTTTAGTGATTTTGGTTTCTTTAGCAATCAGGTCTACGCCTACATTATGGAACCCATAAGTCGTAATGAGTTGGATGGTGGTTTGAACAACCTGTAATTTTTTGGAAGATATTTTTGTTGACATAGTTTTACCGTTTTAAATTTTTGTTGTTTCTAAATGAGATAAAAGCCTGTGCCCTTTCTGGGAGAAAAAAAGGCACAGCAAAGCCGCAAGACGGTGCTTAGTGCATCTCAAGTTTTATTGTTGATATAAGTTTTTAGCCGTAATGACTTAAAGCTTGAAAAGCGGTTAAGCCTTCAAACTGTTTAAAGATGAATTAAGTGGTGTCGTTATAGCTTTTGGCAATGAGTGCCAAGAATTGATGGATGTGCATAGCCAACTCCTAGATTTTGGGAGTTCTGCCAAAGCATTCATTTGGAATTATGGTGGCAGAACGAAAGAGGGTTGACAGACTGGTTTTCGAGAACCCAGCACGCACGAAGGCGTCCCCCTTCCGTCCTACCGCTACAAAAAGGGAGACGAGTGGGTATACATCAAAAAAAACAAGTCTTTTCAATGTACTCGAAAAAACAGCCTGTCAAAGCCGGCTGGCAATGTGGCCAGCAGGCAAAGCATAATCCGAGAGTTTAGAGGTGTCAATGTAGCTTTTATGACAAGTATTTAAATTTATTATTATTTTTCATTAGATTAACTTAAATATTATTTTAGATATTATATTTAATTGTATTTTTAAATTAAGTGAAGCGATCCATGCTTATTCATTTCTATCTTTTAACTTTTAATGTGCGACTACACAGCGGAAAGTCTATTTAGACAATCTCGGTCTGCCCCACTTGATGATAAGCACGATTAAAATAAACCAAGCTTTGGTCATGCTGGCTTTGTTTAATCGCAACAATCGGACAAATAAGAATGGTGTGTGTGCCGACTTGTTGAATTTGTTCAATCTCACAATCGAAACTGACCAGCGCATCGTCTAACACAGGTGAACCTGTTTCTAACTCAATCCATTCGCCATGTTTAAAGCGTTCTTCTGGCGTGAGCTTAGACGAAAATGCTTTTGAAATATGTTCGTGGTGTGCGCCTAAAACATTCACAGTTAAGATTTTGTTATCTAGGAAATGTGCATGTGAACTCGCAGATTGGTTCATACACACTAATAATGTCGGAGGTGTGTCAGTCACACTACAAACAGCAGAGGCAGTAAATCCAAAACGGCCAGACATGCCTGCCGTGGTCACAACGCTAACCGCACTTGTGAGTAAAGACATTGCATTTCTAAAGTCTGTTGCTTGAACCATGACATTATTCCTAAATTGAATCGTACCTTGTCCTGAGTGTTTGCTATACCGCCCAACTCCATCAGGAAGGTACTTTATCGACATGAGTCCTGATTAGAACTACATGTAGTAAGTAAAATGAGGGTTACTTGTTTGATTATCAACTGCCATCAAAAAAGTAACCCTTTATACCACTTATTGGTAAATATTAAGCAGTAAGATCATAACCAGTAAGTTCTCTGCGAACGATTTCTGCACCTGCCGTTAAAGCATTTAACTTGCCACGTGCCACTTCACGTGAAAGAGGCGCCATACCACAGTTTGTGCAAGGGTAAAGCTTGTCAGCATCTACAAACTGAAGCGCTTTACGAAGAGTGTTCGCTACTTCTTCTGGTGTTTCAATTTGGTTAGATGCTACATCAATTGCACCGACCATCACTTTTTTACCACGAATGAGTTCGAGTAAATCGATAGGCACATGTGAGTTGTGACATTCTAACGAGATAATATCGATGTTAGATTTTTGCAGTTTCGGGAAAGCTTCTTCGTATTGGCGCCATTCCGAACCTAATGTCTTTTTCCAGTCGGTATTGGCTTTAATGCCGTAACCATAGCAAATGTGGACCGCAGTTTCACACTTAAGACCTTCAATTGCACGCTCTAAAGTCGCAACGCCCCAATCATTTACTTCGTCAAAGAATACGTTAAATGCAGGTTCGTCAAACTGAATGATGTCTACACCAGCAGCTTCTAACTCACGCGCTTCTTGGTTCAAAATTTTTGCAAATTCCCAAGCAAGTTTTTCACGACTCTTGTAGTGACCATCGTAAAGCGTATCAATCATGGTCATTGGGCCAGGTAATGCCCACTTAATTGGTTGATCAGTTTGCTGACGTAAAAACTTAGCATCTTCAACAAACACAGGCTTTTGACGAGACACCGCACCTACTACAGACGGTACGCTTGCATCGTAACGATCACGAATTCGAACTGTTTCGCGCTTCTCAAAATCGACGCCATTTAAGTGTTCGATAAACGTGGTCACAAAGTGTTGGCGGGTTTGTTCACCATCGCTCACAATGTCGATGCCAGCAAGGCGCTGTTCGTGCAACGCTAAACGTAGTGCATCTTTTTTACCTTCAAGTAGGCCTTCATTTTCAAGTTTCCAAGGCGACCAAAGCTTTTCAGGTTCTGCAAGCCAAGACGGTTTAGGTAAGCTGCCAGCCGTTGAAGTCGGTAATAATTTTTTCATGATCAATGACCTATATGTTAATTAATTAAGAGCGTAATTAGCAGACCACTGCTCAAGAATCGCTTGGTATGGTTTGATAAATTGCTCTTCAACAAACTTCCCTTGCTCAATAGCGAGGCGGCTACGTTCTTCACGGTCATACACAATTCGAGTAAGTGAGTAATCTTCGTTCTTCAAGCTTGGCTGATAAGATTTTCCAGCAACTGAATTTGCGTTGTAAATTTCAGGGCGGTAAATCTTTTGGAACGATTCCATGGTGCTGATGGTGCTGATCAACTCAAGGTTGGTGTAATCACTCAGCAAATCACCAGTGAAATAGAACGCCAAAGGTGCAGCACTGTTTTTAGGCATGAAATAGCGAACTTTTAAGCCCATTTTTTGGAAATATTCATCAGTGAGTGAATAGTCTTCTTGCTTGTATTCGACACCCAAAACTGGATGTTCATTTTCAGTGCGGTGATACACTTTAGTGGTTGAAACGCTTAAGCAAATCACTGGCGCTTTTTTAAAGTTTGCTCTGTAAGTGTCAGAGTTAATAAAGCTCTTAAATAAGTTACCGTGCAATTCACCAAAGTTTTCTGGTGTGCTAAAAGTCGACTTGTTTTTGTTGTGATCTAACAACAGCACACTAAAATCATAGTCACGTACATAAGACGAGAAGTTGTTGCCCACAATGCCTTCAATGCGTTCATTGGTCTTTTTATCAACAATATTGGTTTTCAATATTTCGATTAAAGGAAGCGCGCTTGTACGGTTTGCAGCATCAACATTCATTTCAACTGAAATGATTTCAAGTTCAACGCCATAACGGTCGCCTTTAGGGTTGTCCCAATGAGCTAAAGCATTAAAACGATTATCAATCATCTGTAATGTGTTGCGCAGATTCTCTTGACGGCTCATCCCTCTCGCTAAGTTAGCAAAGTTGGTTGTAATACGCGTATTGTCTGCTGGACGATAGTTTTCATCGAAACAAATACTCTTAATCGTAAATGTAAATTCTTTACTCATTTTGATCAGTACCCTAATTTCTGAGATAAACCTAAAAATATTTCGAGCTCTTTTTAAACTTTCCAGCCTTGTCAGATTTGTGCCTTTTGGTCTTATCAAAACTGAATTACTGGAACGCTTCAGAGCGTGAATAGATTTATACCGCAATCAGAACATGAATAAAAATGATTTAGTCTCATTCAAAACTGAGTAAAATTCATGTTTAGGGTTTAATAAAGAAGTATGAAGTTAAATATTTTTCATCTTAGGGAATTTTAGACAGCAGAAATTCAATATATGGCGCTCACACAGCACCTTAATTATTTTAAATATTTAGTATTACTTTCAATTAATTAAATAATTTTACTTTAAATAAAACAGCTAAAAAAAACGCCCCTCCATCTGTAACTCACCCCGAATATATTTTAAGAAAATGTACTGGTCGTCAAAAATCTATTATATTGTATTTAGATGGCTTCAAGAATACCATGCAAAATTCCTAGAAGCAGCTAGTGGAACCACTCATGAAAAATTTAAAATTGCCTGTGAATTAATTGCAGAAGAAATTGGTGATAAGCGTTTCGATCAAATAGCATTAAAATTTGATACTTTAAAAGTATTCGTGTTAAAGCTGATTATCATTTACATAAGAATTTGACTAATGGCGATTTGATAACAATGAAAATAGAAAAAGGATGTTTATTCGAATTAATTACTGATTTTATTTCAAACCCTAAAGCTGGGATTGCCTAATAGTATTTTAAGTAAACTCACTTCTATTAAAAGCCGCTCTAATTGCGGCTTTTTAACAATCAATATTTTATTGTAGGAGAAATTAGTGACAGAACTCTATAAACTTATTTTAGAAAATAAAATTCTTGGGCAACCATATATTTATACACTTACTGGCATTTTACTTCTTATCTACCTTATTAATTACATTAAAAAAAATGAATTTTTTGAAGGCGGTTATAAGCTGTATTCAACTATAAAAAATAGAGATTTAAAAAGGATTGATGAAAGAATTGATTCACCTCAATATTCAAATGAAGAAAAAGAATATTTTAGGTATAAAAAGAAGGTCTTAGAATATAAAAGCTTTTATAAAATACCCGAAAACAACTTAGGATT
This sequence comes from Acinetobacter sp. 1124_18A, assembly GCF_052824995.1. Classification (NCBI taxonomy): domain Bacteria; kingdom Pseudomonadati; phylum Pseudomonadota; class Gammaproteobacteria; order Moraxellales; family Moraxellaceae; genus Acinetobacter; species Acinetobacter sp. 1124_18A. Next base: position 26,191 of record NZ_VTDF01000016.1, on the reverse strand, counting down.
CTTTAATTATGTAAATGGGTTTGAGGATCAAAATAGTTTTCGTAGTATGTACAAAAACAGTTCTAAATTTTTGAAATTTAATAGAGAAAAGAAAGAGCTAGAATCAGCTGAGCCAATAGATCATGAAAAAGCCCATAGAAACTATACAATTGGCGAAATTATTTTCGTAATAAATGGAATGTTTTCATATCTTTTGTTTACGTTACCTTTATTAATGAAGCCTGAAAAGGTTTCTTGGGAAAATGTATTATTAACTGTTTTTGTAATTATACCTTTTGTTTTTATTCAAATTTATTTAGGGTGGTTGTTTATGCGCTATATGCAGAGAAAAAAACATGCGTTAATGATTTTAGAAATGAAAAGAATTAATTTAGATGAACTTAAAGATGAATAATAATTTAGGTAAAAATTTATGAAGCCAGCAATCGTTATTGGCAATACTACAGATCATGGTGGGATAGTTAGTACTGGTGATAGTACATATTTAATTGATGGTAAAGCAGCTCATGTTGAGGGTATGACTCATTTCTGCCCTAAATGTAAAGTCATAGTTACAGCCCTATCAAGTAGTCCTCTTGTTGTTATTAATGGCCGAGCAATTATTGTGGCTGGTGACAAAGCCAGCTGCGGTGCAACATTCTTACCAAGTCAAAGTTTATGGGTACGTGATCAAGGCAGTTCCAGTGGCTCGGGAAGCTCTGCAACAAACGATAGTTTTGTTCAAAATACAGAAAAAGAAAATAGTGTTGTTTTCCACTTTAAGGATCCGAAAACAGGTAAACCATTAACAGACTTTCCATACGAGCTAACACTTCCAACTGGTGAAAAAATTCAAGGGAAAACAAATAAGGCTGGAAAAACAGAGCTTACTGTAACAGGTGTTAAGCCTGAACAAGTCAAAATCGAAACCCTAGACTTATCAGAACCAATGCCACCGCTGGAGTAAGAATTATGGGTAATCAACCAATTACTAAAAATATTCCACCAAATAGCAAAGCTTGGGATGGTTATCCATCAAAAGTCGAAAGCTGTAATGTACCTAAGCCTTTGTGTTATTTCCAATTTGACCGTCCAATTGCAATGCCCTACACATTTATGATGTCAGCACAGCAATGGGAATATGCACTCAGAAGAAATAAATTAGAGTTTTTACTTGCTGTAAGATTTGGGATGGAATACGACATCGCCAAATTAAATGAAGACGTTTTAATCTCTACAGGTTTTCATACAGGGATGTATGTCAAATTTCAGCACTATTTAAGAAAACATTATGAAAAAGAGGCAGCTGTATTAGTCGCAATTTTCCAAAGTAATGCTTTTGCCACTAGATTTGGAACAACATTTGCCATTGAGGATTTGATAAGTCTTAAAGGCGCTATTGATGATTTAAGAATTGAGAATATTATGACTGGTGCTTTTAATATTTCACGAAATAATGGTTTTGGTACTGTAATAAATAGAAAAATGTATCAACAGAACTTTGACCAAGACTACAACCCAACTATGTTAAAAACCTTAGCTGCACAAGAATTATATCCGGACGAAATCGAAGGAATTTTTTAAAATGAAGAAACTTTTACTAGTTTGTCTTTTGCCTATTTTTACAACTGCGTGCAGTGCAAAACCAAGTCCTCAAGAAGAACTAGATCTCCAAGCTAGATTTTTACCTACAGCTTATAATATTGATGCTGGTACTTATGCACTGGTTTCAAAAGAAGCACCTACGGCCTTAACTAAACAAATGTATGAAGACGCAATATTTAAACTTGGTTTATTAAAAAGATATGATGACCAAGCAAGTTCAAATTACAAACTTGAAAAAACTGTTGAGCCGATACCTCTAAATACTTTATGTTTAATGGGTAAGTTTGTTACTAACCCAACTTATATAAAGTCAGTAAAGCGTAATATTGAACAAATACCAGATTTAAATAACTGGCTAAAAGAACAACAACCTAAATGGCAAGAATCTTTGAAGAAGGAAAATCCTGAAATTTTTGATTATCCATGTATATGATTTTAAAAAAGCCGCTTAAAAGCGGCTTTTTTAAAATCAATAGACACCGTTAAAAAATCTTTATTTATTGCTATGCTATATAGATACAAAAGTTTACATGGCTATTAATATGCATAAGAGCAAAAAATCTAAAAAGGATAAAATCTGGCATTACAGTATAATTTTTCTTTTCTTTTTACTTGTAATTGGTTTTGTAATGCTTTGGGCCTATTTTCCCTCAGTATTGCAATGGTTTGATAAATTTAATACTCCTGTTGAAATACCATATAGACCAGCATCTGACATTGTTTTTGAGCCAGGTGATCGACAAACTATTGCTCAAAAAATTGGTGAAAAATATGGAACTTATGGAGATAGCTATGGTGCACTAAATACACTATTTAGTGGCTTGGCATTTGCTTTTCTTATTCTTTCTTTATATTTACAAGGTAATGAAATTAGAGATCAGCAAAAAGAAATAAGACATAGTAACAAAATTGCGAAACAACAAAGAAAAATTACCAAGCAACAAGCAAAGCTTTTAAAACAGCAAATTAAAGATGCTAAACACCAGCACTTTAATCAAATTCTTTTTAATTTACTAGAAGAAAAAAACAGAAGGATACAATCCATGAAATATAAAGATTTCGATGGTATTGAGATTCTTAAAGTTTTTGCAAATTTCTTTTTAGACACAATTGAAAATATCAATTTCGAAGATATGAATGAGACAAATAAAATTAATTATATTGATTTTATATTAAATGAAACTTTTCAATATTACTGGTCTAAAAATGATGACTTGGGAAGTCCATTTGAAAGAAGTTTATACGTCAATTATATTATTGATTTAATTTACTATATTGAGGAAAATTCTGCGAAAGAATATATAAGTGAGTCAATTCAAATCCTTCGAATGTATATGTCTCATGATGAAATTATGTGCATCGCTTGGTTAGCAACCATTTACCCTGCTCTTGAAAAGCTAGTTAACAAATATGGATTGCTTGCCAATTTTAGAGGTGATGAATATCCATCTGCAGAAATTAGCCTTCAATTAATTTTCTCAAAAGAGGCATTTGAAATTTATTAAAAGCCGCATAATACGGCTTTTTTTCATAGTGCTCTAACACAAATACCAACTTCAATATTTGTGTTGATTGTATTAGCTGTAAAGCCGACTAAAAGTAAAGTAATTAATAAAATTCCATTTCTCATTAAGAGTCCTCCCGCTCAGGAAATAAATTAAGATTTGGAATAGGTTCAATTTCCTTGACATATTTGTCTGGCCTGCGTTTAAGTTTCTTGAGATTAATGTCAGGATTTTTCTGAGAACTAGGCGAAATCTGGTGTGTGATTTCTATAATTCCTACCCGAAAACTACGCTCTTTGTGATTAGCACCTATACTCAAATTGTGAGTTTAACCACGCCTAAAATCGTTCTTTTGGCTTATGGATTTTTTATGTCATTTGCACATTTTGTATGGTTTTCACTAGTGGCTGTGCTTTTTTCTTCCATGCTGTTAAGGCAAAAAATGTTAGCTAAGCAAGTGCAAATTAATAAGGTGATTGGTTCAATTTTATGTGCATTAGGTGTGATTCTTCTTTTTACTCGGTTTCAATAAAGCCAATGAATTTTAAGAGACTGTAGATTGTGGACTGAGTCTTATCTGTAGAACTCAGTCCATTCAAGCGAGCTAAGAATCAATTTGTTAAGTATTCGATTCAGATAAATTATTTACATTCCAACGATTTGCTCGTTTAAATGTTCCGACATCGTTAAATCGAACACCCATATCACGCATGACTTTATGGGCAACGGGCGCAGTCATTTGTCGAATGTAGAATGGTTCTTTCACTACAAAATGATGAATGGCATGCGTCGAACCAAAGTTAAAACAAAACAATTGGAACGGCATCATCCACCACGGCGTTAACACTTGAGTTTGTTGAATCACATTGCCCAATTCAACATCACCGTAGTAATGCATATTGCTTGTCACAAAGTGCAGACAGAAAGTACGCAGCACATTTGGTGCAATCCACACCACAGTTAGAACATTAATCACATGCATAACATTTAGGGTTGTAGCTGACCATGCGATCGGTGCATTTGCCAAGCTTGAAATCATATCAACTGCATGGAAGCCTAAAAAGATATACCAAAGAGACCAATGAATAATTCCAAGTGGAAAATAAGCTAAAAACGCACGTTTAAAAATAACTTTTCTAACAGTCCAATTGCTTGCAGCAATAATGCGTAGCAAAACTGCAAAACCATTGTCACCGATCGCGACGAGTCGGCGAATGCTCCACTGCTCTCCATTGGTTAACGCTCTTTCTTCTAAATCAACTTCAGTGCCTGAATTTTTATGGTGATTAAAATGAAGCTCACGGCGTTTCCATGGGTTAATGGTACTTGGGCGAGCTAACCAGACTAAGCCTATCATTAAATGATGTGCCCATGGTTTTTTTCTAAAATACATCCAGTGAATGAGGTCGTGTTCTAACTCATGGGTAAGAGATGCAAAAAACGCAATCATTGGAATTGCGAACCACGCTGAAAGCTGATGATTTATATAGAGCACGCCCGTAGCAATCATTCCAACGAGGGAAACAAATAGAATCATCGTCCCTATCGCGTTTTGATGGTTCAAAATGGGATGGCGCTTGCGTAAAGCCACACCTTCTGCCGTGACCACTTTTTTAATGTGTTCCGTTTTTTCGCTATCAGTCATTCCAGCGGGATTTTTATATATGTAGGTCATCCGTTATTCCTCAGTTTTCTCATGTTCCTACTTTATTTATATCTACCTTTGTATGCTTAACTCGAAACGCCAATCTATTAGCCATAGATGCCAAAATGTAAAAAGCAGAGATAAACAAAAGATCTTTTATTTTTGAAATCTTTTATAATGAGGTGAGGAATATGAGTCACAAGTTATAGGATATAACATGCCACAGACAGCAACGGCACTGGCTAGCTGGGTTAAAGCGATTCAAAAAGCGCTTGAGAAAGCAGGTGTGGATAGTCAACCTTTATTAAAACAAGCAGGTTTAGATGTTCAGGCCCTAAACGATCCAGATGCGCGCTATTCGTTAAAAAACACAGCAAATTTATGGAAATTAGCCGTTCAAGCGACTCAGGACTCATGCTTTGGCCTTAAAGTTGCCAGCCAAGTCAATCAAAATACATTTCATGTGTTAGGCCATTCTCTGATTACCAGCACGACCTTAAAAGAGATGTTTTTAAGAATTATTCGTTACTTTCGTATAGTGACCGACATTCCTGAACTCGAATTTTATGGCGAGGGGAAAAATCATTATTTTGTGATTCATGTTCCCGACGAAGTTCAACCCGAATCTATCGATGCTTTTATCTCTGTTTTTATTCGTTCAAGTCGTGCGTTACAAGGTTCTGTCTTTTCACCATTACGCATTGAAATGAGACGCTCGGAACCTGAAGATCTAGAAACTTTTCAAAGTATTTTAAAAGCCCCGATTGTGTTTAATGCACCCAAAGACATGATTGTGTTTGACACAGCCACCATAGAGCAGCCTTTAGATGGTGGGAATCCTAGCCTCACCCAAGAATATGATGAGATTATTAATCGTTATCTCGCACGCTTTGATAAAGAAAATATATTAGCTCGTGTGAAAGTAAAACTCATTGAAAAATTATCTACAGGCGACTTTCAACAGCAAGACGTTGCGAAAAGTTTAGGCTTAAGTATACGAAGTCTGCAACGCAAGCTTTCGGCAGAAAATACCTCTTATAGCGAGCTACTCGACAATACACGGCACGAGCTCGCTTTGTCTTATATCAAAAATTCAAGCCACAATATTACCGAAATTGCCTATATTCTTGGCTTTACCGATGTGAGTAGTTTTACCCGTGCTTTTCGACGCTGGACGGATTTATCACCACTACACTATCGGGAAAAGCATCTGTCTTGTTCTTAAATTTCTAAAAATTTTAGATAAAAAAGATGCATTCATATGCATCTTTTTTATGAACATTTTATTTTTTATTTAAAAGTTCAAGCATCGACACTGTGGTGACTTTAGCTCCGACTGGCAAGGCTTTTAAATCTACAACATAGTTAGGACTATGCGGAATATAAGGTGCTGATTTGCCTTGCTTTACTGCATTTGCAAATACAACTGGATCTGCCACACCAATAAACATAAAGTTAAACGGAATGTCTTTTTGTTCACCTAACAAATGGTGAACATCTTCTGAACCCATAAACGGAGGAAAATTGGTTAAGACCTGTTTGTCGCCTAATAACGCTTTGAGTGGCCCATTTAAACGGGCAGAAAATTCTTTATTGTTGACTACAGGCGTGCTTGAACCTTTGAATGTAAAAGTTGGCAATTGATCTTTACCCATACCCTGCATTTCGGCTGCGCCTTCACTTATAAGCTTAATATTATTTAACATGGTTTCACGCACTTTTGGATCAAACCAGCGTAAGTTCATCTTGACCAATGCAGTCGAAGGAATCACGTTATTCGAATTTCCAGCTTGGATCGAGCCAATTGATAAAACTGCTGCTTGTTGTGGATCAACTGTATTTCCCATAATAGTCTGATATTGAGTAATCGCATTTGCAGCCATGCTAATTGGGTTTTTGGTTAACATGGGTAATGAGCCATGCCCGCCTACACCTTTAAATAGTACATCAAGCTGATCGGTTCCAGCCATGCGTGGTCCCGGTGCATTAATGACCACTCCAACAGGCGCTGGTGTAGTATGAACTGCAAAGAAATAATCGGGTTTGGGTAAATTATATTTCGTCCACAAACCATCAGTCACCATTGCTTTAGCACCCGTTATAGGCTCTTCAGCAGGTTGTGCCACTAAAATAATGGTTCCGCTCCATTCCTTTTTCAAAGCCACCATGGTTTTTGCCATACTGAGCATCCATGTCACATGTGCATCATGACCACACATATGTGCAACAGGTGTTTCGGTTCCATCATCGAGTTTTACCCGCACTTTACTTGCATATGGTAAACCAGTTGCTTCTTGAACAGTATTGGCGTCCATGTCAGCACGGTACATGACTGTTGGTCCCGCTCCATTTTTCAAAATGCCGACCACGCCTGTTTTTGCTATTCCGATTTTAACATCAAACCCTAATGATTTAAGCTCTTTGGCAACAATAGCTGAGGTGCGGGTTTCCATAAACCCCAATTCTGGGTGCTCATGAATGTCTTTATAGACCTTACTTAACCATTCTGTTTGGCCATCAATAATGGTTAACGCTTTTTGCGAAACCGCTGGCAAAGTTGTTGGGCTTGCTTCTGCATGAAGGGTTGTTCCAGAACCTACAAAAAATGTTGTTAGACCAATAAATACGCTGTTTTTGATGATTTTATTCATATAGTTAATACCTTATAAATGAATGATTTAATTTTAAAATTTATATCCAATTTTTAAACCATAGCTTATCGAGTAGTTGTCCTTAAACTCACCCACATAATAATCACTACCCGCCTGTGCTCCAAGCTGAGCTTTTGCATCACCCAGCCAATAATATTTCACACCACCAGAAATAAAGTATTGTGATGTTGGGCTATATTGAGCACCAATTCCTAAATTGTAATATCCATTTGTTGGGCCGCCCGTTGAAACTTTATCGCCTACGCCTGAGTCCCAACCGACCGACACAGAACCTAACCATTTAGGCGAAAAACGTTGTCCTAGTCCTAAATTTAAAGACCATTGATCTTCATCATAACGAACTAAATTAAGCCCTTCAGGACGGCTTGGTGTTGCTAATACTCCAATAATTCTTGAAATTTCACCAAAACGATAAGGTTGTAGCGCCAAATCACTCCAATTTACCCAACGTAAACTTCCGAACAATAAAGTTCCCTGACGTAAACCGGTTTGAAACTCCAAATTCACTGAGTCTGGCGATTTAAATTTGGTTGTACCAGACCCTTCGCCATGAGGTAACTCTGAAATAATATGATTTAAATAGTTTTTCTTTTGCTCGGTCATTTGCCCGATAGAAATCATATAGTCGAGATGTTGGCTAACTAAATCGCGTCCTTGCTGAGTCGTTAACATATCAATTAACGGTGCATTTTCAGTCGCATTTACTTTGTGGGTAATGGCAGAGCGATAGGTAAGCGAAACTTTAACGGCCTTTTCAGGAATTTGATAAGCCAGTCCAGCTAACCAGCCCCAATCGCCCACAGTTTTAGTTTGAAAGTCATAGCCATTATAAAGACTAAATACATTGCCTCTTAAATTGACCTGACTTTTGAAGGTTTGATAAACCGGCCCTGCAAAAATATTCCAGTTTTTATTAGGCTGATATCCGGCAATGAAGCTGAAACTTTGAATATCAAATTCCGATTTTGCATTTCCTGTGGGAACTTGACCAGAAGTCGCATTTGCAAGGCTTGTAGTCGTAATACCGGGAAGCATAACTGTGTCTTTCGGCGTTGCGACAAAGCCATTTACACCAGAATATTCTGTGTCAGCTCCAAAAGGTTGATCGTAAAGCAACCCAAATGAATACTGCGGTGCAATCTGAAACTTTAAAGCCGCAGTTGGCCGATAATCTGTATTAGCGATATCAGAAATTGGTTGATGTGAAGGGTTCGTACCAGATTCCACTCCTTTTAAATCCGTATCTGTCACGCCTAAACTGGCTTCAAAGTAATTTCCCGGTTGTAAAAATGCTGATATGGATTGGCCTGTTTTATCAAATGCAGCAGCATGTAATCCACTTGTACAAATTGAAGCGATTCCCAATACTAATGTTCTATTTCTTACGACAAAAATCATGGATCCATCCTGGATTTTTTTATTTTGATTATTCACTTTATTTAGATTTTGAGTAATGCGCTTAGCCGAAAACGCCAATTCGTTGACTGTGGATGCCATATTAAAAATTATAGGATTACCTCTGTAAAATGAGATAAGTCCCTTTGAACTCAAGATTAAAGACGATGATGATTTAAAACTTTCAGATAATTTTTTAAGAAACTTTTGTATTTATTGCTGTTAATATTAAAGCGCATGATAGATTTCCCAATCCTTCATATCTCTATAAATCAAGGATGATGAGCAAAGACATTTATTATGGAAATCAAGCAAATAAAGTATTTTTTGACGGTCGTTGAAGCAGGCAGCATTGGAAAAGCAGCTCAAAAACTCGATGTCGGCGCGTCAGCAATCAGTCAACAAATTAGTAAGTTAGAACAAGAGCTAAGTATTCGCTTATTACAGCGTAATGCTTTTGGTGTTACGCCGACCCCAGCAGGCCTCGCCTTTTTAAAACATTCTCAACTTATTTTGCGGCAGATTAATTTTGCGGTAGATGCTGCTCATTCGGCACGGCTTTCAGGTCATGTGAGTCTTGGTTTTCCACCGACCATTACCGCTTTAATTGGCATCCCTTTAATGAAACTAATGTCTGAACGCTATCCAGATATCCGCCTAGAAATTGTGGAAACACTGTCGGGTAACCTGATTCAGTCGATTAATTCACGTCAGCTTGATATCGCTATTATTTTTACCAATGAAATTGACAAACAATGGTCCATACAACCACTGGTACGCGAGCAAATGTATTTAATGGCACGAAAAGAAGTGCTCGAAAAATACGGTCTTACTGAGTGCATCAAAAGCGGCATTATTCGGTCTCAACAAATTGGTGATATTCCTTTAGTACTGCCACGTCAGCGTCACAGTTTAAGAAAACTGCTTGAGCACAAGATTGGACAACTCAATGTCGTCTATGAAATTGATGGCCTGCACTTACTCATGGACAGTCTGATTCACCTTGACCTTGCTAGTGTTCGTCCCGGCAGTGCCTGCCTTCAAGAGTACAAACACAAGCTTCAATTACTAAAACTGATTGACCCTGAAGTTGAGCGAATCAATTACTTGGTCAGCCTTGCCGAAGAGGAATTATCACCAGCGGCACTCGCAGCTAAGTCAGCCATTAAAGCCTGTGTAAAAGAGCTGATTCAAAATCAAATCTGGCCATGTTCTGAAATTATTTTATAAAGGGTCATTAGTTTTATTAAAGACCTAATTAATTTTGTCCTCTCACTCCCTCCTGCTTTTTAAGATTACATTTTCATCTGAATGATAAGTGAATTTCTGTTTATCAAATTATAGATGTGTAGTTTGAACTGGAAACAAGGCATCACATTTTCTACGAAGGGCATCTTTAAATCTCATCTCTAACCCATTTGCTATTTAGGTTTATTGAATGAGTCGATTTAAGGCCCTCTATTGAAGATCGTGAATGTTTCCATTTTGTCAGACCAAGGAGGTCTCCAATGGATGTCGTGAATAACCGTAGGGCTACTTTTAAAAAAATATTAAATGTAACGAGTGGCAACTTTTTAGAACAGTACGATTTTTTTCTTTTTGGTTTCTATGCCACTTATATTGCAGCAAAATTTTTCCACTCTGAAAATGAATATGTCTCTTTAATGATGACATTTACCGTGTTTGCTGCGGGCTTTCTTATGCGTCCTCTCGGCGCTATTTTCTTAGGCGCTTATGTCGACAGAGTCGGTCGACGTAAAGGTCTCATTGTGACCTTAAGCCTTATGGCAATCGGGACCATCTTAATTACCTTTGTGCCGGGTTATGAAACAATCGGTATTCTTGCGCCAATTTTGGTGGTGATTGGACGCCTGTTACAAGGCTTCTCGGCAGGTGTTGAATCTGGCGGTGTTTCTATTTATTTAGCTGAAATCGCAACCGATAAAAACCGCGGATTTATCACAAGCTGGCAGTCTGGCAGCCAACAAATTGCGGTTGTGTTTGCTGCATTACTTGGCTACTGGCTCAACACCATTTTAACGACTGCTCAAGTGGGCGAATGGGGCTGGCGTATTCCGTTCTTAATCGGTTGTTTGATTATTCCTTTAATCTTCTTATTCCGCCGCACTTTGGAAGAAACCGAAGACTTTAAAGCACAAAAGAATCATCCATCTTCAAAAGAGATTTTCAGCACACTTGCGAGCAACTGGCGCATTGTACTCGCAGGCATGATGATGAGTGCCATGACCACAACCACTTTCTATTTCATTACGGTTTACACCACGGTGTATGCAAAACGTACTTTAGAAATGTCGGTAACAGATAGCCTTTTAGCGACTGTGTTTGTTGGTTTGTCGAATTTCTTCTGGTTGCCAATGGGTGGTTTACTTTCAGACAAAATTGGCCGTCGTCCTGTTTTAGTCGGTATTACTACACTTGCCATCTTTACCACTTACCCCGTTTTAAGCTGGTTAGTGAGCGATATTAGTTTCACAAATCTTTTAATTACACTTGCTTACTTCTCGTTCTTCTTTGGTATGTACAACGGAACCATGGTGGCAACACTGGCCGAAGTGATGCCAAAACGTGTACGTACAGTCGGCTTCTCTTTAGCATTCAGTCTTGCAGCAGCTATTTTTGGTGGCATGACACCCATGGCTTGTACTTATCTTGTCGAAAACACAGGTAACGCAAGTACCCCAGCATTCTGGCTGATGTTAGCAGCAGTATGTAGCCTAATCTCAAGCTTGTATTTATGCCGTGGTTCTAAGCAGAAGAATGCAGACCCAATTGCTGAACCTGCGAAGGTTAGCGCTTAAAACAACAACGACTTAACCTGAAATTTTAATGAACAGTACGGCGCGTGTTGCAGCCGTACTGTGCTCTCCTATCATTAAAGCGAGATACTATGAAAAAGTCCCCTATCTTCATGACCATTTGCCTAGCTGGTGCAGGCTTAGGCTCAACCCTTGCCAACGCAGATACACTCGAAGTGATTAGCTCAGGCGGTTTCTATTCATCTATGGAAAAACTCATTCCAATATTTGAAAAGCAAACCGGTCACACGGTTCACCTCTCATCTGGTTCATCAATGGGTGCGTCGCCAACTGCGATTCCAAATCGACTCGATCGTGGTGAACATTTTGATGTGGTGGTGTTGGCTGCGCCTGAACTGAACAAGCTTGCAGAAAAAGGTTATGTCAACCCTAATTCACAAAGTGCTTTAGTGAACTCAAGCATTGGCATGGCTGTGCCTAAAGGTGCCCCAAAACCAGACATTAGCTCTGCGGCAAAATTTGAAAAAGTTTTATTAAATGCCAAGCACATCGGCTATTCAGCAAGTGCAAGCGGTACACATCTTGAAAAAGATGTTTTCCCAAGCTTCCCACCTGTCGAGTACAAAGTGATTTCTAGTAAAGCAGAAAAAGTGGTCGGTGACCGCGTTGCAAAACGTATTGCTGAAGGTCAGTTTGATATTGGTTTCCAGCAAGTTAGTGAAATCAAACCTTTTACTGGCAAATATGGTCAAGTTGATTTAGTCGGTCCAATTCCTGCGCCTTATCAAAAAGTCACTGTGTTTGCAGCGGGCATTGGTAAAAACTCTGAACATGAAAAGGTTGCAAAAGAGTTAATCAAATTTGTGAAATCGCCACAGGCTACACAAATTATTGAAGAACAGGGTCTTGAGCAGGTTAAACAATAAAAGCTCTAAAAGGCAACGTCTTGAGGTGATGTTGCCTTTACTCTTTTGGTGGTTTACTCAGCGTAATAGAACAAAATGTATAGAGATAAACCAGTGTAGAATAATCAATAAAGGTTAAAGTAGTATTTGCCGTGGAACTCAAACAATTAAAGTATTTTATTGCGGTCATCGAGTCAGGAAGCTTGGGTAAAGCTGCAAAAAATCTTGATATTGGAACTTCCGCATTAAGTCAGCAAATCTCAAAATTAGAAAGCGAGCTTTCCATTCGCCTTTTACAACGTACCGCCCTTGGGACAGTTCCTACCCCTGCGGGTTTAGCTTTTTTTCAACAAGTTCAACTTGCACTTAGGCACCTCGACCATGCCGTAGATTCTGCGCATTCTTCACGTTTAAGTGGTCATGTCACCGTGGGATTTTCACCCAGTGTTGCGGCGGTTATTGGCACGCATTTTTTAAAACTCATGAGAAACCGTTACCCCGACATTAAAGTCCGTTTAATCGAGGGCTTGTCTGGTGACCTCAAGGCATTGGTTAATGCAAGACAGCTAGATGTTGCAATCATCTTTAGTGACGATGTCGACCCGCAGTGGGCCATACAGTCTTTAGTCAAAGAACAAATGTTTTTAATCGCGCCGAAAGAAGTGCTGAATCAGTACCAACTTGAAAGCTGTATCGACACTCAAACGATTACTCATCCACAGCTTAAAGAACTTCCGCTTATTTTACCGAGCCAACGGCATGGGCTGCGTTTGTTGCTCGAACAGAAAATTCATCAGCTTAAAGTGGCCTATGAAATTGATGGGCTACATTTGTTAATGGAAAGCATCTGTCAACTCGAAATGGCAACCATCCAACCTGCGGGTGCATCATTAAACTCAAGACAAGACTTATGTTTGCTACGCGTTGTAGAGCCTGCCATTGAGCGTATTAACTATTTAATTAGTCTTTCTGAAGAAGAGCTCTCGCCTGCCACTTTAGCCACTAAGGTGGTGATTCGTGCCTGTGTGACCAACTTAATTAATGAAAAACGCTGGCCCGGTGCGGAGCTCATAAACACTTAAGCGCTTAGTGTTTATTTTTACTAAACACCCATTCAAGCTTAGCCTCTCACTTCACCTTCCCTTTTAAAGCTACATTAGCCCTAGCTGAGAAAGGGAGAAATCCATGCATGATGTGATTGTAATTGGTGGTGGGAATGCCGCACTGTGTGCCGCGCTCACAGCAAAGGAAAGAGGCGCTTCTGTGCTTGTCATAGAAGCAGCACCTAAAGAATGGCGTGGTGGTAACTCACAACACACCCGTAACCTTCGCTGCATGCATGATGCTCCTCAAGATGTATTGGTCGATGCCTACTCAGAAGAAGAATATTGGCAAGATCTGCTTAAAGTAACTGCCGGAAAAACCAATGAACACTTAGCCCGTCTAGTGATTCGTAGCACGGCGACCTGCCGTGACTGGATGCGTAAACATGGCGTGAATTTTCAGCCGCCGCTCTCAGGCGCTTTGCATGTTGCACGTACCAATGCCTTTTTTATGGGTGGCGGTAAAGCCCTCATTAATGCCTACTATCGAAGTGCCCAAGAACTTGGCATCGAAATTTTATACGACACAAAAATTAAAGACCTAAAGTTAAACCAAGGGCATTTTGAAGCCGCAATTGCGGAAGATGGTCGTGTGTTTAAAGCAAAAAGCTGTGTATTGGCCGCAGGTGGTTTTGAGTCAAATCTGGAATGGTTAAGAGAAGCATGGGGACAAAACGAAAACGGCGAATGGCCTGCCGATAATTTCATTATTCGTGGCACTCGTTTTAATCAAGGCAACTTACTCAAATTTATGATAGATCAAGGCGCCGATATTATTGGTGATCCATCGCAATCGCATTGCGTCGCTGTAGATGCACGAGCACCGTTATATGACGGCGGCATTTGTACCCGTATTGACTGTGTTTCACTAGGTATTGTGGTCAATAACAAAGCCGAGCGTTTTTACGATGAAGGCGAAGACTTCTGGCCAAAACGTTATGCGATTTGGGGCCGTCTTGTTGCTAAACAGCCTCAGCAAATTGCCTATTCGATTATCGACTCAAAAGCAATTGGTCGCTTTATGCCACCTGTGTTTACGGGTGTAAAAGCAAACAGCATTCAAGAGTTAGCCGAAAAAATCGGGCTAGACGCAAAAACCTTATGTCACACTGTAGAAGAGTTTAACCAATCTTGCGTGCAAGGTACCTTTAACCATACCGTTTTAGATGACTGCACCACCGAAAACATTGTTCCTAACAAAACCCACTGGGCAGTTCCTCTCGATCAACCACCCTTCTATGCCTACGCCCTCAAACCCGGCATTACCTTTACCTATTTAGGTTTAAAAGTCGAAGACGATGCTGCTGTGCGTTTTAACAATAAGCCAAGCCACAACCTGTTTGTCGCTGGTGAAATGATGGCAGGTAACGTACTTGGTCAGGGCTATACCGCAGGCGTCGGCATGTCGATTGGAACGACGTTTGGACGCATTGCCGGAAAAAATGCAGCCCTCTATGCACTTTCACAAGGAGTTGAACATGAATGCTAGTACTAAAGCCCTAATTCCAGTTGTTCAGCTCTCTGACCATGAGCAGGAAGTTCAAAGAGCCTTACAGATTTGTAATGCTTGTCGTTACTGTGAGTCATTTTGTGCTGTATTTGCGGCCATGACCAAGCGTCTTGAGTTTAATCAAGCAGATATTCATTACCTCGCAAACCTGTGCCATAACTGTGGTGCATGTTTACACGCTTGCCAATATGCCCCGCCGCACGAGTTTGGTGTAAACATTCCACAAGCGATGGCGCAAGTACGTTTGGAAACTTACCAAGAGTTTGCGACACCGCAGCCTTTAGGCCGACTTTATAAGTCTGTCGGCATACCTTTTGTTTCAGCATTATCACTCATTTTCTTTTTATGCATGTTAGCTGTGGTGTGGTACAAAGGCACCGACCTGTTTGCAGGCTACCAAGGTAATTTCTATGCGATTTTCCCGCATAACTTTTTAGCTCTACTTTTTGGAGCGACCTTTACAGTTGCGATTGTTCTGCTCGGCATTGGAATTAGTAAATTTTGGCGGCAAACCTCTAAAGTCATTCATGGCAAAGTTGAGAAACCCGACCTTGTTCAAGCCACTCAAAATGTATTAACGCTTAAATATTTAGATGGCGGACATGGCAAAGGCTGTAATGAGCAAGATGACCGTTACACACAAATCCGCCGTGTGTTCCATCACCTTACTTTTTATGGCTTTATATTCTGCTTTGCAGCCACAGGTGTAGCGACTTTATATCATTACTTTCTTGCCCTACACGCGCCTTACCCTATTTTTAGCTTGCCTGTTATTCTGGGCACTTTGGGTGGACTTGGCTTAGTGATTGGACCATCTGGCTTGCTTTATTTAAACCTTAAACGCCATCCATTACATGGTGACCGTGAGCAAAAACCTGTAGATCGAGGCTTTATCTTTCTTCTGCTTATCGTTAGCGCTTCAGGGCTAGCACTCATGGCATTTCGCAATACCCCTTACATGGCACTTTTACTGATTTTCCATTTAGCCACGGTCATGACGTTCTTTATTACCATGCCATTTGGAAAGTTCGCACATGGTTTTTACCGCAGTGCTTCTTTACTCAAATTTGCCATCGAAGAACGTATTTCCAAGAAATCATAATTTCACAAAAGTATTCACTATCTTGGCGTAGTGAATACTTTTATTGTTTTTCGGCTCAAAATACTTCATGCCTTCTCTACTTTTTACTATTTAAAATTCCTAAGCCATACATGGGCCACTTGGTGCTCGCTTTAATATTATTAATCAGCATCGCCACCAGAACTAAAGACACTGCACCGACCAAAACAGGAAAAACTAGAAAACTCCACTGGTAATGTATGCTGCTCGCGGTAAGTAAAATAACCAAAGGGTTGGCCCCAGCAGGTGGATGAACGCATTTAAAAATCTGCATAAATGCAATTGCACAGCCCACCGATAAAGCAATTGAAAAAATAGAAACATCGACAAATTTTAGAAAAAACAACCCCACAAAAGCCGAAATAAGATGCCCAAATATAATATTTCTCGGCTGCGCCAAAGGTGACTGAGACACGGTATAGAGCAATACACAAGTGGCCCCAAACGGCGCCATGATAAAAATATTATGTGTGAGTTTACTCAACCACAGAAGTATAAAAATACTGACCGTACCCCCAACAAGGCTTCTTAAAATATCAACTTTAGTGGGCGATGGAGCCAGTTTTTCTTTGCCATGAAAGATCGAGAACATTGTTTTATTCCTCTAACAAAAAGTTGCTTTTTAAAAAGCATATAGATAAAATTTCAAATAGTACAGATCTGTACTATTTTATTTTTCGGAAAAGTTTTATGTCAAAATCTGCCTTAAGAATATTAGATACAGCCGAGAGGTTATTTAATGAAAATAGTTTTGTCGGGGTTGGCGTTGACTTGATTCGCGATGAATCTGGCTGTTCCAAAACCACAATGTACACGTACTATAAAAATAAAAATCAACTGGTCAGATCTGTACTGATTGCTCGTGATGAACGCTTTAAGCAAAGCCTTCTAGGTTATGTGGGAGATGCAACAGGGTTAGAGGCCATCAATAAAATTCTTGATTGGCACACCAACTGGTTTAAACAAGATTTCTTTAAAGGCTGTTTATTTGTAAGAGCAGTCGCTGAATCTAACCAAGATGATCAAGACATTATTTCTATTTCTAAAGCCCATAAACAATGGATTAAAGTACTGATTGCACAGAACTGCGAGATGCCAAATGGTGAAGCATTATCTGAGCTGATCTATACGGTGATTGAAGGGTTAATTAGCCGCTTTTTAGTCGATGGTTTCGATGAAACACTTGCGATAAACATGAAAAATTCTATCAATCAATTATTTAATATTCATCAACAAAACATGAGAACTTAAAATGGAAGTGGACCATATTTTTATTTGTGTACAATCAGGCGCTCCCGAAGCTGAAACTTTAAAAAAATTTGGTCTAATAGAAGGCTCATCCAATAAGCACTCGGGTCAAGGTACCGAAAACAGACGTTTTTTCTTTAAAAATAGCTTTATTGAATTAATCTTTTTAAATAACCCAGAAGAAGCCTCAAGTGATCTCACAAAACCCACCCTGCTTTTTGAACGACTCAGTGCTCAAGATAATATCGCGTCCCCTTTTGGCATTTGTTTTCGCCCTAAAAATAAAGATGATAACGGTACAAAATTTCCTCATTGGGTTTACAAGCCGAGTTATTTACCAGCCAGCTTAGAAGTAAATGTTGCCAAGGATTCTGTGGTATCTGAACCGATGTGGTTCTTCCTTTCATTTGCTTCACGACCAGATCTCGCTACGAAAGAAAAACAACAACCTCTCGTGCATAGCAAAGATTTATCAGAAATCACCGCGATTAAGGTTTCTATTCCAAACCTTGAACAGCACCCTACTTCGTTACTGTTCAACACGCTTGATGATTTTGAAGTGACTGATGGATCGGAGCATTTAATGGAAATTAGTTTTGATCATGAACCTCAAGGAATGATTCATGATTTCAGACCAGAGCTACCGCTTATTTTTAAATATTAAAGCTCTTATTTTTAATAAAAAACTGTGATTTATTTCAAATCACAGTTTTCATTTAAATTGAATAACATTAAAAGCGGCAATAGCTTAAGCAATTTTCCCATCAATAATGCCTTTCTCTTTTAACGTAGCCAGCTCTTCTGCTGTTTTAAATCTCGATAAGATTTGAGCGGTATGCTCACCAAGCTCTGGCGGTGCATGATGGTATTCAACCGGAGTATCAGACAACTTTATTGGTGAGCCAATGGTTTGGAAGTTTTCATTTAAACGATGAGGAATATTGACCACCAAATTACGATGTACGATTTGTGGTTCAGCCAAGGCATCTTCAATAGAGTTGATAACGCCCACTGGTACTTTTAAAGCATGAATCATTTCGACCCACTCTTTGGCAGTTTTCTGCAAAAAGTGCTCAGACAATAAAGGAATCAGTTCATTTCGATATTTGACGCGGTCCTGATTACGCACAAATTTTTCATTTTCGAGTAGCTCTGGATAACCAATCGCAATGCACAAATCTTTAAACTGCTTGTCGTTACCGCAGGCAATAATAAATTCTTTATCTTTAGCCTTAAAAGTTTGATAAGGCACAATACTCGGGTGTTGATTACCCATGCGCTGCGGTGCTTTACCCGAAGCCAAATAGTTCATGCCCTGATTTGCCAGTGCCGCGACCTGCACATCAAGTAGTGACATATCAATATATTGACCACGTCCAGTGTGCGAGCGTGCAATCAAAGCAGCCTGAATAGCAATGGTTGAATACAAACCAGTTTGAATATCTACAACGGCCACTCCAACCTTTTGTGCCCCATCACCTGCCACATCATCAGGCTCACCGGTAATGCTCATTAAGCCAGAGATACCTTGAATAATAAAATCATAGCCAGGCTCTTCTGCACGTGGGCCATCTTGCCCAAAACCAGTAATTGAGCAATAAACAAGATTTGGGTTTAACTCACTTAATGATGCGTAGTCCAAGCCATATTTAGCCAAAGATCCTGTCTTATAATTTTCAATTACAACATCGGCAGTCTTGGCAATGTCATAAATTAAGGCCTGACCTTCAGGTGTGGTTATGTCTACCGCAACAGAATATTTATTGCGGTTGGTACACTGAAAATAGCCAGATTCACGAGTCATGTTTCCGTCTTGATCAGGCATCCATGGCGGTCCCCACATGCGGGTGTCATCACCGACTCGAGGACGTTCAATTTTAATGACTTCTGCGCCAAGGTCTGCCAAGATTTGCCCACACCACGGACCCGCAAGCACACGACTTAAATCTAAAACCCGAATTCCTTGTAATGCACCCATAACGATACCCTTATCTTTTAGAAGGTACTCAAAGCACCTTCTTGTCATTGTTTATGATTGTTTTTGCGGATCGTACTGACGATCTTTAATAAATAAGCCCGGCAATACACCCGCCACAAAATACGCAGCGCCCATCACAATAAAGGCCATGGTAAACGTCCCACCCGATGCCAAGAAACCAATGGTGGCTGGTGCAATCGCTGCCCCGACACGACCAATGTTATAGGCACCGCCAATGGCTGTTCCACGTACATCAGTTGAAAAACTTTCAGCCATATAAGTCGCGTTCACACCGTATGGAATGCCATATAAGAAGCCAAAGGTAATCAATAAATACAAAATATTGTCAGGCGTATTAAAGAAAATAATAATTGGCAAGAACACGGCGCTGGCAATTGTTCCAAACACAAAAACAGCACGGCGGTTAAATTTATCCGCAAGATAACCCGCTAAAATTTTTCCTAGAATCATTGCGGTATATGAACCCACCATATAACTGGTTAAGTTTTTAAAATTCATATGCACTTCTGTTTCTAAATAACTTGGCATCCAGTTGTTAATGCCGTAATAACCAAACTGTAAGAAGAATGCTGTAGTCATCCACAACAAAAACATTTTACGGTGCTTAAAGTTATTAAAAATTTGCTTATAGATGCTGCTATTTTTTGGTTTCTCAGTCGCTACAATTTCTTTAGGCTGTCTGTTGCCTTGTAAGCTTTCAATTTTAGTGAGTTGCCAAGATTTTGGCTCTGGCACAAATCGTTGCAGAAAAATATTAACGAAAGCAGGCACTACGGTCAGGAAGAATAAAACACGCCAGCCATGATCCGGAATAATCGCCCCTGCTAATAACGTCGCAGCAATATAACCTACGGTCTGACCAGTCTGTAGCGTGCCCAATACCGTTGTGCGGTAAGTGGTTGGCACATATTCAGCCATGAGGGTATTACAAGCCATATAAAGTGCTCCGATTCCTAAAGCACCAATAAAGCGTAAAGCCATAAATTGCTCGAAGCTTTGCGTAAAACCCAATAAACAAGTCGCTAACGAAAAGAAGGTCACCGAGTTGGCAATGGTCCGTACACGACCAAACTTATCACATGCCCAACCACCTAAAATACCGCCAACGCCCATTCCTGCCAACGACGCACTACCCAATGCGCCCGCTTGAAAGGTACTTAAACCAAACTCTGCCTTTAAACTGGTCAAGCTATAAGACAGCAGCATAATATCAATGCCATCGACCACCATCGCAAAATAGGCAAATAGCAACGCCCATTTCCATGTATGAGGGCCAATCTTTTCATATGTTCCAAGATTACTTGGAAATGTATTTCTTAACTCTTTCGATATTACTTGAACGTCATTGTTCATCTTTAGTTCCTCATTTTCCCAAATGAGTCATCGATAGCCTACTTATGTTTTCTGTATGACTTAATCTTCTATATTTTCATAACTTTACATTTAGTTTTAAGTACACAGAGGCACATCTTCACATGAGTATCCTTACGATGAATCTTGTCATTATCCATAAATTTTTGCGTAAAAATCCCTAAAGGTGCTCTTGAAAGAACACCTCTATCTTTTAAAAATTAATGAGTTAGTTACTAAATGCAGCGATGCCTGTTTGCGCACGGCCTAAAATCAAGGCATGAACGTCATGTGTACCTTCATAGGTATTTACGACTTCAAGATTGACCAAATGGCGTGCTACGCCAAACTCATCACTAATGCCGTTTCCACCCATCATGTCACGCGCCATGCGAGCAATATCAAGCGCCTTTCCACAGTTGTTACGCTTAATTAAAGATGTGCCTTCAACTGAGGCAATACCTTCATCTTTCATACGCCCAAAACGTAAAGCTATTTGCAAACCTAATGCAATTTCAGTTTGCATATCTGCCAGTTTCTTTTGAATCAACTGATTTGCAGCCAACGGACGGCCAAACTGTTTACGGTCCATTGTGTATCGATGTGCGGTATGCCAACAAAACTCGGCAGCACCCATTGCGCCCCATGCAATACCATAGCGGGCGCTATTTAGACAGGTAAATGGGCCTTTCAAACCTCGAATTTCAGGGAATGCATTTTCTTCAGGTACAAATACGTTATCCATCACGATTTCACCTGTAATCGAGGCACGTAAACCAACCTTGCCATGAATGGCAGGTGCAGATAAACCTTCCCAACCCTTTTCTAAAATGAAGCCGCGAATATCACCCACATTACCTTCAGCAGAAACTTCTTTTGCCCAGACCACAAATACATCGGCAATTGGACTGTTGGTAATCCACATTTTGGCGCCACTTAAACGGTAACCACCGTCAACTTTTTTAGCACGTGTAATCATACTACCTGGGTCTGAGCCATGATCAGGTTCGGTCAAACCAAAACAACCAATATATTCACCAGTAGCAAGTTTAGGTAAGTACTTTTGCTTTTGCTCTTCAGTACCAAATTCATGAATTGGAACCATCACCAATGAGCTTTGCACACTCGCCATAGAGCGATAGCCCGAATCGACATATTCAATTTCACGCGCAACCAAACCATAACTCACATAGTTCAAACCCGCACCGCCATATTGCTCAGGGATGGTTGGACCCAGTAAGCCAAGCTCTCCCATTTCACGAAAAATAGACGGATCTGTTGTTTCATGACGGAATTGTTCAAGTACACGTGGTTGCAGGCGTTCTTGGCAATACGCATGAGCCGCATCACGAATCATGCGCTCATCTTCGGTAAGCTGTTGCTCAATTAAAAATGGGTCTTGCCAGTTAAATTGAACTTTTGCTTTTTTTGTTGTCACCATGTGATTCATCGCATCCTCTGCTTGATTTGATCTTCTTTATTTAACTCGATGTTATGCGTGAAAAATGCAGTAATCAAACGATAAATCTTCATGCAGATATGCGACTTACGCATATTTAAAATAAGTCAAATTAAATTTAGATATTTAATTGGTTGTATTTCATTAAAAATGGCTTATTTTTAGACTAAACTCTTGTATCTGCATGTAGGTCATATGCTGTTTTGAAATATGACGACAAATAAAAGGATTTATTTATGCGAAGAAGTATCCCATCTATTCAGGGCCTGATTTGCTTTGAAAGTGCAGCAAAACATTTAAGTTATACCTATGCTGCGCAAGAGTTATGTATTACTCAAAGTGCGGTCTCTCGCCAAATTCAGCAGCTAGAAGATTTCTTGGGTGTTGAATTATTCATACGCACTCGGCACGGTGTCGAGCTAACTATTGCGGGCCAACAATATTTTAAAAGCATTAAGCCTTACTTGTTAGGGCTAGAGAAATGTACCGCCGATGTCATTTCTCATAAAGGTTTAGGTGGAACATTAAAGTTAGGTGTGGTACCTACCTTTGCAACGCGCTGGTTATTACCCAAGCTCCATCTTTTAAATCAAAAACACCCTGAAATTACGGTTCACTTAGAGACCAGTACCAAACCTTTTTTATTTAATGACAATATTTTTGACGCTGCTATTTTTGCAGGTACTCAGCAGCAAATTGACCACTGGCCCGGCATACAAGCGCATTATTTAATGGATGAAGAAATTGTACCTGTATGCTCACCAAGACTCATCGAAAAGTATTTTCCAGATGCGGTCATGATTAATGAAAATACCTATGATTTAAGCCCCGAGGATTTACTAAAAATTCCCCTGCTGCAACAAACCACTCGGCCTAGCATTTGGCAAGAATGGTTCCTGACTCATCACATGCAACATCCAAAGCCCTTTGATGGACAACGCCATGAGTTATTTTCAATGCTTGCCGTTGCTGCCAGTCATGACATGGGAATGGCCTTAATTCCGCAAATGTTGATCGAGTCTGAACTACAAAAAAAAGAACTTGTTATTGTTTCCAATAAAAAACTAAAAGGCAGCCGAAAGTACTACCTCATCCATTCAAGCCAAGACATCACACCGACCATTCAGAAATTTGTAGACTGGATTTACTACGAATTAGAGCAGCTAAAAAGTAACACAGCTCTATAGCTATTATTGAACATCCAATATTGCGATTTATACTCATAAAAAAAGGTTGTGATTGATGAGATCACAACCTTTTTAGTTAAGCGTAAATGACTTTAAATTAATGACTCATCAATCGAATATCTGAACCACTACGTTTCGGGTCAATCAAGATTTTGGCATGTTGTTCAGGGTCGCGTAACGCTTCAAATGCACTCGTAACACCCTCTAAACCTACAACACCGGTAATCAGTGGAGAGCAGTTCACTTTACCTTCTGCAATCATGTGTAGCGCATCTCGAAACTCAAGTGGTGTATAGCCCAACACAAACTGAATTTCTAACTCTTTATTAATCGCAAGTGCTGGTTCTATTTTGTCACTTTGCATGCACACACCTACCCCGACAATTCGGGAAAACAAAGGTGCGCCTTCAATAATTTGCTGTAAAACACCTGGTACGCCCACACACTCAAAAATAACCGGACGTTTTGGCAAAGCGCCTAACTTATCAATCATGCGCCACCCATGCCACCAAGGTAAGCGAGTCGCTTGCAACTTATCAAACAGCCCCATGCCCATATTAATTGCATCAGAAACATTGCCAAGCAAACCAAACTCTTTCCAGTTGGCAAATGGCGATGTCTCTTTCGGATCTACCACAATATCTGCACCACATTGCTCAGCAAGCTTACGGCGGTTTGGCGAAAAATCACTGGCAACTACAGTTTTAACCCCAGCCGCTTTAAGCATTAAAATAACACCTAGCCCGACAGGTCCACAGCCAATCACAATAGCAGGTTCACTGGTTTTAACACGGCTACGGCGAACGGCATGCAATGCAACCGCCATAGGTTCAGTCATAGCAGCACTATCTACATCTAAGCCATTCGGCACTTCAAACATCAAGCTTGATTGAGCCAATACTTGCTCGGCATAGCCACCTGAAGCATTTGGAGAAAGCCCTGTAGATAAATAACCATGCTGGTCTACATTTAAAAGAGGCATTGCACAAACAAGTGTGTCGGCTTTAAATTTATGACGAGTTTTTGGACCATAATCCAAAACCTTGCCACAAAACTCATGTCCCAATACAAACGGGTCCGTAGACTTAGCTAAACCATTAAACCCGACACGTGCGGCTAAATCATGCATGTGGTCGCAGTGATGTTGCATATGCAAATCAGAGCCACAAATCCCGCATCGAACCACTTCTAATAACACCTGTCCTTTTGTAGGAGTTAATTTCGGTTGGTCCACCACTTCTAATTTTGCTTGATGACAAAGTACCGACTTCATTTGAACGCTTCCTATTTCTTCTTTTCATTTACTTGCCAGAAATAGATTTCTACAGATAAATTAATCGCCTTATCAGTTTGGTCTTTAGCAAGCCTTCACTCATATTTACAAGTAACAGACGAAATACCAATGACCCTTCTTTAGCCAATCCATTGTTAAAGAGTCAACAGTAGACAGGCTCAGCGAGATTAAAAACAATAAAAATCTTAGTGCTTGTATCTTACACAGACTGCGTTATCTTCTTAGGCCAGAACAATGTCATCAAAATTAAAACTTAAACGAATATCTTAAGTTCAAAAAACTCAACTAAACCCCTTTTCACAAAAACATAGCAAATCCAAACTTTTATCAGTAACCCTAAACAGGCATGATGAATTGATACGAACAGATAAGAAGAAACCTATGATTACAAAAACACTTCCCCTTACAGATATACATCGCCACCTTGATGGCAACATCCGCATTCAAACTATTTTAGAATTAGGGCAACAATATCATTTAGATTTGCCTGCCTACGACATTGAATCTTTACGCCCACACGTACAAGTGATTGACAACCAACCCGACTTATTAAGTTTTTTATCGAAGTTGGATTGGGGGGTAAAAGTATTAGCGAGTTTAGATGCCTGTAAACGCATTGCATTTGAAAACATGCAAGATGCTGCACAACAAGGTCTAGACTATGTAGAACTGCGTTTTTCGCCAGGTTACATGGGAATGACACATCAACTACCGCTTGAAGGAGTCGTTGAAGCAGTCATTGCGGGTGTAAAAGAAGGCAGTCAAACTTACGGGGTAAAAGCGAATTTAATTGGCATTATGAGTCGTACTTTTGGTCAGGAAGCCTGTGAAAAAGAATTAAATGCTCTACTTGCCCATAAAAATAATATTAAAGCGTTGGATCTTGCTGGAGATGAGCTTGGCTTTCCGGGCAACTTATTTATCAATCACTTTAAAAAAGCACGTGATGCAGGTTGGCACATTACGGTGCATGCAGGCGAAGCTGCCGGTCCAGAAAGTATTTGGCAAGCCATTGAAGAATTAGGTGCCGAACGGATTGGACATGGGGTTAAAGCGGTTCAAGATTTGAAGCTTTTAGATTATTTAGCTAAACATGAAATTGGTATTGAATCTTGTCTCACCTCAAACATTCAAACCAATACAGTTCCGTCTTTAGCAGAGCACCCATTAAAGACTTTTTTAGAACATGGTGTGCTTGCCACCATTAATACAGATGACCCTGCTGTAGAAGGCATTGAGATACAACATGAATATTTAAGTGCTGCCCCATTGGCAGGATTAACCCCTGAACAAATTTATACAGCTCAAGACAATGGACTTAAAATCGCATTTTTATCAGATAAAGAAAAAAATGAGTTAAGACAGAAATATCAGTAACAGAGAACAGAGAACAGAGAACAGAGAACAGAGAACAGAGAACAGAGAACAGAGAACAGAG
>NZ_VTDF01000015.1:0-40054 GCF_052824995.1 Acinetobacter sp. 1124_18A | reverse complement strand
CCGTGCCAAGATTATTGCTTCAACAGCAGTAGGTGTAGAACCACGCATTATGGGTTTTGCTCCGGCACCAGCCATTAAAAAACTACTTAAACAAGCCAACCTGACTTTAGATCAGATGGATGTGATTGAGCTCAATGAAGCTTTTGCTGCACAGGCTTTGGCAGTGACTCGTGATTTAGGTTTACCCGATGATTCTGCTAAGGTCAATCCAAACGGTGGAGCAATTGCTTTGGGTCATCCGCTTGGTGCGTCAGGTGCACGCCTCGTGACTACAGCTTTAAACCAGCTTGAACAAACAGGTGGCCGTTATGCCTTGTGTTCAATGTGTATTGGTGTAGGCCAAGGTATTGCACTCATTATTGAGAGAGTCTAATCATGAGCCAGTTATATGCCAGCTTGTTTTATCAAAAAGACGTCACTGACATCTTTAGTGACTCATCTTTAATCACATATATGATTCAGGTTGAAGTTGCGCTAGCTCAAGCACAGGCACAAGTTGGTGTGATTTCTCAAAGTGCGGCTAACACAATTGCACAAGTAGCCGAACAAGCACTAGAAAAGTTTGATTTTTCAGCATTGGCAGAGGCAACTGGACTAGCTGGAAATATTGCTATTCCGTTTGTAAAACAATTTACAGCAATTGTTAAAGATATTGATGAAGATGCTTCACGCTATGTGCATTGGGGAGCAACCAGTCAAGATATTTTAGACACAGCGTGTATTTTGCAATGTCGTGATGCGTTGAACATTGTGGAAGCTCAACTTCAACAGTGTTACACCACTGCGTTAGAACAAGCGAAACAATATCGCCATCAAGTCATGATTGGACGCACATGGTTACAGCAAGCTTTACCAATTACCTTAGGGCATAAACTTGCTCGTTGGGCTTCTGTATTTAAACGTGATTTAGATCGTATCCAAGCAATGAAACCACGTGTATTTACTGCTCAGTTAGGTGGGGCTGTGGGTTCACTGGCTTCTTTGCAAGATCAAGGTTCACTTGTGGTAAATGCATTTGCTAAACAGCTGAATTTGAGTGTTCCAACAAGTACGTGGCATGGTGAGCGTGACCGTATTGTAGAAATCGCAAGTGTGCTTGGCATGATTGTTGGTAATACAGGCAAAATGGCACGTGATTGGTCTCTTATGATGCAAACCGAAATTGCAGAATTGTTTGAACCCACAGCGAAAGGTCGTGGTGGTTCATCAACCATGCCTCATAAACGCAATCCGGTTGCGGCTGCTTCAGTACTTGCGGCAGCAAACCGTGTGCCAGCGCTCATGTCTAGCATTTACCAAAGTATGGTACAGGAACATGAACGTAGCTTAGGTGCGTGGCATGCAGAATGGTTGGCAATTCCTGAAATTTTTCAGCTTTGTGCTGGAGCATTGAGTCGTACTGGTGAGGTTTTACAAGGTTTTGAAGTTAATGCTGAGCATATGCAACGAAACCTTGAATGTACCAATGGATTGATTATGGCAGAAGCAGTCATGATGGCACTTGCTCCAAAAATTGGCCGTTTAAATGCTCATCATTTGGTTGAAGCAGCTTGTAAAACAGCAGTGGCACAAAACCAGCATTTATGCGATGTCGTTAGCCAGTTAGATGAAGTAAAAGCACTGTTCAGCCAAGATGAAATTGTGGAAATATTTAAACCAGAAAACTATTTAGGCAACATTCAACAACAGATTGATGCAGTTTTGCAAGAAGCACAAGGAGAGTCAAAGTGAAACAGACTATTAGCAACCGTCAAGGTAAACAGTTAGCTGTATACACTGAAGACTTAAAAGATGCTCCTGTGCTTGTGTTTTCTAATTCGTTAGGAACAGACCATGGTATGTGGCAACCACAAGTAAATGAACTTAAAAATCATTTCAATGTCATTACATATGACACACGTGGCCATGGTGAAAGCGATGTAATTAGCGACACCACATTGCAAAATTTAGCGGAAGATGTAGTGGATATTTTAGATGCCTTAAATATTGAAAAAGCACATTTTTGTGGCATTTCAATGGGTGGCATTACAGGGCTTTGGTTAGGTATTCATTATCCAGAGCGCTTTCATAGCATCACTGTCGCAAATTCAGCGGCAAAAATCGGACAGGCTGAGGCGTGGTTGAGTCGCGCAGAATCTGTAGAGCAAAATGGTCTGGCTGAATTGGTTAAGACCACGCACACACGTTGGTTTAGCGAAAAATTTGACTATCAACATAATGTTGTTGCACAGACGACCATTCAAAGTCTTGCAAATACACCAGCACAAGGTTATGCCAATGCATGTCGTGCTTTAGCGCATGCCGATTTAAGAGATGAAATTGCACAAATCCAAATTCCGGTGCTGCTGATTGCAGGAACAGAAGATCCAGTGACTACAGTAACAGATGCTGAGTTTATGCAGCGAGCGATTAACAACAGTCAACTTGCGAAAGTGGATGCATCACATCTTTCTAATATTGAGCAACCGCAAAAATTTACTCAGGAATTAACTCGGTTTATTCAACAGCTCTAGAAATTTAGCAGTTTAAAAGGAATTGGCCTTAAGGAGGCAAATATGGCGTCTCAGGATTACGCTGCACCAAATAAAAGTATCGATGCTCAAGCACTGATCAATGATGCTCCACTCAGTAAGTATCAATGGATGATTGCAATCATCTGTTTCTTAATTATTTTTACTGATGGAATTGATACTGCTGCGATGGGTTTTATCGCTCCAGCTTTGGCTCAGGATTGGGGCGTTGACCGCTCTCAGTTAGGCCCAGTGATGAGTGCTGCACTTGGTGGAATGATTATTGGAGCTTTGGTTTCTGGCCCAACAGCTGACCGTTTTGGTCGCAAAATTGTTTTAGCTGTTTCAATGCTTATTTTTGGTGGTTTTACCTTGGCATCAGCTTATGCAACAAATCTGGATAACCTTGTTGTATTGCGCTTTTTGACAGGTATTGGGCTTGGTGCAGCTATGCCAAATGCCACAACATTATTCTCTGAATATTGTCCAACACGCATTCGTTCACTACTGGTGACATGTATGTTCTGTGGCTACAACTTAGGTATGGCAACAGGTGGCTTTATTAGTAGTTGGCTGATTCCGACTTATGGCTGGCATAGTTTATTTTTGCTGGGTGGTTGGTCTCCTCTGATCTTAATGATTTTAGTGATTTTCGTTTTACCAGAGTCTTACCGCTTTTTAATTGTGAAAGGTAAAGACCCTGAAAAAGTACGCAAAATTTTAAATCATATTGCGCCAACTCAAGTTCAAGATGTAAGCACTTTTTATGTTCCAGAAGAAAAAACTGAAACCGCTCAAAAGAAAAATGTCTTTGGAATTATGTTTTCTAAACCCTATGCGAAAGGAACACTTTTGCTTTGGTTGACCTATTTCATGGGATTAGTGGTTGTTTACTTGCTTACAAGTTGGTTACCAACCCTCATGCGTGAAACAGGTGCTTCAATGGAGCGTGCTGCATTCATTGGTGGATTGTTCCAGTTCGGTGGTGTGGTAAGTGCTTTATTTATTGGCTGGGCAATGGACAAGTTCAACCCGAACCGAGTGATTGCCATTTTCTATTTTGCCGCAGGTCTATTTGCAATTGCTGTGGGTCAAAGCTTAGGAAATTCAACTTTACTTGCAGTATTGGTTCTTTGTGCAGGTATCGCGATTAATGGTGCGCAATCTTCAATGCCAGCTTTAAGTGCACGTTTCTATCCAACCCAATGCCGTGCAACAGGTGTGTCTTGGATGACAGGTATTGGACGTTTTGGTGCGGTAGTTGGTGCTTGGATTGGGGCTGTATTACTTGGTAATGATTGGTCGTTTACTGCCATTCTCAGTTTATTACTAATTCCAGCGACTGCTGCGGCTGTTGCTGTATTTGTTAAATCACTTGTTGCGCATACCGATGCAACTTAATAGAGGTCTATCACAATGAATGATGAACAACGCTATAAACAAGGCATTGAAGTGCGGACTGAAGTTTTGGGTGAAAAGCATGTTGGTCGGTCTTTGCAAAACTTAAATGACTTTAACCAAGATTTTCAAAACTTTATTAGCCGTTACGCATGGGGTGAGGTGTGGTCTCGTCCTGGCCTACCGCGTCATACACGTAGTTTAGTGACGATCGCAATTTTATTGGCGCTTGGCCGCGAAGATGAACTACGCATGCATTTACGTGCTTGCTTCAACAATGGTGTAACTAAAGAAGATTTAAAAGAGTTGATCTTACATAGCTCGCTCTATGCAGGTTTACCTGCTGCAAACGCTGCAATGCATATGGCCGAAGAAGTCTTTAAAGAGTTGGGAATAGAAGTCAACTCAGTTGCAGCAAAAGAACAGGATTAAGGAGATAAAGATGTCACAACATAGCTGGGGTGCTTACGCCCAACGTAATACAGAAGACCATCCACCTGCATATGCGGAAGGTTATAAGACAAGTGTTTTACGTTCGCCAAAAAATGCATTGATTTCTATTAATGAGACTTTAACTGAAGTTACTTCACCGCATTTTTCTTCAAACCTATTTGGTCCAAAAGATAATGATTTGATTTTGAACTATGCCAAAGATGGTTTACCAATTGGTGAGCGTGTCATTGTTCATGGTTATGTCCGTGACCAGTTTGGTCGTCCTGTAAAAAATGCACTTTTAGAAGTATGGCAAGCCAATGCTTCTGGTCGTTATCGCCATCCAAACGATAAGTTTATTGGTGCAATGGACCCTAACTTCGGTGGTTGTGGCCGTACATTAACTGACGAAAATGGTTTTTATATTTTCCGTACTATTAAACCAGGTCCATATCCGTGGCGTAACCGTATTAATGAATGGCGTCCAGCTCATATTCACTTCTCTTTAATTGCTGATGGTTGGGCTCAGCGCCTAATTTCGCAGTTTTATTTTGAAGGCGACACGCTCATTGACACTTGCCCAATTTTAAAAACGATTCCTTCTGAAGATCAACGTCGTGCATTGATTGCACTAGAAGATAAAAACAACTTTATCGAAGCTGATAGCCGTTGTTACCGTTTTGACATCACTTTACGTGGTCGTCGAGCGACTTACTTCGAAAATGATTTGACTTAATCGGGAGCACGAGCATGAATAACTGGAATTTTCAGGAATTAAAAGAAACTCCATCTCAAACAGGTGGTCCTTACGTCCACATTGGTTTATTGCCACAACAAGCAAATATTGAAGTGTTTGAAAACAACTTTAATAACCAGTTAGTACAAGACCAAACCAAAGGCGAGCGTATTCGTCTTGAAGGTCAAGTATTTGACGGATTAGGTTTACCGCTACGCGACGTGTTGATCGAGATTTGGCAAGCCGATGCGAATGGTATTTACCCAAGTCAAGCAGATACGCGTGAGCAAAAAGCTGATCCTGCATTTCAGGGGTGGGGCCGTACTGGTGCTGACTTTGAAACAGGTATCTGGAGCTTTAATACAATTAAGCCGGGTGCTACAGCAGGTCGTAAAGGTTCAACTCAAGCACCGCATATTGCATTAGTCATTTTCGCTCGCGGTATTAACTTAGGTCTTCACACACGTGTTTATTTTGAAGATGAAGCTGAGGCAAATGGCAATGACCCAATTTTAAATAGCATTGAGTGGGCACCGCGTCGCCAAACGCTTATTGCGAAACGTTTTGAAGAAAATGGTGAAATTGTTTACCGCTTTGATATTCGTATTCAAGGCGATAACGAAACAGTATTTTTTGATATTTAAGAAACACCTAAGGCTACACATGATTGTCCATGGATGCGTGTAGCCTTTTTAAAGGATGGTATGACAGAGATGAAAATGAAAACATTATTAAGCTTAAGTTTGCTTGCACTCCCATTTTTTACAGCACAGGTAAATGCTGAACCTGTTGCTTTAGCTACTCAAACACAACCTGCGACTACAGCAGTTAAAACAATTGTTCCAATTACAGCAAAGACCAAAGAACAAGCTTTAGCGCAAGCTCAAGTCATTGCAAATACAGCAGATGCTGATTTAGCAGAGTTTCGTATCGACTTACTCAGTTTTGCGAGTGATACGAAACAAGTGATTGCCTTGGGGCATGAATTAAAAAAGATTTTAGGTAATAAACCAATGATTGCCACAATTCGTACCAAAAACGAAGGTGGTCAGCTTGAAATTAGCGATGTGGATTATGGCAAGACTTATCAGGCTTATTTAAAAAATCCGTTCATGGATTGGTTAGATGTTGAAATGTTCCGTGATCAAAAAGTAGTTTCAGAGATTGTTCAAAAAGCACATCAAAAGAAAGTGTTGATTGTGATGTCTAATCATGACTTCCAAAAAACGCCTAGCCAAGATGAAATTGAAAAACGCTTGTTAAAACAAGATCAAATGGGGGCAGATATTCTAAAAATTGCCGTAATGCCAAAATCTAAACAAGACGTTTTCACTTTAATGAACGCAACTTTAAAAGTAAGTCAGCAAACCACTAAACCATTGTTAACAATGTCGATGGGACAGCTAGGTACGATTTCTCGTGTTGCGACTGCCAATATGGGTGGAAGTTATAGCTTTGGCATGATTGGTGAGGCGTCAGCACCAGGACAAATTGATGTGACTAAGCTCAAACAGATTTTAAAAACCGTTCAACCAACAAATCCATAAATCATAAGGATATGATGAAATGAATACATTACGTTTAACTACTCTTGCATTAGGTTTGATGGTTTCAGGAATTACTGCGGCACAAACTTATGTTGTTGACCGTTATCAAGACGATAGCAATAAAGGTTCTTTACGCTGGGCAATTGAACAAGCCAATGCAAATTCAAGCGAAGCGAGCGAGATCTTGATTCAGGCGGTAGGCAAAGCACCTTATGCGATTAAATTAAATAGCGCACTTCCTGAAATTAAAGCACCTGTCAAAATTATTGGTACCCAGTGGGATAAAACTGGTGAATACATCGCAATTGATGGATCAAATTATATTAAAGGCGAAGGTGCAAAAGCTTGCCCAGGTGCAAACCCTGAACAGTATGGAACAAATGTCCGTACCATGACTTTACCGGGCTTAGTACTACGTGACGTCAATAATGTCACTTTAAAAGGTTTAGATATTCATCGTTTCTGTATTGGTGTTTTGGTTAACCGTTCAAGCAATAATCTTATTCAACATAACCGTATTAGTAATAATTACGGTGGTGCTGGTGTCATGCTTACTGGTGATGATGGGCAAGGTAACCCAACTGCAACTACGACCAATAAGAACAAAGTTTTAGACAACATCTTCCAAGACAATGGTGATGGTTTAGAACTGACCCGTGGCGCTGCGTTTAATTTAATTGCAAATAACCATTTTGTTTCAACAAAAGCGAACCCAGAGCCATCACAAGGTATTGAAATTTTGTGGGGTAATGACAATGCCGTAGTTGGTAATAAATTCGAAAACTACTCGGATGGTTTACAGATTAACTGGGGCAAGCGTAACTATATCGCCTACAACGAAATGACCAATAACTCGATTGGTTTCAACATGACAGGTGATGGCAACATTCTTGATAGCAATAGAGTGCATGGTAACCGTATTGGTGTTGCTATTCGTTCAGAAAAAGATGCAAATGCAAAAATTACATTGACTAAAAACCTGATTTGGGACAATGGTAAAGATATTAAACGCTGTGAAGCTGGCGGTTCATGTGTACCAAATCAGCGTTTAGGTGCAATTGTATTTGGTGTACCTGCACTTGAGCATGAAGGTTTTGTCGGTTCTCGTGGTGGCGGTGTAGTTGTTGATCCATCTAAACAACAAAAAACATGTACTCAGCCAAATCAACAAAACTGTAATGCTCAGCCGAATCAGGGCATTAAAGCACCTAAGTTAACTGCTAATAAAGGTTCAGTTGCTGTAGAAATTAATGGTTTACCAAACCAACGCTATCAAGTTGAGTTCTTTGGAAATCAAAATGCGGCATCAAAAGAAGCTGAGCAATATTTAGGAGCGGTTACCGTTGCCACAGATGCTGAAGGCAATGCAAAAGCGAATTGGAAGCCAACTCTCAAAGTTGCTTCAATTACAGCGAATGTAACTGATCGTTTTGGAGCGACGTCTGAACTTAGTTCGGCCGTACAAACTAAATAATAACAATAAGGGAAGCGCCTCAAACCGAGGCGCAGCATAGAAATATAGAAATGATAAAAGGGACTTGAAATGCCAAATATAATGAAACTGAGTGTGTTAACAATCGCAGTATTGGGCAGTCAATTTGCACTTGCTAATGAGCCTTGGTCACAAGACCGTCAATGGTTGCTAGGCGACTGGAATGGTGAACGCCAGCAGCTAGAACAACAGGGCTATAAATTTACAGCTTCTATTATGAGCCAAAGTGCCACAAATTTAGATGGTGGTTACAACGACAGCAATACTTTTGAAAATGCCGCGCAGCTTTCTTTAGGTGCAAACTTCGATTTAGAAAAGATTGCTGGGTGGAAAGATACAACAGCCAGTTTAGTCGTGACTAAACGTGACGGGAATGCGCTTACTTTGGAGCGTATTAAAGACCCGCGTTCTAGCCAATTAGGCAATGCTCAAGAGATTTATGGCCGCGGTAAAATCTGGCGCCTGTCTCAGGCATGGGTCAAAAAAGGTTTTGCTGATAACACAGTACAGGTCAAAGTGGGCCGTATGGGTATGTCAGAGGACTTTAATAGTTCTCAATGTGAGTTTCAGAACTTATTGCTTTGCGGTGGGCAGTTAGGAAAATCAATCGGTTCAATTTGGTACAACTCACCAGTCGGTGTTTGGGCTACAAACGTTAAATATCAGTTTGCGCCTGAGTGGACATTGGGTGTCGGTGTTTATGAGGTAAATCCAGACAACATTAAAACCGAATCAAACAGTGATGGCTTTAATCTGGATATGAACAACGTGAAGGGTGCAACCATACCGGTTGAGCTTGCATGGAAACCAAAACTTTCTGCTTTTAATGGCTTACCGGGTGAATATAAAGTAGGGGCGTTGTACTCAACAGCAGAAGCGAATGACATTAAAACTGCCGGCAAAGTTCATGACGGAAAACAAAGTTTCTGGATTAATGCTCAGCAACAACTTACCCATAAAGGTGAAGACCCTAAACGTGGTTTATACGTAAGCTTGAATGGTGTTGTAAATGATAAAGCAACGACCTTTGTTCAAAGTACACAACAACTTGCACTTTGGTATAAGGGGCCGTTTGATAGTCGTCCAAATGATTCGATTGGTTTTGGTATTGCCAATTATGTGGTCAATGATCGTGCTAAAGATAAGCAGATCGCAACGAACGAAAGTCGTGGATACTATAGCTATGATGCGATTGCATCTGACTATATTCCAATTCAAGACGACGAACTAAATGTCGAGTTGAACTATACCTATCAATGGTCTCCGGCCGTTATGTTACGTCCAAACATTCAATATATCCATCAACCTGCTGGTGTAAAAGCGGTCGATGATGCTTGGGTGGCTGGTCTTAGCGTAAAAGTCAATTTTTAACAATGTTGATGGCTGGTTAGACATAGTTTAACTGGCCCAAATGCTTGAACTATTGTGTTCAGTATATGTGGAGTAGGATCTATGTCTGAGTCAGATTCTAAGTTTCATATCTTATTCAAAATATGGTGTTTTCTATTAGGCCTAGTTTTATTGGCTACTGGTGTTTTTTACATCGTAGGCGGTGGAAAGCTAGTGTCGTTAGGTGGATCTTGGTATTTCCTCGTCGCAGGGCTGTTTATTACCATTTCTGCATTTAGTATTTTTCGTAAAAAGGCACTTGGTGTCTGGATATTTGCGGCTGTTTTTGTTGGCACCGTAATTTGGTCATTTGTTGATGCGGGATGGGAATTTTGGCCGTTATTCTCGCGGTTAATGTTTCCTGCTGGTCTTTTTGCCGCATTGTTATTTACCTTGCCTTCAATTCGACGTTACCAATTTCAAACTAGCTTGGCATCTTCATCTTATGCAGTTGGTGGGTTAGTTGTTGTCGGTATGTTGATTGCGCTCTACCAAATGTTCCAACCACATCCAACAGTAGCAAGTTCAGGTGAAAAGCTACCTTTAGTACCAGTTGATCCTGCTAAAAAACAGGTGAATTGGGAAAATTATGGAAATGATGCAGGTGGTAGTCGTTTTGTTGCTCTCGATCAAATTAACCGAGATAACGTTCATAAACTAAAAGAAGCTTGGCGTTTTAGAACCGGTGATTTTACAACGGGTAGCGGTAATGGTGCTGAAGACCAAATGACCCCACTACAAGTTGGGAATAAAGTCTTTTTATGTACACCGCATAATAATATTTTTGCGATCGATGCTGATTCAGGCAAACAGCTCTGGAAAGCTGAGGTGAACTCTAAAGCCGATGCTTGGGAGCGCTGCCGTGGCGTTGCATACTTTGATTCGACTAAGCCACTTGTACAACCAACTTTGGCTGGTGCAAATGCAGTAACCACAGTTGCAGCCAATACGGCATGTCCACGCCGTTTATATACCAATACACCTGATGGTCGTTTAATTGCAGTCAATGCAGATAACGGTCAGCGCTGTGCTGATTTTGGTGTAAATGGAACGGTTGATCTGTTAGAAGGTCTTGGGGCTGGAACCAAAGCTCCACGTTTTGAAGTGACTTCTGCACCGACTATTGCGGGTACAACCATTGTAGTGGGTAGCCGTATTGCCGATAACGTTGCTGCAGATATGCCGGGTGGTGTTATCCGTGGTTATGACGTGATTACCGGTAAACTTCGCTGGGCATTTGACGCACGTAATCCGAACCCTAACTATGTTCTTAAACCGGGTGAAACTTATAAACGTAGTTCAGCAAACTCTTGGGCTGCAATGTCTTATGACCCGCAAATGAATACGGTGTTCTTACCTATGGGTAGTTCATCTGTCGACATTTGGGGTGGTAACCGTAATCCGTTAGATCATAAATATAACACTTCTGTTTTGGCACTTGATGCAACAACAGGTAAAGAAAAGTGGGTATATCAAACTGTTCATAATGATTTATGGGACTTTGACTTGCCAATGCAACCGAGTCTAGTCGACTTCCCATTGAAAGATGGTACGACTAAACCTGCTGTTGTGATTGGAACCAAATCAGGTCAATTCTTTGTGCTTGACCGTGTAACAGGTAAACCACTGACTAAAGTGATTGAACAGCCAGTTAAGCCTGCCAATATTCCGGGTGAGCAATACAGCGCAACTCAACCACGTTCAGTTGAAATGCCTCAAATTGGTAATCAGACTTTAACTGAATCAGATATGTGGGGTGCAACGCCGTTTGACCAACTCATGTGCCGTATTAACTTTAAGTCAATGCGTTACGAAGGTCTATTTACTGCACCGGGTACTGATGTTTCACTAAGCTTCCCAGGCTCTTTGGGCGGCATGAACTGGGGTAGCATTGCTTTTGACCCAACTCATCGTTATATGTTCGTCAACGATATGCGTCTTGGGTTATGGATTCAGTTAATGGAACAGACCCCTGAAGATATTAAGATTCAGGCGAGTGGTGGAGAAAAAGTAAATACGGGTATGGGTGCTGTGCCAATGAAAGGTA
Source organism: Acinetobacter sp. 1124_18A (assembly GCF_052824995.1). Taxonomy (NCBI): domain Bacteria; kingdom Pseudomonadati; phylum Pseudomonadota; class Gammaproteobacteria; order Moraxellales; family Moraxellaceae; genus Acinetobacter; species Acinetobacter sp. 1124_18A. The sequence goes on along the minus strand of NZ_VTDF01000015.1, from coordinate 28,503 downwards.
CACCATATAAAGTGAATAAAAACCGCTTTATGTCGGCTCTTAGCATTCCGTGTCAAAAACCTCCATTTGGTACCATGACTGCGATTGACTTAAAAACACGTCAAGTTGCATGGCAAGTACCGCTAGGCACGGTTGAAGATACAGGGCCTATGGGTATCAAAATGGGCTTAAAAGCGCCAATTGGTATGCCAACTATTGGTGGACCAATGGCAACGCAAGGTGGATTGGTCTTCTTTGCTGCAACGCAAGATTACTACTTACGTGCTTTTGATTCATCTACAGGTAAAGAACTGTGGAAATCACGTATGCCAGTAGGTAGCCAAGGAACTCCAATCAGCTATGTTTCACCGAAAACAGGTAAACAATATGTGGTTGTTACGGCAGGCGGTGCTCGTCAGTCTCCTGATCATGGTGATTATGTAGTCGCTTATAGCTTAGAACAGTAATTAATTAAGGCAAAAGAGAGCATTTCTCTTTTGCCTTTAACTTTAATATATTTTTTGTATTAAAGCCTAAGAGTAAGTTCTATTGTTTTAAATAGATAGGTTTACCAAATAGTAAAAAAGTGCTTTAACTTATTGCAAAACCTAAAATATTCCTAAGATTGATAATGCTTGAACACTAGATATAGTCGAACTGTTAGATATTTTTTCACAATGTTTTACCTATAAATAAATCTTATTTGTTTATTAAGTTTTGTTTAACTTAAAGTTGTGAATTTTAATTAGAAATAAACATTATTAACTTTTTAGTCTTGAAAAGTAGGAACTTTTTGCTGAAAAAACAATCGTAAATATATATTTATATTATATTTATATAATTTATAGCATTACGTTAGAATGGTCGTCGCAGGTTATTACTACCCAGTAATAATTTGTATTTCAGGAATTTAAGCTTTTATTGGCTTAAGGCTCATCGCAAGATGGGCCTTTTTTTATGTGATTTAAACTATACTATTTGATTATTATGAAAATAGCCTAAGCAGCGGTGTGTATCAATTAATGAAAACAATCACAAAAAATAGTCTTTAATGACAAGAAGTGTATGATTTGATAAATTAAAGCCACTTGATAATAATAGGTGATACGATGAGATTTTTGGTTCTTGCAACTTTATCTGGTTTAGCTTTGATGGGTTGTGCTTCTGTTCAGCAAGCACCGAATACACAAGAGACAATTCGTTATGCTTCTAGTCCATGCTTTGGTGCATGTCCAATCTATTCTGTAGAAGTAGCACCTACGGGTTTAATTCGCTTTGAAGGCAAGCAATATACTAAAGCTATAGGTGTTAAAGAAATTCAAGGCACTGTAAAAGACTATCAAAAACTTGCAGATGATCTAAAAGCTTATCGTCCTGAAACAGGTACACAATCTAAAACTGCGGGTTGTCAGCAAACGGCAACTGATATGTCTAGCTATTACATTTCATGGATTCAACCAAATGGTACAGAAACGAAATTAAGCCATTACACAGGTTGTATGTCTCCTGCAAATAATAGATTGAATAAAGTCATGGAAAAACTGCCTGAACAATTAGGCATTAAAGATCTAATTTAATGACAAAAGCCCCAAAACCGTGGGGCTTTTTCTTGTTAAGAAGAATTATAAACTCAAAAGTTTTATATTAAGTATTACTAAAAGAATCAGCGTATAATACAGATTATAAAAACATATATTGTTAAGAGTGGTGATATGTCAAATATTGTCTATGCCTTTTTTGGTGGTTTATTACTCGGCATCGCAACAGTTGGATATTTATATATAAATGGTCGTATAGCCGGAATTAGTGGATTGCTTGCTCAAATCATTAATCCAACTAAAGAGACTTTTAAAAGTTCTGCATTCTGGTTTATTGCAGGACTCGTGATTACATCTTTCATATATGGCTATTTTTATCAGCCTGAAATTGAAATTAAAGCCAATACATTTGCACTTATTTTAGCAGGTGTACTTGTTGGCTTTGGAACACGGCTAGGCTCTGGATGCACAAGCGGCCATGGCATTTGTGGTATGAGCAGGCTATCAAAACGCTCGATGATAGCGACAGCAGTTTTTATGTTTGCTGGCATGTTAACCGTTTATATCATTCGTCATGTATTGGGGTAATCCTATGAAAAACATTTTTGCTTTTATATTTGGTGGTTTGTTTTCATTAGGCTTAATGATTTCGGGCATGTCGAATCCTGAAAAGGTATTAGGTTTTTTAGATATCTTTGGGCAGTGGGATATTAGCTTAATGTTTGTGATGTTAGGCGCGATTGCTGTGGCATTTATTCCATTTCAAAAGGCTATAAAAAGTCCTAAAACGCTTTTTAATGAGAAAATTCAATTACCAATGAATACACAGATTGACCAAAGGTTAATTGTTGGTGCTTTTATTTTCGGTATAGGCTGGGGAATAGCAGGGATATGTCCAGCGCCCGCTTTAACTCTGATTGGATTAGGACATTTTGAAGCGCTGTATTTTATTGTGGCAATGTTATTAGGAATGTTTATTTACCGAGTCTTAAATAAAGGAAATTAAACCTATGCAACAACCTCTAGTAAAAGATTTTTTTGATGAAAACACCAATACTTTTAGCTATGTTGTTGCGGATTTGGCGACTCGTCAATGCGCTATTATTGATAGTGTACTTGATTACGACGCAGCTTCAGCCACTACAAAAACAACTAATGCTGATCTGATTGTCGATTATGTCTTGGCTCAAAACTTTAAAGTACAATGGATTTTAGAAACTCACGTCCACGCCGACCATATGACTGCTGCCCAATATTTAAAATCTAAATTGGGCGGTGACATTGCAATTAGTCAAAAAATTTCAATCGTCCAAGAAACATTTTCAGCTATCTATAATTTTGATTTTAAGAAATTTAATGAAAATCAACCTTTTGATTATTTATTTGAAGATCATGAACATTTCAAAATAGGGGAGATAGAAGCCTATAACATTCCTACACCAGGGCATACACCCGCTTGTTTAAGCTATGTGATTGCAGATGCTGTTTTTGTGGGGGATACTCTATTTATGCCTGATTATGGCTCAGCGAGATGCGATTTTCCGAAAGGAAGTGCTGCTGCACTTTATGATTCGGTACAAAAGCTTTATACACTTCCTGACAACATGCGCATGTTTTTATGCCATGACTATAGGCCCGAAGGCCGTGATGGATATATCTGTCAAACAGATATTAGAACCCAAAAGCAAAGCAATATTCATTTAAATCGAAGCGTTTCTAAGGACTCATTCATAAAAATGCGCCAAGAACGAGATGCAACTTTGGCAATGCCAAAATTAATTTTGCCTTCAATTCAAATTAATATGAACGGTGGAAACTTTCCAGAACCTGAATCGAATGGCATCCGTTATTTAAAAATTCCTTTCAACTACTTCTAGAAATAGCCTAAGCATTTATTTAGAGTAGCTTTATCTCACTAAATAGCCTAAGCAAATAATAAAATTTATCTTATCAAATAGCCTAAGTAAGATTTAAAGAACTTGTCTCAAATCCCGCGAAGTCTCTTGCAATAATGGCAAAATGTGTTGAATTAAATACTCTTCAGTTGTTCTCATGGTAGGAGAGACAATATTCAAGGCTGCAACGACTTTAAAGTCTTGTCCATAAATCGGTACGGCGAGCGCGTGAACTCCTAATTCGTGTTCTTCACGTGAATAACACCAATCTTGTTCTCTAATTTCATTGAGTAACTCTAAAAATTTATCATTTTCGACATGCGTATATTTAGTTAAACGTTGAAGAGGATATTTTTGAAGCCAGTCGAGTTGTTCTTGTTGGCTTAAATGTGCCAGTAAAATTTTACCTGCCGAGGTCGCATGAGCAGGCAGGCGGTTACCTAAGTGCAAACCATATGGGTTTACACGGTCAGTTTGTTGGTGGGCAGCACTGCGTGCAATGGTAATGGCTTCATAACCATCAAGTACCATCACCGAATAAATCAGTGAGGTTTGATTGGTTAACAGATTTAATAAAGGCTGAGATACTTTTGGAAGCTGAGCTGCACCTAAATAAGCTCCTGAAAATTTAAGAACTTTCGGAGTTAAATAATAATAGTGGCCATCAGACTCAAGATAACCTAAATATTCTAAAGTTAGTAAATGGCGTCTTGCAGCCGCTCGGGTAAGTCCAGTTTTTTCAGCTGCCATAGAAATATTTAAACGATGTTGATTACTGCTAAAGCTATCTAAAATCGCCATGCCTTTACCAATGCCAGCAATGTAATCTTCATGACGAATCGTTTTTTTGTTGTCCTGATTCTGGATTATCCGTTCATCTTTACTCATTACTGGTCCTTGTACGATAGAAACTTAGTAGATCAATCTGCTTTACTGAAAAAGTTTAATAATTTCATGTCGCAAAAATTGATGTCTTAAATTATCCCTTAAATCTTCGTGCCAAAACATACCCATTTTAATATTGGTTATCTCAAAAGGCAGAGAATGTAAGCAAATTTCAGGACTATAAGATAAATGCTGCAAAATCATACGAGGCATGGTCAATATTGCGTTGGCTTGAGCCGCTAGAACTTGTAATGCCGTTGAGTAGTTTTGACAGCGCATAAATACATTTCTTGAAATTTTTTGATGTTGGTTTAAATAAATATCTTCAAGCAAAGTGCCCGTACGGCGTGATGAAACACCAATGTGTTGACCACTAATATAATTTGATAAATCGACTTCTTTAAGTTGACTGCAAATGACGAATTCATCTGTTACCAAATGGTCAAAGGTAATTTTTGGAGATAAGTATTGTTCTAGGTCAATCACGAAATCGAGCTGCTGCGTCGCCAAGTCCGCCATAATATGTTTTCGATCTAGCTTCATACTGACAAACTGCAAATCTAAATTAAGATTTTGAAAATGTTGAGCAAGCCTTGGAAGAATAATCGGTTCAATCTCATCATGAACGGCGATTTTTAAGCTTTTTAAACTGGTTGGATCAAAAACATGTTTTTGCTGGCTAATATTTTGAATCGTTAAAAGTGCTTGCTTAACAGTTGGGTAAATCTGTTCTGCAAAAGGCGTTGCAGACATTTTATTGCCTACACGTATAAATACATCATCTTCAAGTTGCTGACGTAAACGCTGTAAAGCATGACTTGCTGCTGACTGTGTAATATTGAGACTGCTTGCCGCATTTGAAATACTTTTTTGCTCATAAATTGCGATAAATAGCGGATATAAATTGATATCAATTCGGTGAAAAAAACTTAGGTCTAGGCCATGCAGGTTATGAATATTATTCATGAGGTGTTATTTAATAAAATCATTTCATTCATATTAAGTTTCAAGTTATGTTGATGTAAAGACCAGATAATGATGTAAAGGAAAAAGAATGTTTGAACTCTCAAAAAAAGCTCAAGATTTGGTTGAGCGAACAAGAAAATTTATTTTAGAAGAAATAGAACCTGTCGAAGCAAAATTTTGGGAAGAAGTTCACGAGTTAAATCCAGATGGAAACTGGAAAAAATGGCAATGGCCTGAGCTTTTAGAAACTTTGAAATCTAAAGCAAAGCAAGCTGGTCTTTGGAATATGTTTTTACCAGATGAAAAGCTGGGTGCAGGGTTAACTGTTCAAGAATATGCGCACATAGCTGAATTAACTGGCCGTAGCTTATTGGCACCTACCGTTTTTAACTGTAATGCACCAGACACAGGAAATATGGAATTGTTATGGCGCTATGGCAGTGAACAGCAAAAACAACAATGGTTACAGCCTTTATTGGACGGAAAAATTCGTTCGGTTTTTTGTATGACTGAACCCGATGTTGCGTCAAGTGATGCAACTAATATGCAAGCAACTGCACTCATCGATGGTAATGAAATTGTTTTAAATGGCAAAAAGTGGTGGTCGTCTGGTTTAGGTGACCCAAATGCCAAAGTCATTATTTTTATGGCACATACCCCAGATGAAACCAAAGATCGTCATCACCAGCACTCTATGGTTTTAGTACCGATTGATACGACGGGTGTCGAAATTCAACGGATGTTACCTGTGTTTGGCGACTATGATGCACCACATGGACACGGTGAGGTTCATTTTAATAATGTTCGAGTACCTCTTGAAAACTTTATTGGTGGAGCGGGTCAAGGTTTTGAAATTGCACAAGGTCGTTTAGGGCCAGGGCGTATTCACCATTGCATGCGCTGTATTGGAGCTGCTGAAAAAGCACTAGAACTCATGATTGATAGAGGTATGTCTAGAACGGCGTTTGGCAAAGAAGTTTTAAAACTCGGCGGAAACCTCGAACGCGTAGCCGATGCGCGGGTAGCCATAGATCAAGCTAGACTTTTAACCTTGTATGCTGCTTATAAAATGGATACTTTAGGAAATCTGGCTGCTTTAACAGAAATATCTGCAATTAAAATAGTGGCTCCGAGTGTTTTAGAAAAAGTAGTCGACATGGCGATTCAGCTACATGGTGGTGCGGGCGTTTCAAGAGATACACCATTAACAGGTTTCTTTGCTCAAGCGCGTAGTTTACGTTTAGCTGATGGTCCAGATGAAGTACATAAAGGCATGATTGCCAAATTAGAGTTAGCCAAACGTGGTTATGGTCGTCATAAGAAAGTATAAGTTTAAAGGAAATTAGAATGTCGGTAATTGATATAGGCGGTGAAGTACGTGAAGGTGAAGAACTTGATATTGGAGCAGTTGAAAGCTGGTTAAAGAACCAAGGTGTTGAGTTGGTTGGCCCAGCAATCGTGACCCAATATACATGTGGTGCTTCAAATTGGACTTATCGTTTAAAGTATGAAAATACCGATTTAATTTTACGACGTCCTCCAAAAGGAACAAAAGCGAAGTCAGCCCACGATATGGCCCGTGAATTTATGGTGCAAAAAAATCTTGCGCCTTATTATCCGGTGCTTCCTAAAATGGTGGCACTTTGTCAGGATGAATCGGTCATTGGCTGTGATTTTTATGTCATGGAACGTATTGAGGGAATTATTCCTCGTGCAAAATTGCCGCCCGAGCTTGGTTTTAATGAAGAAGATGTTCACCAACTTTGTGTAAATGTACTTGATAAGCTAATAGAGTTACACCAAGTTCCTTATGAAAACACGCCCTTAGCAGAGTTGGGTAAAGGTACAGGATATTGTCGTAGACAAGTCGAAGGTTGGGATAAGCGTTATGAAAAGGTCCGAACGCTCAACGTTCCTTCATTTAAATATGTTCGAAAATGGTTGAAAGATAATGTCCCTCAAGATTCCACGACTTGCATTATTCATAACGATTGGCGATTTGATAATGTGATTTTAGATCCAGAACATCCAACCAAAGTGATTGGCGTGCTGGACTGGGAAATGGCAACACTGGGTGATCCATTAATGGATTTAGGCAGTGCTTTGGCCTATTGGGTTGAGCCCACGGATAATATGATTTTCAGATCGACACGCCGTCAACCTACCCATTTAAAGGGAATGTTCTCTCGTAAAGAAGTTGTTGATTATTACCTGCAAAAAACAGGTCTGAACCCTCAAAATTGGGCTTTTTACGAGGTATTTGGCGTATTCCGTTTAGCAGTGATTGCTCAGCAAATTTACTACCGCTATTACCATAAACAAACCCGAAACCCAGCGTTTAAAGACTTCTGGATCGTCATTCATGCGTTACATATCAGAGCTTTAAAACTTATTGGGCAACAAAAAATTCAAGAATCGTAATTTGCTCAGCAATCTCTACAGAAAATACAGGGTATTTTAAGAAAATGACCACAATTTATCTGGTAAGACATGGACAGGCATCATTTGGTAAAAGTAACTATGATGAGTTGTCTGAAAATGGTGAGGCTCAAGCGACTTTATTAGGTCGTTATTTTAAACAAATATTGAAAGAACAACCTTATGTTGTTGCAGGTACCATGCAGCGCCACGAGCAAACTGCACAACTCGCATTAAATGAATGCTTTCCAGATGCAGTGATTAATCACAATAGTTTATGGAACGAGTTTAACCATCAACAGGTTTTTGCACGCTATGAACCGCGTTTTGAACAACCGGAATTGTTAAAAGCTGACGTAGCACAAGAACAGAACCCGCGTGCATATCTTGCCAAAATATTTGAAGGCGCAATTGGACGATGGACAGATGGCGATTTTCATCATGAATATGATGAGTCATGGCCGCATTTTAAAGACAGAGTTGAAACAGCATTGCAGCAACTTTGTGATGAATTGGCAAAAACCAAACCTCGTTACGCAGTCGTTTTTACATCTGGTGGTGTGATTTCTGTAGCAATTGGCAAATTACTTGAACTGAGTCCAAATCGAACTTTTGCCTTGAACTGGGCAATTACCAATACAAGTCTCACCACTTTACGTTTAGTTGGAAATGAAGCTCAGGTTTTAAGTTTAAATGAACATCATTTTATCAAAGCTGAGCGTCCAGATTTACTGACATGGATTTAAAAATAAGGATAAAAGCATGGTAAAGACAATTTTAATTACAGGTGCAAGTTCTGGGTTGGGTGCGGGTATGGCTCATGAATTTGCAGCGAAAGGCTATAACTTAGCGATTTGTGCACGCCGTTTAGACCGATTAGAGACTTTAAAAACTGAACTTGAAAATGAATATGGCATTCAGGTGATTGCAAAAAGTCTGGATGTCACCAATTACGATCAAGTCTTTGAAGTTTTTCATGCATTTAAACAAGAGTTTGGCTATTTAGACCGAATTATTATAAATGCCGGAGTCGGAAATGGCCGCCGTATTGGTAAAGGCAATTTTGAAATTAACAAAGCCACCGCTGAAACCAACTTTATTTCTGCCTTAGCGCAGTGTGAAGCGGCGGTTGAAATTTTTAGAGAGCAAAACGCAGGTCATTTGGTGGTGATGTCATCCATGAGTGCCATGCGTGGATTACCAAAACATTTATCAACCTATGCAGCAAGTAAAGCTGCGGTTGCTCACTTAGCTGAAGGTATTCGTGCTGAGTTACTGGATACCCCAATTAAAGTTTCAACCATTTTCCCGGGTTACATTCGCACTGAAATGAATGAAGGTGCTAAACATTTACCGTTTGAAGTCGATGCTAAAACAGGATGTAAAGCACTCGTCAAAGCTATTGAAAAACAACCCGTGAAAGCTTATGTACCACAGTGGCCATGGTTACCGATGAGTATTGCAATGAAGGTCTTGCCTTTAAGATTGGTCAATAAATTAGGATAAAAAATTACCCCCTAAATTCTAGGGGGTAATTTTTATTTAGAACTTTTTGGTGTAATTGACGAATAGACGGTCTTCACCAAAGTCATTGCCGTGTTTGACGTTGTAATCAATACGAATATATTGCAGGGCAACGCCTTTTAAGTAAGGTTGCTGAAACGCATAGTTCAAAATCACATTCGACTCAGTTTCATGGTTTTTCTCGCCATTGGCTGCTTTAAAATCATGACCATAAACATATTTCACCATCGCATTTAAGCCTGGTACATAGTCTTTAAAGTCGTAGCCATACATCACATGGTAAGACTTTTCATCTTCTTTAAAGAAACCAGTAGCATTCCAGTTAATGAAATAGGTTTCCGGCAAGAAACCATCCGGTAGTGGATAAGCTGACTCACCCATGATTTGTTGGTAGCCCAAGCCGAAAGTATGGTTTTTTACTTTGACAGTTTCAAGTAAGCCGATGTTCTGCGCATCAATATCAAAAGTATTGCCATCATCTTTTGCATTAAAGTATTTAAACTTCGAGGTAAGTGCAAACGTTGGCTGCTTCCATGTATGCTCAAGCCCTACATAATGCTTGTTATACAGATCTTCTAAATTACCAAAGTAATATTCACCCTTTAAAGAGGGCGTAAATTGATAACGCAGATCAATATAATTCAAACCATCAGATTCTTTGGTAATTCCATTGGCCGTGAAGGAAAACTTTTTAAAATCTTCTTCATTTCGTGGTGACACTTTTTCAACCCGACCAATTTCGGCATAGAGTTGATCTGAAAGTTGCGACTTAAGATTGGTTCCCCAATACGAAGTGAGTAACTGACGACTAGCATCGACAGCCGTTACAGGTAAATCCAACCAAAGTTCACCTACACTTAAAAGTGTTTTGTCATAGCCCAGCTTTAAGGTCGCCCCGTATTTTAAAAAGTCTGATGCTTGTGACTGAGTTTCCTTGTTAAAAGGCAAAACTGTGTCTGCGACATGTTTGTCTGAACTCAAGCGCACGGCATATTGAACGGAAGCATCTGCACCAATGGTGATTGGCTTGTCTGCTATTACTAGTGGGGTGTCATGCATTTTCGATTTATAAAATAATGATGCTGCCTGAGACCAACTACCTGTATCTTTAAGGGCGTCATTATCAAAATTACGATTAATGTACGCATTTTTTAAAGTGAATTTCCATTCATCTTCAGTTTGCTGATTTGGATTTGCGGCCCATGAGTTGCTGCACATAAGTAATAAAGTGGCAACGGCTAAAGTATGTGGTTTAAAACGGTGAAATAATTCCATAATCCATTTCCAAGATAGATGCGCCAGTCCTAGGCATCACGTATTGTGAAATATTTGTGTAGTACTCCCTAAGTTGTTAAAGGGAGTACTGTTAAATAGCAGGTGATTTCTTCAATTAATTTAATTTTTCAAGCCTCATACTTTCACTAAAGAATTTGCAGCCTTTGAAAAGTAAAATTAAAGCCAGCACACAAGAGAACCCACCAACAATAGATAAAGATGAGCCAACCATTAAAGGATTAGCAAAAACTTTATCTGTAATGATTGCGACCAATGTTGTGCCAATACCAAGCCCAATTAAGTTACTGATCAAAAGGAAGAGAGCTGAAAGGCGTGCTCTAAATTGATTTGGCGCTAACCTTTGTAAGGCTGTTGCGGAAATCACTAGAGGGAACGATGCAAAGAACATTGCTGGAATGAGTAGGCTCACTGAAAGCCAGAGTTGGTCTGTTTGGGTAAAAAACGAAATTGGAATAATAAGACCAACAATACCAATCACACCTGTAATCATCGGAGCATCTTGGCGTCCTTTTTTGATAAACCAATCATTTAACCAACCTGCACAAAACACGCCTAGTGTATTTGCAATTAATAGAATGGTACCGAGCATATAGCCTGTTTCAGTCGGTGCGAGTTGAAACTTACGAATATAAAATGCAGGTGTCCAGCTAGTTAGGCTGTAGAGCGCCATAGCATAGAAGGTAAAACCTAAATAGTGACAGGCAAAGGTTTTCGAATGCTTTTTAATAAACTGAAGACATTGTTTAAATTTAACTTGGTCAACTTGTCCATTTTGGTTGAGCTGCTGACCTTTACGGGCTGGGTCTTTAACTGTCAGGATAAATAGCAAACCAATAATGATGCCGGGTAAACCCACCACTAAAAAAGCGATTTGCCATGCCTTAAGTGCGCCTAATAAAGGAACTTGAATTAAAGTCACGCCTTTAAGTAAATTAATGACATAACCGCCGACTAAAAAGGCAATACCGCCACCTAAAAACGCTCCAACAGAATAGATCCCGACAGCACGACCGAGTTTGTCCTTACTGAACATATCGCTAAACATCGAGTAAGCGGCTGGAGATAAAGCAGCTTCGCCTACACCAACAGCCATACGACTTAAAAATAGTTGAATAAAGTTTTTACTTAAACCACAAGTGGCTGTAGCCAAACTCCAGACAATAATGCCGATTGAGATAAGCTTTGGGCGTGAAAAACGGTCGGCAATATAAGCTAAAGGTAAACCCATTACGGCGTAAAACAGTGAAAAGGCAAGGCCATGTAATAGACTAAACTGGGTATCTGAAAGTTGAAGATCGGCTTTAATCGGCTCGATCATGAGCGCTAGAATTTGGCGATCAATGAATGAAAATATATAGGCCAACATACAAAGTATGACCACGTACCATGCATATGCATTGGTTTTCTTTTGTGTCCTTTCAACAGCAATATTACTTTGGTTCATACACTTAATCCTTATGTATAAAACTCTTTTAGAGAAGTTGAATCTCGGCTATCTATGTTTCTTAAAAGATAGTTTGGTGTCCCCCCAATAACTTTTGAAAAATAAATAACCTGTTTGATTGAAGAATTGCCTTACATACAAACTGCATATACAGACAAAGATAGTTAAAGAAGAGGGTTAAAATTCCTATATGATGGAAATATTATTTTCTTTTTATATGTAAAATTCCATTACTTATTAAGTATGTTTGGATACCTAATAGGTATTTAAACAATCAGAAAATTTATAAATTACTATGATTTGTAGGAAGAAAATGATTTTTTATGATTTTAAATTTTTGATAAATATTAATAATTTTTAAAAAAATAAGCAGAAGGTCATATCGGTTTTCTGCTTACTTTTTCATGTTCAAACAAGATGAATAAGAGACCTAAATTAGCTTGAAGGCATAAGATCAAATAATTTCTTCAACTGGTTATTTAGATTGTGGAGCTCATCTTCTGAAAAAGCATTCAAAATACCAGCCAAGGTCACAACACTAATCTGATTAATCTGTTCAACCAGCTCAACACCTTTAGCTGTCAATTTCACCATTGAGATCCGTTCATCCGAAGTAGAAGAGTAGACTTCAACAATTTCATCTTCAACTAACCGATATACCGCTTTGGTTGCAGTGGTTAATTTTAACGTCGAAAGATTGGCAATATCGGTAATACTTGCTTCTCCAAGGGCATTGGTACTTAAAATAATTTTACGGCGTGTATTGTCGATGCCTAGTTTTTTTATTGATTTTTCAATAAGTTGAGAATACTTTCCATTAACTTGGGAAATCCAAAAAAAAGGGAAATTTTGAATACTCGACGGTTCTTTATTAGGAAGAAATTGTTCTAAATGATCAAGCATAGCTAAGCAATAACTTAGGAAAAAAGGGTAATCCTATTATAAACAAAATTTTGCATATTTCCTTGAGTACAAATTATAAAAAATACTTGACAATTCCATTAAATTTTCCCATATTTTAATCAATGGATAAAAATACATGGAAAAGTGAATGAATATTATTAGCCAAAGCGTGCATAAAGGAAATGGCAAGCTCAAGGTGATGGTGAAAGATACAATTGATATTCAGGGTCTAAAAACCATTGCTGGCAGTCGAGCTTTATTAGATGTTGAAACTGCTCAGGATGATGCTGAGGTCGTTAAAAACATCTTAAAAGCAGATTGTGAAATTATTGCGAAAACGAATTTGCACGAATTGGCTTTTGGCATTACTGGCATTAATCACGCTTTTGGTACACCCATTAATCCAAAATATCCTGAACTTATTCCTGGGGGCTCTTCAAGTGGTTCGGCTGCGGCTATTGCAGCAAAACAAGCTGACTTTACTTTAGGTACCGACACGGGTGGCTCTATTCGTATGCCCGCTGCGTGCTGTGGAGTTTTTGGTTTAAAACCGACTTTTGGTCGCGTGAGTAGAAAAGGCGTATATCCGCCATCAAGTTCTTTAGACTGCGTGGGCCCTTTTGCAAATTCAGTCGAGATGATTGAAAAAGCCATGCAAATTATTGATCCAACTTTTAAGCCTATCCAATGTACTAGCGTACCAAAACTTGCTGTTTTAGATGTAAAAGCAGATGACGTTATTTGGAACTGTATTCATCAAGCGCTTCAAAAAGCGAATTTACAGACCACTTTAGAAAAAGTTGAATATTTTGACGCGGCTTATGTCGCAGGCATGCAGATTATTAATTATGAAAACTGGCAAGCTTTTGGTGAGTTAACCAAAACGGGTTTAATTGGTCCTGATGTAAATAACCGCCTGTTAAAAGCTGCTGAAACTACCTTAGAGCAAGTAAAACAAGCCGAAGTTGTGAAGCAGCAGCTGACTCAAGAACTTGATGCTTTATTAGAAAAGTATGATGCATTGATCTTACCAACACTTCCGCAAATTCCACCAAAAGTTGCTGAAGCTGAAAATACAGTCGCTTTTTTGAATCTGACGGCTTTAGTTCGTCCATTTAATTTATCAGGACATCCCGCCATTTCAGTGCCACTTGAAACCAGTGAAGGTTTACCTGTGGGCTTACAGATCGTATCAAAGCATCAAAAAGATGAGCAATTATGCGCAATAGCTAAATTTTGTGTTGATGCAATGCAATAAATTACAAGGAGTTAGATGATGAATAAGTTATCTAAAATGGAGTTTGCTTCTCAAGACAAAGCAATTGACTTAGATGCTTTGTGTCAAGAAATTCGTGAGCGTGCTTGTACAGGCGAATTCGATAATCAGGCGTATGTGAGCCAAGACATTATCGAAAAACTTAAACAGATTGGTGTTTACCGTGCATTAGTTCCTAAACGTTTTGGCGGTGAAGAACGGTCGCCACGGCAGTTTTGTGAGTTGATCGAAACTTTATCTAAAGCTGATGGTTCAGTGGGTTGGGTGGCTAGTTTTGGTATGAGCCCTGCGTACTTAGGAAGTTTGCCTGAAGATACACTTAAAGAATTGTACCAAAACGGCCCAGATGTGGTGTTTGCCGGAGGTATTTTTCCACCACAACCTGCTGAAATTACCGATGAAGGTGTAGTGGTTCGTGGACGCTGGAAATTCTCAAGTGGCTGTATGGGAGCCGACATTGTTGGGGTAGGAATTTCACCGCTTAAAAACAATGAAATGCAAGGCTTACCACGCATGGCAGTGATGCCTGCCAAAAAAGCCAAAATCGAAATGACATGGGACACCGTTGGCCTAAAAGGTACGGGAAGCCACGATTTGGTAGTCGAAGATGTATTGGTCGAAAAGAAATGGACCTTTGTACGTGGTGAACCTTCAAAACTAAGTGAACCATTTTTTAAATATCCGTCACTGTCTTTAGCGACTCAAGTGTTAACGGTGGTGGGTATTGGCGTTGCAGCTGCTGCATTAGAAGAATTTGAAAAATTGGCACCCGGTAAAGCATCCATTACAGGCGGATCAGAAATTGCCAACCGCCCAGTGACTCAATATGAGTTTGCTCAAGCTGATGCAGAGTTTCAGGCTGCAAAGTCTTGGTTTTATCAAACCATGGATATTGTCTGGAATGAAATTATTGCTGGACATGAGGCAACTGCTGAACAAATTAGCGATATGCGTCTGGCATGTACCCATGCAGCTCGAGTTTGCGCCAAAGTGACGCGAAAAATGCAAATGCTCGCGGGCATGACAGCGATCTATACCAACAATCCATTTAGCCGTTTTGTGAATGACACCAACGTGGTGACCCAGCATGCCTTTATGGGCGATGCAACATTACAAAATGCAGGCTCAATCAGTTTCGGGTTAAAGCCAACCCCAGGTTATTTATAAGTTTTTAATTTTTAAAAAGGATATTGAGATGGAAGCTAAAAAATCATTACGTGTTTTATTCTGCATGGGTATTAACCAAAACTTTTTTGATGCAGAACCTGCTGAAGCAAAAGCAGTTTGGGCAGCGTTTGGTGAAATGTGGAATGGCATTCATGACTTACCGGGTGTTCATGTTTTTGGAAATCTTGATGATGACCAAAGCATGGTTGGCCCAAGTGCAGGTTGGCCTTGGACAACGTACTTGCTTGCAGATGTTCCGGATATTGAAACCGTACATGCGGCTTGTAACTTGTTTAGAACTACGGTGGTGGGTGAAGGTCCCTACAAACTTTGGAAATATTGCAAAGTTGAAGCTCGTGTTGGGCGCGAATTGATTATCCAACGTTAAGGCGACCGCAATGACTGACAAAGTGAATATGGCAGAAATCATAGAGCGGCTAGAACAGTTAGAAGCGCACAACGCCATTCGTAACTGCCTGAACCGTTATATGGAAATCTGTGATGAGCTCAATGCAAATACAGATCTTGAAGAGTTAATGAATCTTTTTGATCAAGACTGTATTTGGGAAGGTATTGGCGAGAAATATGCCAAATCCTTTGGCCGTTATGATTCTTGGCAGTCGATTTACGACATGTTTAAAAGCTACACCCAAAAAGTGTCTCACTTTGTCATGAATGCACACTTTGTAAATTCAGAACAAATTTATGTAAATCAAAACCATGCAAATGCTTCATGGCTGATGTTGCAGACTTCAACGTTTAAAGATGGCCGTAGTCATCTGAACGCTGCAAAGCTCAACGTGAAGTTTCAAAAGCAAGCAGATGGAACATGGAAAATTAAACATTTCCAAACACAGAATATTTTCAGTCGTCCCGTATCGCATTGGCACAGTGAAGCTGAATTGCCGGTACCTTCCCAGGAATGACCCAGGACATATTTAAAAGGACTATTGATATGAACAGTATTATCCCAACGCATAACATTGGCACTGATTACGAAACTTTAGTTAAAAGTGACCGTGCCCATACTTCTCTTTATAAAGATGAACGCATTTTTGATGAAGAAATGGAAAAAATCTTTTATAGCACTTGGGTGTGGGTTGCACATGCCAGCGAAATTCCAGAAGGTGGAAGTTATAAAACGATTAACATTGGTAAACAGCCCGTTGTTGCAGTACGTGACCGTAAAAAGAAAGTACATGTACTTTTAAACCGTTGCCGTCACCGTGCAGCAACCGTATGTGAACATAAAAAAGGAAAGACCAACAGTTTTGTATGCCCATACCACGGTTGGAGTTATGCGCTTGATGGTAGTTTACGCGGTGTGCCATCTCCAGAAAGCTACGGTAACTGTTTAGATAAGTCAGAATTACCGCTGGTGAGTCTACGTGTAGAAGAATATAACGGCATGATCTTCGCTTCATTTAAAGAAGACATTCAGCCGCTTGAAGAGTTCCTTGGACCTGCAAAAAAATGGATTGACCTGTTTATGAAACAAGGGGCTGGTTATCCAATTAAAGTGTTGGGTGAACACCGTTTCCGTTTCCCTGGTAACTGGAAAATTCAGCTTGAAAATACCACCGATGCTTATCACTTCCCATTGGTACACAAGTCATTCTTAAGTTCTGTAGATGAAAAAACCGAAGAACTCTTTAACTTCGAAAACCAGCCGGGTTTTGTTGAAGATTTAGGAAATGGTCACAGTGTGATGGTAATGATTCCTGAACTGGTTGATTTAGACGAAGAGCTCATGGAGCGTCCAATTCAAGAACGTTTTGAAGACTTAGCTCAAGCTTTGCGCGACGAAGGCCATGAAGAATTAGAAGTGCGCCGTATTGTTCGTGCTGTCGGTGGCTCTGGCTTTAACTTAAATTTATTCCCGAATATTGCATGTTCAATGGCATTCTTCCGTGTGTTACAGCCAATCTCAGTTGCTGAAACAGAAATTCATCACTCGGTGATTACGATGGACGGTGGTCCGCAAATTGCCAACCAATACCGCTTACGTTTGCATGAACATTTCCAAGGTCCATTTGGTTTTGGTACACCAGATGACTCTGAAGCTTGGGAACGTGTTCAACACGGCGCCAATGCAGGCAATGATTTATGGATCATGTTGAACCGCGGTTTACCGGGCGAAGTCAAAACTGAAGATGGCTTAAAAAGTGATGTCAGTGCTGAAACAGGTATGCGTGCAGCCTATCAGCAGTGGAAAAAGATGATGACGGCTTAAGGAGAGAGCAATGAATATGAATCTGCAATTATTAAATGAAGTCACTGCTTTCATCTGGGCTGAAGCAGACATGTTAGACCACAGTGAATATCGTGAATGGCTCAATTTATGGAATGAAAAAGGCGTTTATATCATTCCGATTGACCCAAACCTAACTGACTACGAAAACAACTTAAATTATGCCTATGACGATAACCATATGCGTACTTTACGTGTAGAGCGTCTTGAAAATGGTGAAGCGATTTCTACAGCGCCGAAAGCAAATACGGTACGTAGTGTTTCTCGTGTACGAGTTATTCAAGACCAAGATAATGAAATCGTTTTACGCTGTGCTCAAAACTTACGTGAGTTCCGTAAAGAAAACCTCAAGCATTACACCGCAGATATTACTTACCATCTAACTCGTGATGCCGATACTGGTTTTAAGATTAAACGTAAAATCATTAATTTGGTTAACTCAACAGATACTTTAGCCGGTATTAGCTACATTCTTTAGGAGCAGCAAATGAAACAAGTTGTTTTAGTGACAGGGGCTGCTTCAGGACTCGGTAATGTGATTGCTGAATATTTTGCGAGCCAAGGCCATCAAGTGATTTTGTCAGCCAGTACGCTTGAAAAGGCCGAAAATGCAAAGACACAAAGTCAATATGCACAAAATATGTTTCCTGTGAAATTAGATATTTCAGTCGAAGCAGATTTTCATGCCGTGGTGCAATGGATTGAAGAGAGGTTTTCTAAACTTGATGTGTTGATTAACAATGCAACTGTCACCAAGGCAACGCCAGTATTAGAAATTACCGCAGCCGATTTTGATTGGGTGACTCAAGTTAACCAACGTGGCACTTTTCAGGCTTGCCAAATTATTGGCCAATATATGGCTAAAAAAGGCTATGGACGCATCATTAATATGGCGTCTTTAGCGGGGCAAAACGGTGGCACTGCAACGGGTGCACACTATGCGGCAACCAAAGGTGCGATTGTGACGTTAACCAAAATTTTTGCCAAAGAGTTTGCTGCAAAAGGTGTGACGGTCAATGCGGTTGCACCGGGACCAATGGAATCACCGATTGTTCATAGTGTGGTGTCAGACGAAAAAATGGAACAGTTCATCCAGAATATTCCGGTTAAAGCTTTAGGAAGTATGCATTTTATTGCTGAAACTTGTGGGTTGCTCGCGAGTCCAAATGCGAGGTTTGTGACTGGTGCAACATGGGATATTAACGGTGGTTTATTCATGCGCTAAGCACGTAGCTTACGTATGAAAAGGGAGTTAAATCATGACTACACTTTATGATGTTGTCGTTAAAAATCGCCATGTTGAAGGTGGAAATATTGCAGTCATGGAATTTGAATCTGCAACTTCTGCAACATTGCCAAAAGTTGAAGCGGGTGCGCATATTGATGTGCACTTACCAAATGGCATGGTGCGCCAGTATTCACTTTGTCAAAATCCAAATGACGAAGGAAAATTCCGCCTTGGAATTTTACGGGATCCTGAATCACGTGGTGGCTCAGTCTCGGCTTTTGATGAAATCAAAGATGGCATGCAAATTCAGGTTAGTGAGCCAAAGAATTTATTTCCACTTTTAAAAGCCAAACACAGTGTATTGATTGGTGGTGGTATCGGGATTACGCCGTTAATCACAATGGCATATCAACTTGCCTCTGAAGGCACATCCTTTGAGCTTCACTACTGTGGTGCTAGCCCTGAAAACTGTGCTTTTGTTGATGAAATTAAAAATGGTGAGTTAGCAAAATACACAACCTTCCATTTTAAATCCGAAGGTGCAAGCCACAGAGCGTTTTTTGAATCTGCCATTAAAGATATTGATCTTGAAAGCCATATTTACACGTGTGGTCCAGTCGGTTTTATGGACTGGGTGATTAACCTCGCCACGACTCATGATTTCCCTGAGCAGCAAATCCACAAAGAATATTTCCAAGTTGAAACCGACACCTCGGGAGATTCATTTGAGGTGGTGGCTGAGCGTAGCGGAAAAATCATTATGGTCGAAGCTGGCGAAACTATTTTGCAGGCTTTAGCTAAAGAAGGTATCGAGATTGAAATGTCTTGCGAGCAAGGCGTATGCGGAACCTGTATGTGTGATGTGATTGAAGGCGAACCTGATCATCGAGATGTTTATTTTACTGATGAAGAAAAAGCCAGCAATGAGCAAATATTGGTGTGCTGTTCGCGCTCTAAAACACCGAGGTTAGTTTTAGATATCTAATGCTCTCGCGATTTATATGGATGTAAGAGAAGGTTTAGGAGAAAGATGATGAATGTATTACAACAAATAGATGAGTTTACGGTCGATCCACTACAGTTCCGACGAGCATTAGGAAATTTTGCAACAGGCGTTACTATTATTACTGCACAAAATGCACAAGGCGAGAAAGTCGGTGTAACCGCAAATAGTTTTAACTCGGTGTCACTCGATCCACCACTTATTTTGTGGAGTATTGATAAAAAATCTTCGAGTTTTTCGGTATTTGAAGAAGCAACACATTTTGCAGTTAATATTTTATCGGGCACCCAAATTGAGCTGTCTAATAAGTTTTCGAGACGTAATATTGATAAATTTGCAGACACAAACTTTCAACTTGGTGTCGGACGCGCACCAATTTTAGAAAATTGTTCTGCGGTGTTTGAGTGCGAACGTTATCAAGTTATTGAAGGTGGTGACCACTGGATTATTGTTGGCAAGGTAGTCCGTTTTCATGACCAAGGTCGAAGCCCGCTGGTGTACCACCAAGGCGCATATTCTTGTGTAATGCCGCATCCAAGCCTTCAAGTGAAACAAACTGAAGAAAACGGTGTAGACCAGACTCATTATGGGCATTTATATAATAATGTCTGCTACTTAATGAGCCGTGCTTTTAAAGCTTATCAAACCGACTATATTCCTAAGCAAATGGCTTCTGGGTTCCGTACCAGTGAATCAAGGCTGTTGCTGGTTTTGGCAAGTGGTACTGCTTCAAGTAAAGAAGATTTACCACGAGATATTGCTATGCCAATGCAAGAGGTAGAAAGATCGGCTGAAATTTTAAAATTTGAAGGATTGCTGGTTGATCACGATAATTTGTACGCACTGACTGAGAAAGGTAAACAAACGGCGCAGTATTTGTTTGATATTGCCGATAGCCACCAAAATGAGGTATTTAAAAAGTATTCTGAGGAACAAAAGGATATTTTTATTACCATGCTGCGAGACTTTGCAGGAGTAGCATAAGCCTCATTAAGCTGATAAATTGAATTGATTTATCAGCTTCTTTACATCTAGCTGACTATAATCAAAAGAATTCCAAGGATAAGGAATTTTTGGCACACAATTTGTTTATCAATAAAACATGATTGCAAATAAGCCAAGACAGTGAACTACAGCGAAAGAAAATATTTCGCGGTGGCACGTGTATAGAGAGGTAAGGGATGAACCAATATGTAAGTGATGCATTGTTGAATTGGACACACCATATCAAGAATGTTTGCGGAAATTTTGAAACAGATTTTGACGGCACCCGTAATTTATTCATTGGAGAAGTTCAATGTTTCTTATTGGGTGATACCGAAATTGCTTTTATCAGAAATAATGCCAATAAAATTGTCCGAAAAGCCGATGAAATCGATCGAGTGAATAATCGTTTTTGCTTTTTGATTTTGCAGTATTCGGGAAAAATGCTGCTCGAGTATAAAAATGAAACGCTAAGCCTGAATGAAGGCGATATTGTGTTGGTCGATCCGGTCGAAACCATTTCGATGTATCCGCAAGGTTTGGTTAGCCAGATTTCAGTGCACTTGTCGCGTGAAAAATTACTTAAAGAAAATATTAGTACCGAATATTTTGGAAAACTCATTACTCAAAATATGAGCGGTTTTTTACTCAAGAATATTTTGAAAAATATGTCTGCTGAGAACATCAAACTTTGGTATGCAACCGAAGATGGTAATGCTTTTGAAGATGCGCTGATTGCCTTAATCAAACCGACAATCAATTATAAAAATATTAATAGCTCAAATAATCTGATGGAAAAAGCCGAGCGATATATTATAGAAAACTTAGCAAAACCGGATTTAGCACCTAAATTAATTGCAGAACATATAGGGGTATCGCTACGACATCTCTATCGTCTGTTTCTTCAAGAAAATCTATCTATTAACAAATATATACAGCTCAAACGCTTAGAAAAAGTCAAAGCAGATTTACTCGATAAAAGAAATAAACAAAGCTCGATTACCCAAATTGCTTTGAAATGGGGATTTTGGGATGGTGCGCATTTTTCAAAAATCTTTAAGAAGACTTATGGTATTTCTCCTAAAGAATTTAGAGAGGGTATGTCGGCTTAAGCCTTTCATCTTTTGATGTCATTTTTAGACAAGTTCTGGGTCATTCCTGAACAAGCTAGCCCTATATAACTGTGTTGAAATTAAATTCATTAGAGCAGGTTAGATAAGCTTAATAACCTTAAAACTATTAAGTTGGTCTAATGAATTTCACTCACAGGGAAGTGCATTTTTAACTGTCTGATTCAGATAGTTCAGGGATAGATGAAAAGGATGAAACCAATGCGTAAACAACGATTATTGAATGACATACAAAAAATATTGGCACTTAACTTATCAATAGCTGCTAGCTTTTGGGGATTAAATACTCAAGCTTATGCTCATGGTGGAAAGGCTGAAATGGTGTCACTTTATCAAAACATGAGTGAGCAGGGCGCTAAAGTTGTAAAAGATGATTTTACCAATACTTATATGATCACCAAAGGTTCTATGGTGGTTCGAGCCAAACCCAATTCAGATCAGGTTTTGGTGAATGGCAAACCTTTCAAGCTCAGTGTGCCTTTACTAATTAAAGATGGTAAACCTGTTATTGTAAAAGAATTTTTTAATGAAGTATTTCAGTCTGGTTTAGATCAAACTTTCAAAATTGAAAATACGTTTCATCCTCTTAATAGTTTAAATTCTGACGAAATTAAAAAGACATTTGATGTCATTAATCGCTCGAAATACGCCTATAAAAATATGCGTTTTGCCGAGTTAAAGTTAAAAGAACCAGAAAAAGCCAAAGTTTGGGATTACTTTATCAATCACAAAGAATTTAAAGAAGATCGTATTGCCTCATTTATTTTGTTAAAGGGCAATCAAGCGATTGAAGGTGAAGTTAATCTTAACACTCAACAAGTCACCAAATGGAATGTCCTTAAAGACACCCATGGAATGGTGTTGCTCGATAATTTTGAGGCCGTACAGCGTGTAATTGAGACGAGTAAAGAATATCAAGACGCTTTACGGAAACGTGGCATTACCGATGTGAAGAAAGTGATTGCTACACCACTAACTGTTGGATATTTTGGCGGTAAAGATGGACTTGATAAACAACTCAATATATTAAAAGTTGTCGCTTACCTAGACACTGGAGATGGTAACTACTGGGCACATCCTATTGAGAACCTAGTTGCTGTAGTCGATTTAGATAAAGAAAAAATTATCAAGATTGAAGAAGGTGCGATCATTCCTGTGCCAATGGCAAATCGTCCTTATATGTCGAATAAGCCCGTAGCAAGTAAGCTAAAACCACTCAATATTACTGAACCAGAGGGTAAGAACTTTAGCATTACAGGTCAAACCATACATTGGGGGAACTGGTGTTTGCATGTAGCGTTAGATTCTCGTGTTGGCTTACAGCTTTCAACCGTGACTTATAAAGACAAAGGCGTAAAGCGTAAAGTCATGTATGAAGGTAACTTGGGTGGAATGGTGGTCCCATATGGCGACCCTGATATTGGATGGTACTTCAAATCTTATTTAGACTCTGGCGAATATGGTATGGGAACACTTACCTCATCTATTCTTCCGGGAACAGATGCGCCCGACAATGCAGTTTTACTTGATGCTGTGATTGCAGATTACAAAGGCCAACCACAAGTAATTCCAAATGCCATAGCCGTGTTTGAACGTTATGCTGGGCCTGAATATAAACATCACGAAATTTTTGGTAACCAAGATGCAAGTGAAGCGCGCCGTGAACTTGTTGTGCGCTGGATTAGTACAGTGGGTAACTATGATTACATGTTTGACTGGGTATTTGCCCAAAATGGTGTAATTGGAATTAATGCGGGTGCAACGGGTATTGAAGCTGTTAAAGGCGTTAAATCACGGACTATGCATGACAGCACCGCTAAAGAAGACACCAAATATGGAACTTTAATTGACCATAATATTGTGGGTACAACGCATCAGCACATCTATAACTTCCGCTTAGATATGGATGTAGACGGGGAAAACAACAGCTTTATGCATATGGACCCTGTGGTGAAAGCCAATGACAAAGGTGGTGTCCGTACAAGCTCAATGCAAATTGATAGTAAAGTCATTACGAATGAGCAAAATGCGGCTGAAAAATTTGATCCATCAACTATTCGCTTACTCACAAACTTCAACAAGGAAAATAAATTAGGTAATCCAGTTTCTTACCAACTTATTCCGTTTGCGGGTGGAACACACCCTGTTGCGAAAGGTGCTAATTTTTCTAAAGACGAATGGTTATTTAAACGTTTGAACTTTATGGATAAGCAAATTTGGGTGACTCAGTACAATCCAGACGAGCGTTATCCTGAAGGTAAATATTCAAACCGTTCGACTCATGACACAGGGTTAGGACAATTCATTGGCAACAACGAAAATATTGAAAATAAAGATCTTGTGGTCTGGATGACAACAGGCACAACGCATGTGGCACGTGCTGAAGAATGGCCAATCATGCCTACAGAGTGGGTCAATACGCTCATCAAACCTTGGAACTTCTTTGACAACACCCCGACTTTAAACTTGGGTGAAGAAGAGCAAAATACGCAGCACGACCATCACTAAAAATGTGCATGAGCCAGAATGGATAACGAATAAGTTACCCATTTCTGAGCGCTAGTAAGCCGTTCGCAAAAAGGAATTCTGTATGAAAACTCTACTTTCTCAAGTGATGAGAGGGACTCTCTTTGTCTCATTTTTTTCAACTGCGCATGCTGGTGAGCTGGAAATTAAACCGACTTTTGAAGCAACTTTTGGGGCTTTTAGCAGCGGTAAAAACTATAACGGCGAAAACCTAGATGATGAAAGAATCAATTGGCAAGAAGGCCATCTTAAATATGGTGCGAAAGGACAATACACCTTTAAAAACAATCAGCTCTATGCAAGTTTGAGCGGTATAAGCTCAGCAACATTTGGCGATGGTGATGCAGGCCAAAATAGTAATGGCAAAGAGCGCAAAACAGATGTAAATGATTGGATCATTGGCTTTAAAGACGGTACCAATAAAGATGAGTTGACTACTTATGATTTAAGTATTGGTCGACAAAATATCATGATTGGTGATGGTTTTTTCATTGCAGGTGATGCATTAAATCTCGGTAAAGCACCTGCGGATGGCACACTAGATCGGGGCGGAGCATATTATCTGGCAGCACGTCGAAGCTTTGATTTTACAAGTTTGCTTCAATACAAACCGCAAGAGAATACAACGTTAAAGTTGGCTTATTTAAAGTCCGACAATAAAGCCCAATTTTCCCCTGAACTCTTTGTGACTGATCTGATGTATCAGCTTAAAGATAAGGGCGTTGGGTTTACCTATTTAAACGTATTAGACCTTGAAGATACTGAACACGTTTCAGGGCGCGAAGATCTTAAAAATTATGCTTTACGCTTGAATTATCAACCTTTACCAGAGTTACAAGTTAAAACTGAGTTTGTGGTTCAAGATAAAAAAGATAGTCACGAAAATGCTGGCTACTTAGCGCTGAACTATAACTTTTTATCTTCAAAATATACCCCCTCATTAGGCTACCGTTTTAGCCATTTTTCAGACCAATATGACCCCATGTTTTATGGGAATACGGTCGGTTTTGGCACATGGTTTCAGGGCGAAGTTGCCGGAAACTATGCTGGTCCATTTAATAAGAATGCAGATATCCATCAAGTCTCTTACAGTATGAATCTAAAAGAAAATTTCATGTTAGGTGCTTTGGCCTATAAGTTCAAAACAGTAAATAAGTCTTTAAGTAATGTGGATGGACATGAGCTGGATGTGTTCTCGGTTTGGTCCGTCAATAAAAAACTTAACGTTATTCCTTTAGTGGGACTCAATAAACCAAAACACGATATCCATAGTGGTGGTACTCAAAACTACGATGACAAGACCAATCTGTATGCGCAGTTGATTCTGCAATACATCTATTAATAGATTCTTTTAAATGAATTGAGAGAAATAAAAATGAGTGAAGTACAGATTTTAGCAAGCGTACAGCAATTTATGGCGCGTCAACATGGACATTTTATTGATGGAAAATTAGTTGCTGCTGAGCATTTAGATAAAGTAGATATTGTAAATCCATCGACTGAACAAGTGGTTGCTCAAATTGGTATTGGTAGTCAACACGATGTCGAAAGTGCCGTGAAAAGTGCTGAACATGCTTTTCAAAATGCTTGGGCCGAAACTACGCCGTATGAACGTGGCGTTAAACTAAACAAGTTAGCAGATTTAATTGAGCAATATGGTGAAGAACTTGCACAGCTTGAGTCGTTGTCTACCGGAAAACTCATCAATATTTCCCGTCATCTTGAAGTAGCACAATCTGTTATTTTCTTAAGATATTTTGCGGGATGGGCAACTAAAATTAATGGTCAAACCATGCAACCGTCTATTCCTTCTATGCAAGGTGAAAAATATACAGCTTTTACTTTAAGACGACCGATTGGTGTGATTGCAGGGATTGTGCCTTGGAATTTTTCACTGATGATTGGTGTTTGGAAAATCGGTTCAGCTTTAACAACTGGCTGTACCATTGTGCTTAAACCAAGTGAGTTTGCCAGCTTATCTTTATTACGTTTAGCTGAACTTGCCATTGAGGCAGGTATTCCAGCCGGTGTAATTAATGTAGTGACAGGTAAGGGGGAGACGGGACAATATTTAATTGAGTCGCCACTCGTTAAGAAAGTCTCATTTACAGGTTCGGTACCAACAGGCATTGCCATTGGTAAACTCGCGATGAGCAGCGATTTAACTCGTGTAAGTCTGGAGCTGGGTGGTAAAAATGCCATAGCTGTTTTGGCCGATGCAAATATCGATGAGATATTACCGACTTTGCTACAAGCAACTTTTGTACATCAAGGCCAAGTTTGTGCATCTCCAGAGCGATTTTTTGTACACCATACAAAACATGATGAACTTGTCGAGAAACTCTCGAAAGCACTTTCGCAGTTTAAAATTGGATCGGCTATGGATGAAGGAAGTATGTTTGGTCCACTTTCTAATCAGCCACACTTTAATAAAGTGAAACATTATTTATATATGGCTAAAGCCAACAACCAGATTATTGCTGGTGGTGAAGCTCTAGATCAGACAGGTTATTTTGTACAGCCGACTTTAATTTCCTTCAAAAATACGGATGATCCTTTATTTTCAGAAGAAACTTTTGGTCCAGTGGTCGGAGTGATGCCGTTCGACACTGATGAAGAACTCGTTCAACTGATGAATCAGTCGCGCTTTGGTTTAACTGCAAGTATTTGGACAAATGACTTATCTAAAGCTTTACGTTTAATTCCTAAAATTGAAGCAGGGACCTTGTGGGTCAATATGCATACTTTCTTAGATCCATCTGTTCCATTTGGTGGTGTGAAAGCTTCAGGAATTGGTAGAGAGTTCTCGGATGCATTTATTGAAGATTACACCGAATTAAAATCGGTTATGATTCGTTATTAAGTTTCCACGAGATATAAAAAATGGCCTATAAAGGCCATTTTTTGAGTCATTAAAACTAACCTAATAAAAAATCCTTTAAGATTTTATTAAAAGCTTCTGGTTGCTCTACATTGGAAATATGAGAGGCATCTATTTCTGCAAGTTTTGATTGTGGAATGCGTTGCTGCATAAATTCACCATCTGAGATTGTTGTTACAGGATCTTGAGTACCAGCAACGACTAATACAGAAATTTTAATGTCTTTTAACTGCTCACGGACATCCGCTTTAGCCAAAGCCTCACAACAATTGGCATAACCCATTGCGCTGCCAGCACTTAAGTCGTTACACAGGTTGTTGACGATTGAAGCATGACTTTGGATAAAGGGATCTGTAAACCATCGCGAAGCTGCTGTAGCTGCGATTGGTTTTAAACCTTGCTCACGTACTAATTTTGCACGGTCAAGCCATGCCTGTTCTTGTCCAATTTTAGCGGCAGTATTTGCCACAATGACATGACTAAAACGGTCAGGGTAATGAATCGCAAGCCATTGACCGGTTAAACCACCCATGGAAATTCCACAAAAAGCAGCTTTGGTAATATTTAGATGATCCAGTAAACGGACAACATCTTCACCTAATTGCTCTACAGTGTATGGGCCGTCAGGCGTAGATGATGAACCGTGGCCACGTGTGTCATAGCAGATCACAAAGAATTGATCTTTTAACTCATTAAACTGTTTTTGCCACATGCCATAATTGGTGCCCAAAGAATTGGAAAACACCAGAGTCGGGGAAGACGGCTCACCAAAGGTTTGATAGTTGATTTGTGCATCGGCAGATTGAAAAGATGGCATTTGTTTCTCCTTAAAGTGCTTCAACACGTTCAATAATCAATGCGATGCCTTGGCCCACACCAATACACATTGAACACAAGGCATAACGACCACCCATCTGTTCAAGCTGGTTTAAGGCTGTAGTCACTAAGCGTGCACCTGAAGCACCAAGTGGATGGCCCAAAGCAATTGCACCACCGTTTGGATTTACTTTGTTGCTATCGTCTGGCAAGCCTAAATCACGGGTCACTGCTAAAGCTTGTGCAGCAAAGGCTTCATTCAGCTCAATCACATCCATCTGATCTAAAGTCAGATTAGCTTGTTTCAGTAATTTTTTAATGGCTGGTGCCGGAGCAAAACCCATAATGCGGGGTTCTACACCCACTGCTGTTGAAGCAATGATCTTGGCACGT
>NZ_VTDF01000014.1:0-48740 GCF_052824995.1 Acinetobacter sp. 1124_18A | reverse complement strand
ATTCCAAAGATTCCAAAGATTCCAAAGATTCCAAAGATTCCAAAGATTCCAAAGAAATAATAGAGCAAATACTCTACTCTCAAACTATATTTCTATCTTCTTATTTGCTTTGATTACTTTTCATTATTATTGATCTATAGATTGTTCCACGTGGAACGTTAAATTGCTTTTGTGACCATTAAATAAAAAAAGCAGGATTACTCCTGCTTTTTATCACTACATAACATTCCTAGTCAGTGAACGTTACACGTGCAATTGCTTTTTTACCTGACTGGATAATGAAAGTACCATTTTCTTTTACAGAGAAACCTGCATCGACAGCATTCCAGTCAACTTTTACTGCACCGCGAGCTACTGCATCTTTTGCTGCTGCTGCATTTGGATTTAGACCAGCTACACGTAGAATCGTGGCAATAAAGATTTCTCCGCCAAACTCACCACGTGAAATAGTCACTTCTGGTGTGTCTTCTGGTACTTCACCTTCTGTAATAACGTTACCAGCACTTTTATGGGCATTAGCGGCAGCTTCTGCATCATGGAAACGTTCCACTAGCTCAAGTGCAAGAATACGTTTTACTTCTTGTGGATTACGACCAGCAGCAATTTCATCTAATAAAGTTTTGATCTCATCTAGAGATTTAAAGCTGAGTAAATCGAAATAGCGTTCAATTAAAGAATCAGGCATTGATAAAACTTTTTGGTACATTGCCCCTGGTGTATCAAACACACCAATATAGTTAGCTAAAGATTTAGACATTTTATTTACGCCATCTAAACCTTCTAGAATCGGCACAGTGATACACACTTGTGATTCTTGACCATAACGGCTTTGTAAAGTACGACCCATAAGTAAGTTAAAGGTCTGATCTGTACCGCCTAACTCAACGTCAGCTTCAAGTGCAATAGAGTCATAACCTTGAACTAAAGGATATAAAAACTCATGGATTGCAATTGGCTGATGGTTGCTATAACGCTTTGTAAAGTCATCACGCTCTAACATGCGAGATACAGTTTGTTGGCTTGCTAGCTGAATAAGATCAGCAGCAGACTTTTGATTAAACCATTCTGAGTTGAAACGTACTTTTGTTTTATTCGGGTCTAATATTTTGAAAACTTGTTCTTGATAAGTTTTAGCGTTGGCTTCTACTTGTTCACGTGACAATGGCGGACGAGTTGCGCTTTTACCAGTTGGGTCACCGATCATCGCTGTATAGTCACCAATCAAGAAGGTAACTTCATGGCCCAAATCTTGGAAAGTTTTTAATTTATTAATAAGAACCGTATGTCCTAAATGTAAATCTGGTGCTGTAGGATCGAAACCAGCTTTAATTTTAAGAGGACGATTCTCTTTGAGCTTTTTCAGTAAATCTTCTTCTGAAATAATTTCGTGCGTGCCTCGTTGGATGAGGGCAAGCTGTTCTTCGGCGGGCAAGAAATTTGACATCACAAAACCTAAACACATCAGTTATTCAATTTGTGCGATATACTAACATTTTTTCAGCGTCTTGCAGGGGAAGTTGCATATGAGCGCAATCTATATCGGCGTAATGACTGGCACTAGTATGGATGGTGTAGATATTGTTGCGGCTTCATTTGAGCCACTACAGCTTCATGCCACTCTTACAGTTCCATTTGAACCCGAGTTACGTGATGAGCTTATGTCGTTAACTTTACCTGATGACAATGAAATTGACCGCATGGGTAAAGCTGATGTTGCTCTAGCGAAGATGATTGGTCAGGGCATTAATCATCTAATTGAAAAAAACCAGTTAGATCGTAGTCAAATTAAAGCAATTGGATCACATGGGCAGACTATTCGTCACCGTCCAGAACATGGGTTTACCCTTCAAATTGGCGATCCAAATATCATTACCGAAATCACTCAGATTCCTGTTGTTTCAGATTTCCGTCGTAGAGATATGGCAGCAGGCGGTCAAGGTGCGCCATTGGTTCCGGCTTTCCATCAAGCACTATTTCAACATCCGAGTATTCATCGTGTGATTTTGAATTTGGGTGGTATTGCTAATGTGAGTATGTTGCCTGCCAATAATGCTGATGGCGTCTTTGGTTTTGATACAGGGCCTGCAAATATTTTGATGGATGCTTGGTGCCATCGCCATACAGGCCATCCATATGATGAAAATGGCGATTGGGCTGCCTATGGTCATCCTATTCGCTCTTTACTCGACCGTCTCCATGCGCATGAGTATTTTTCTAAAGAACCACCTAAGAGCACAGGACGTGAAGACTTTAATCTTGACTGGTTAGATGATCAGTTAATCGATTGGCGAAATGATTTAACTTACGATGAGCTAGAAGATACACCTGAAAACATCCAAGCCACCTTATTAAAGCTTACTGTGCGCGCCATTCAAAAAGCGATTTATCGCTCTGAGATGGAAACAGGTGAAGTGTATGTATGTGGTGGTGGTGCTTATAACTCTTATTTATTAGAGCAATTACGCTGGCGTCTTCGTAAGCACAATTGGTCAGTTCAACCTACAGATGTTTTAGGACTCTCCCCTACTTGGGTCGAGGCTACAGCATTTGCATGGTTAGCAATGCGTTTTGTAAATGGTTTAAGTGGTAATTTGCCGGCGGTAACAGGTGCTTCGGATTTTAGAATTCTAGGTACAATCACGGCGGTATAAAACTATTTATTGATTTGATTGGTCAGATTCGACCTCATAGCACATTTACTGACCCGAAATGCTGTTATTTAAATGAGTATAAAAACTCATGATAAATGCCGACAAAAATAATTTAAGGCATGTTTTCATGGATCTGACTAAACGTATTCATCAATACACACGTGGGGCTTGGACATTCGATGTGATTGATTCAGGCCCTATAGATGGTCCATTCGTTGTTTTATTGCATGGTTTTCCAGAAACTGCTCATAGTTGGGAGCAAACCTCAGAGTTATTGCATCAATATCAATTTAGAACGCTTGCGATTCATCAACGTGGTTATAGTTTAAATGCTAGGCCTCAAAGCCGATTTCAATATTCACTAAGTGAACTTGTAGAAGATGTGGCCAGTTTAATTGAGCAACTCGGCCAGCCAGTTTATTTAATTGGGCATGACTGGGGCTCGGCAATCGCTTCAGGCGTTGCGATGAAATATCCACAATATATTCAACATCTCACTTTAGTTTCTGTGCCCCACCAGGCTGCTTTTTTAAAAGCCTGTTTAAGCAGCAGACAACTTTTTAAATCTTATTATTTTGCAATTTTTCAGCTACCGATTCTGCCCGAACTTTTATTTAAAAAGATACCTAAATTAGGCCGTAAGTTTCTTAAGTCATCAGGCATGACCGAAGAGCAAATTGCGATATTCGAGGCTGAATTTATAGAAGAAAATAGATTAACTACGGCGTTGAATTGGTATCGTGGCTTTTTTTGGGACAAGCCTCAAAATCCGTTTAAAGCAATAGATGTTCCTACTCTTTTTATTTGGGGTAAACATGATATTGCCGTTACAGAGAAAAGTGCCAAGCTAAACTCACATTATTTTAAAAATAGTTATGACGCAGTTTTTATGGATGCATCGCATTGGATTCCATATCAGAATGCACCTGAACTGGTGCAATACTTTTTAGAATCTGTCCGTGAAAAATAATGATCTGACCAATAAAAAAACCTCTCCAAATAGAGAGGTTTTTTAAATTTTAAAATTCTTTTAAATCGAGAACGAAGAACCACAACCACATGTTGTTGTCGCATTCGGGTTTTGGATAATAAAACGTGACCCTTCAAGACCTTCTACATAATCAACCACTGAACCAATTAAATATTGATAGCTAAGTGAGTCAACAAGCATTTTTACATCGCCATTTACGAACTCTGCATCATCTTCATTTACGCTTTCAGCAAAATTGAAGCCATACGAAAACCCTGAACACCCGCCTCCTGTTACATACACACGTAACATGAGATCGTCATTCCCTTCACTATCACGGAGTTGGCGTACCTTATTGGCAGCATTATCTGTCAAAACTAGAGCTTGGGCATTCATGATGATTGTTCCTCGGATTTTGCTGTGCCTTTCAAAATAAAAAAGACCCTATATTGAGTATAGCATAATCAATATAGGGTCTGTCTTCGAAGTTTAAAGCCAATCTTGAGTATTTTTATCAAGATTATTTGTAATTCTCATCCTGTAAGCCACATTCAAAGTTTTTAGCATCTTGCTTACAACGGAATTGCCAAAGGAGTTTCATCATACGTTTATCGTATACACCACGCTGTGTAAGGTTAATTCGTGACTCACGCATAAGCTTTTGGTAACCCGGTTTATCTGCTGCTGGAACATCCATCCAGTATTTTTGTGGAATATCAGCTTTCATTTTACCCAAGATGGTAAAGGCACGTGGTAACTGACCCGAAACCCATTCTCTAGATTTCTGACCAAAACCAGCTGGGAATTTGTCTGGACGGATAATAATATTTCCTGTCACCTGTAAAATCGGATAGTTCACGATCGCGCCTTTTGTTCCTAAACCTTTTTGTAGTTCTAAAGGTTTAAATGCGGCAGCTGGTGCACCAATAATATCAACTTGATGGTTATTAAATTTAGCACCGAAATTTGTTATGTCAGCACTAACAGCCTGCGCCCCTACTTGCTGAACCATAATTTTTTGAGCTTCATCGTAGTCAAGAACCGCAATTTTCTTTCCTGCGGCTTTCGCTACTGTATTGATGCTACGATCGTTTACTAAAAGATAAGCATCACCAACTGGAATAACACCTACAACCTCATAGCGACCATTAACCATATATTTACTAAAAGTCGGACTCGCTAAACCTTGCATTATTTTTACAGCAAGCTTGAGGTCAGGAATGGCTCCGATCGCGTCTAATGATCCAGTAAATGAATTAAATTGACGGCCACGCATCCCTGACACACTAATACCATCACATTTGCCTGCTTTAAAATCTTCAGCAATCACGGCTTCATTTTGGTTTACTTTAAGTTCAATATCAGCTCCCCAGTTTTTCGCGGCAAGTTGATAATCCTTCATTAGTGCATACACATCGCCATTCTTACCAACGAAGTCAAAAACACATACTGTTTGTTTAGCCTGAGCTGCAAAAGAAACTGTAGTAAGTCCCATCGCAAGTAATAGCATTTTGGAAAATTGCATATTCTTTTTCCTTTCCTTGTGGAGTTTTTGTTTTTCGATACCAAGAAATTTCACACCGATAAGGTATGAGTGGGATAGGCTTCATATAAAAAATCATGTTGAAGATATTTTTACGAATCCGTTTTGCTTTTATGATTTTATTTCCATGAAAAATAGATAGAGATTCACCTACCTATTAGCAATTATTTTAATCACTCAAGTCCCTGATCCATTTTTATACCTTCATGTTTCCTTATGAAGTTCTTATCTAAATTTAGCTTAACGTCTTTCTAGTTATCCACAATGGCAGAATTGACAGCATATACAAAACAAAAAGCCTAGAACTAAGTCTAGGCTTTTTGAGAGAAATTAGGATTATTCGCCAGCCATTGAACACTCAAAGTTAGCCTTGTCTACAGAACAACGTGCTTTTTTCAATACAGACATCATTCCTGCATCGTAAACACCGCGTTTAGTTAAGTCCATACGGCCATCACGCAACATTTTTTGATACTTAAGTTTGTCTTCTGCACTTAAGTTCATTTTGTATTTGCCAGGAATTTGCGCTTCTAAACGGTTGATCATTGCAAAGTTCTTAGGCAACTGTTTAACGAACCAGTCACGAGATTTTTGACCAAAACCAGCTGGGAATTTATCAGAACGTAATACTAGATCTGCTGTAACGTGTAATACAGGGAAGTTCCACATTACACCGTTTGCACCCAAACCTTTATTTAACTCTAATGGTTTGTAAGCATAGGCAGGCGCACCAACCATATCTACCTGACCATTGTTAAATTTCGCAGCAAAGTTTGAAATATCAGAAAGAACTGCTTGAGCACCTACGCGTTGCACCATAATTTTTTGTGCATCGTCATAACCTAACACAGCGAATTTTTTACCCGCAGCTTTTTCAACAGAGTTGATGTTTTTGTCACGTACGAAAATGAATGCCGAACCTAGCGGAGAAATACCAGCAACTTCGTATTTTTTACCACCCATATTAGTGGTCATTTTTGCTGCATTACGCGCATCTAATACATAGGTAATTGCACGTTGAGCGATTTGGTTGTTTGGAACACCACCAAGTGAGTCGATAGATCCTGCGAATTTGTTATATTGGCGTGCACGCATTGCTGTCATTGCTACAGCATCACATTTGCCTGCTTTAAAATCATTATCAGCAACAGCCTCGTCCT
Source organism: Acinetobacter sp. 1124_18A (assembly GCF_052824995.1). Taxonomy (NCBI): domain Bacteria; kingdom Pseudomonadati; phylum Pseudomonadota; class Gammaproteobacteria; order Moraxellales; family Moraxellaceae; genus Acinetobacter; species Acinetobacter sp. 1124_18A. Next base: position 42,416 of record NZ_VTDF01000014.1, on the reverse strand, counting down.
GACGAGGAACTAAGTTAATTTCAGTACCCCAGCCTTTTGCAGCAAGAGCCCATTCTTCCATCATTTTATATGAGTCGCCTGCTTTTCCTAAGAGGTCGAATACACATACGGTACTCGCTGCTTGCGCTGAAGCAGAAAAACCAACAACAGAAGCGGCAGCCATAGCAAGTACGATTTTTTTCATTTTCTTCATCCTTCCACGGAACAGATTTTTTGTTTGAAGTTTCCTTACAAAGACAGATATTAATCATGTTTTTTAGAAAAAAATAGAGCATTTACTCAATTTTTTTATCTAATTGAACCATTGTTTGTTCAATTTAAATTATTTATTAGCGATAAAAATCGCTAAGTTTCCATAAGTTACTTTTTATATTCATAATTTTCATACCCATATTCAGCTTTGAAATATATGTAGCGTTTTTGTGTTTAAAAAATCGACTACTCACCATTAAGCGTACATTCAAAATTTGTCCGTTCCACTGTACAGCGAGCACGTTTAAGCACACTCATCATTGTGGCATCGTATACCCCCTGTTTTGTTAAGCTGAGGCGACCTTCACGTAAAATTTTTTGATATTTAGTTTTATCTTCTGCTGAAAAATTCATTTTAATTTTTGAGGGTACACCCATTTCTAGACGCTTTATCATGGCAAAGTTCTGAGGTATCTGTTGTATAAACCAATCACGTGACTTTATTCCAAAATCGGCCGGGAACTTGTCACTTCGAGTAATTAAATCACCCGTAACGTTTACCACCGGAAAAGTAAACATCGCCCCATTCGTTCCCACACCTTTACCAATCTCTAGTGGTTTATAAGCATAAGCAGGTGCGGCAATTGCATCGACTTGCCCACTATTAAACTTTTTCACAAAATCGGTAATTTCAGAAGGAATGGGTTTTGCCCCAACACTTTCAACCATAATTTTCTGCGCTGCGTCATATTGCAAAATAGCAAATTTAGTCCCACGTACTTTTTCAATTGAGTTGAGGTTTTTATCTCTTACAAATAAGTAAGCCAATCCAATCTGGACAATACCGACGACTTCGTAATTCATTCCATTTTGTGCAGTCACCATACGATGTTTATTGCGCTTATCGAGAACATAACTAATTGCTTTTTGGGCAATTGCATTACTGGTTACCCCACCAATCGCATCGATAGAACCCGCAAATTTATTATAATTTCGTGCTCGCATGGAGGTCATATAAGCGGCATCACATTTGCCTTCACGCAGTTTACGGTCAACCAAAGCTTCATCTTGAAACGGAATTAAAGTGATATCAGCTTGCCAACTTTTAGCTGCAAGTGCCCACTCCTCCATCAATTTATAGGATTCACCCGACTTACCTAATAAATCAAATACACACACATTTTGGCCCGCATGTGCAGTTCCCATAGCACAGCAAAATACTGCACTAACAATCCCCAATCTTTTTTTCATTTGACTTTCCTTAGTCTAGTTTTATTAGTAGCTCATTAATCAACCAAACCTTAAACTGTTTTTATTTTAGTCACATTTTTTTAAATGTGTTCTATCTTGTTCAATATTTTGGAAATTTCGGATGAATAGCGAAATCTAACCTATCTTGATACATACAATTATTGACTGTGACTCACTAAAATCCGGAATGTTTTGTTTTCATCGGCAGTTGTCTTTAAAATACAGCATCCCTAACTCACCTCGATACAATAAGATGATTCAATTTGACCAAGTTTCTTTACGCCGCGGTGGACGTGTTCTATTTCAAAAAGCGTCTATGCAATTACACCCAGGTTGGAAGATTGGTCTAACTGGGGTCAATGGCGCAGGTAAATCGACTTTATTTGCTGCATTGCTTGGAAGTTTGGGTGCCGATGAAGGCTCACTTACTCGTCCTTCAGGCTGGATCGTGGCGCATATGGCGCAAGAAATAAAAGCCTTAGATATGCCTGCAATTGATTTTGTTCTTTCAGGTGATGAAGAATTTTGGGATATTCAAAATAAGCTTGCTCAACCAGATCAACTGAGTGACTTCGAGTTGGCTAAATTGCATGGCCGCTTTGATGAAATTCATGGTTATTCAGCGCCATCTAAAGCGGCTCAGCTCATGGCTGGTCTTGGTTTTCTAGAAAATCAATTACGTTTGAACGTTGAGAGTTTCTCAGGTGGATGGCGTATGCGTTTAAATTTGGCGCGTACCCTAATGAGCCGTTCAGATTTATTATTACTCGATGAACCAACCAACCACTTAGACTTAGATGCAATCTTGTGGTTAGAAGATTGGCTTAAAGCCTATGAAGGTACACTCATTCTAATTTCGCATGACCGCGACTTTTTAGATGCGATTACAGATCATATTCTTCATATTGAAAATCAAGAACTCACGCTTTACACCGGAAATTACTCTACATTTGAAACCACACGTAGTGAACGTCTTGCTCAGCAACAACAAGCTTTTGAGAAACAAGAAGAAACGCGCGCTCACCTACAAAAATTTATTGATCGTTTTAAAGCAAAAGCGACGAAAGCTCGTCAGGCACAAAGTCGTATCAAACAACTTGAGCGTATGCAGCAACTTGCACCCGCTCATGTAGATACGCCGTTTACTTTTAGTTTCCGTGAACCCACCAAAATGAGTTCTCCTTTGCTGACTTTAGACAATGCCAGCATTGGCTATGGCGATAAACAAATTGCCGAAAAAATTAGATTACAAATTACACCAACCTCACGTATTGGTTTACTAGGTATGAACGGCGCGGGTAAATCAACCCTAATTAAAAGCTTAGTAGGTGATTTACCGCTCTTAGCTGGTGAACGCAAGGCGTCAGAGTTACTTAATATTGGTTACTTTGCCCAGCATCAAATGGATGCTTTAGATGGCCATGCTACTCCAATGTTACAAATTGCTCGTTTAGCAGATAAAAAAATTAGTGAAGCGACCCTACGTTCTTTCTTAGGTAGTTTTGGCTTTAGTGGTGAACGCATGGATACGCCATGTGAAACCTTTTCTGGTGGAGAGCGCGCTCGTTTAGCCCTCGCACTCATTGTATGGCAGCGTCCAAATGTTTTAATTCTCGATGAACCGACGAACCATTTAGATCTTGATATGCGTCATGCATTGAGCATGGCATTACAAGACTTTGAAGGTGCTGTCGTATTGGTTTCCCACGAACGTCAACTCATTGCAAGTGTTTGTGACGAGCTTCTTTTGGTACACGGCGGTAAATGTACCGAGTTTGAAGGTGATTTACAGGATTATGCAAAATGGCTACGTGAAGCACGTCAGCAACTCATTAATGCTCAGACTGCTGTAGCACAGAATAATTCTTCCTCTGCCGCTCCGACTCCCACGAAAGTCGATAAAGAAGCACAGCGTAAAGAAGCAGCTCGCCGTCGTGAACAAACCAGACCTATTCGAAAAAATATCGAAAAAATTGAGTCTCAGATTGAGAAACTTCAACCACAACTTGCCAAAATTGAAGAGTCTTTAGCAGATACATCTTTATATGATGCAGCACGTAAGGATGATCTGCTCAAGCTTATGAATGAACAGACTGAGCTGAAAGCTAAACTTGAGCAATATGAAGAACAGCTTTTAGAACTTATGATGGAATTAGAAGAGATGGAAGCCTCGTTTGATTAATCTATTTTTCAAAATAAAAAAGCCGATTTCTTAATCGGCTTTTTTATTAATTAATAAGGGGTATAAAAAGCCCCTAATTCATTTAAATTGGTATTGATTGGCAAAGGCCAAACATTGCTTGATAGGCTGTCTGCAATATATAAATCATAACCGCCACGGCTTCCTGTCTGCCCCGCTAGAGAAACCACCATATACCGCTGATCTAAAGGGGCCGGATCTGATGTATTTACGGCTGTACTATTAAAAGGCAAACGAGTGGTTTGTTTGGTGGTCGTATCATAAACATAGATCTGATCATGAGCATTTGTTGGGCTATACCAACGCACATATAAAAACTGGCTTCCCTTCCACCATACTGGATAATATGAGGCAATATTGGTTAGCTGTGTATCATATGTACCCGACTGATCAATACTAAAAATTCTAGAATTACTACTTGCACCTTTGGCATATAAGATTTGCGTAGTATTGACCATTGGATAAGGCATTGACTCTTCGATATCCCAACCATTTTGAGTGACAGAAGTAATCGTGCGATCAGTCATTTTAACAATTTTTAAATCGCCATTTTGCTTAAAAATAATACGCTGATTATCTATAAATTTAGGATCTTCATCCCGCTTGTTATTCCCTTGGGTTAAATTGATTGGTAATTCCGTGCTCCCAACTCTCCAAGCATAGACATCCCATGCATCTCCATAATGCTGTCCAGAATTAACTCCCATAAAAGTGAGCCATTTTCCATCTGGAGAAAAATGACCATTCATCATGTGGTCAATTTTCCAGTTTGTGCCCAGTAATGTGGTTTGCTGAGTTGTGAAATTATAAAGATAAAGCTTACTGTCCCATGCGTCATAATCACTATAACGATGAAATACTAATTTTCCGTAAAAAGTGGGGGCTGTGGCAGCATGCAGTTGAAATAAGCAATTAAAAAATAAGATTACAATGTATAAAAGTTTTTGTGTGTTTTTCAAAATTATATTCTCTTGTAATAAATGAGTATCCAAGAGAATAGCAGTTTACAAATTTATTTTTCTTATAAAACAAAAGACTTTGTCTAAAATTAAACAAAGCCTTTTATTAACTCATCATAAAAAGAATTATCTGAATTTTTTATGATTTTCATTTCGAATTTTAACTAAATTCATTGCTTCAGTTTTTGCTTGATCTAACTGTCCGTGCTCAACCAATGCATTTACTTTATCAATCTCAGCAACAAGCTGATCTAAACCAGCTTGGTACTCTTTTACCTGCACATTTCCTGAAGGTAAACCTTCGAGTTTATGCGGCAAATATTGCTTAGAAGAAACTGCTGCTTCACGCATTACAACAAGCTGTTGTTTCGCATTAGCAGCATCTTTCGCTTCAGAAAATGCTTTAGTACTCTTAGCTAAAGTTTTCATATTCGTTTCTAAATCAGTCGCCCAAACAGCAGAGCTTCCTAAAAAAACACATGAGATTAACAAGCTAGCTAACAATTTCTGACCCATCATCTTCTCTCCTTAGACTGATTTAGAATCGTGTTATGAATTAAGCATCAATATCAGCATTTAAAGCATTCTCTTCAATGAATGCACGACGTGGTTCCACATCATCACCCATTAAGCAAGAGAACATACGATCTGCTTCAATCGCATCGTCAATGGTTACCTGTAACATATGACGATTCTCTGGGTCCATTGTCGTTTCCCAAAGCTGTTCAGCATTCATTTCACCAAGACCTTTATAGCGTTGGATCATCATACCGCGGCGCGAATCTTGCAAAATATGCTGCCAAACTTGATGGAAGTTAGCCACTTGAATACGGCGATCACCTTTTTGTAAATAAGCACCATCTTCAAGCAAACTGAACCAACTCTTCGAGTTTTTCAGCAAACGAGCATACTCAGCTGAGTTCAATAAACCTGCATCAAGCAAATATGCGTGTGGCAAGTTATGAACATATACCGTAATACGCGGCCAATAATGCGCAGATTTTTCACCCTGAGCATTTTCACGCTCAAATGACTCTAGCGTAATTTCCGGACGTAAACTTGGCTGTAATCTTGTAATGATCTCTTTTACTTGATCAGCCCATTGTTGTACATAAGCTTCATCATGATTTTGATCGCTCTTGAATGCCTCTATTTCAAGTAAAGCATCTAGTAAGCTAGCTGGGTAACGTAACGTTAAGCGCTGTAAGCTCTTTTGCGAAACTTGGTAATCCTGAATGACTTTAGCAAGTGCTTCACCTGTAATTGATGGTGCTTCAGCATTGGTATGCAAAGATAGCTCATCAATCGCATTTGAAATTAAATAATTTTCCAATGCATCATTATCTTTGATGTATTGTTCCTGCTTACCTTTTTTCAATTTGTATAAAGGTGGCTGTGCAATATAGATATACCCACGCTCAACCAATTCTGGCATTTGACGGAAGAAGAACGTTAACAACAAAGTTCGAATATGCGAACCATCAACGTCGGCATCGGTCATGATAATGATTTTATGATAGCGTAGCTTGTCAGGATTATATTCTTCACGACCAATACCACAGCCGAGAGCAGTAATTAAAGTACCCACTTCCTGACTAGAAATCATTTTGTCAAAGCGTGCACGTTCAACGTTCAAGATTTTACCCTTCAACGGCAAAATAGCCTGCATTTTACGGTTACGACCTTGCTTGGCACTACCACCCGCAGAGTCACCCTCGACAAGATATAATTCAGAAAGTGCTGGATCTTTTTCCTGACAATCTGCCAATTTGCCTGGTAAACCAGCAATATCAAGTGCGCTCTTACGACGCGTCATTTCACGCGCTTTACGTGCAGCATCACGCGCACGTGCAGCATCAATAATCTTACCGGCAATTGACTTTGCAGCTTGCGGGTTTTCAAGTAAGTAAGCAGAGAACTCTTTGTTCATTGCTTGCTCAACAGCAGGTTTTACTTCACTCGATACCAGTTTTTCTTTGGTTTGAGATGAGAATTTTGGATCAGGTACTTTTACCGAAATAATAGCAGTTAAACCTTCACGTGCATCGTCGCCCGTTACATTGACTTTTTCTTTCTTGAGAATATTTTCATTTTCAAGATATTGGTTTAAACCACGCGTCAAAGCTGCACGGAAACCAGCTAAATGGCTACCGCCATCTTTTTGAGGAATGTTATTGGTAAAGCAACGGACGTTTTCTTGATAACTTTCATTCCACTGCAAGGCTACTTCTACACCAATACCGTTATCTGTATCCGCAGTAAAATGGAAAATCTCATTTAGATGAGTTTTACCTTCGTTAATGTATTTTACAAACTCAGATAATCCACCTTCGTAGTCATATACATGTTCAAGGTTAATACGTTCATCGCGTAATACAATACGTACGCCCGCGTTTAAGAATGAAAGCTCACGTAAACGGCGTGCTAGAATTTCTACGTTAAAAATGGTTTGGGTAAATGTTAATTCACTTGGCCAAAAACGTACTGTTGTACCACTCTTATCCGTCTCACCAATCACACGTAATGGATATTGCGGATCACCGTGTTGATATTCTTGCTCATGCACTTGACCAGCACGAGAAATCATTAAATGTAATTTACTCGAAAGTGCATTTACTACAGAAACACCTACGCCGTGTAAACCACCTGAAACCTTATAGCTGTTGTCATCAAACTTACCGCCTGCGTGCAGAATAGTAAGAATTACTTCCGCTGCAGAAACACCTTCTTCAGGGTGAATATCGGTTGGAATACCACGACCATTATCAGAAACACTCACCGATTCATCTTCATGAATAGTGACAATAATTTCATCACAATGCCCAGCTAAAGCTTCATCGATTGCGTTATCGACTACCTCGAATACCATATGGTGTAAACCGGTACCGTCGTCTGTATCCCCAATATACATACCCGGACGTTTACGAACTGCATCTAATCCACGTAATACTTTAATACTAGAGGAATCATAAGCCTTTTCATTGGTTTGTTCTGTTTGAGAGGCTGATTGAGACTCTGAACTCATGGTTTCTCCCTAGCAAATATAGGTTTATTCAAAGATGGGTAACATCAAAAAATTATGGTGAAGCAAGACTAACTTGACCGAATTCAACATTGAATAATTGATATGAAATAGACAAATCATGTAAATGTTTTTTTACCGATGCATGATCTAAAGTTGTCATAAAAACCTGGCTACCAAGTTGGCTTAATCGTTCAATTAAACGTTGTTGTGCGGTTAAGTCTAATTCTGCTGTCAGATCATCTAATAATACCACAGTTTCCTTATTACTCGCATGCAACATTGCAATTTGTGACAGTTTTAAGGCAATAATCAGCAGTTTTTTCTGACCTCTTGATAAAACCACATCAGCATGTCCATAAGGGGTTTTTAAGCGCAAATCGGCTCGATGTGGACCATATTCGGTATAACGTCGTTCGATGTCTTTTTGGTGTTGATTAAGCAGGTCTTGCATGAGTCCCTGCTCTGTATGAAAACCAGGACTGTATTCCAGTTCTATTTCAAGATCAGGGAGTAATTGCCTCAAATCATTTTGAAAAAAGACATTCCATTGTTCCACAATACCCAAGCGCTGAGAGTGCAAAATTTCGCCATAATCACTCAGCATTTTGTTCCAAGGCTCTAAATCAGCCAAAGACAAATTTCTTCGGGTTTTAAGTAAAGTATTACGTTGTTTTAATGCACGCGAATAGTATTGCCACGCAAAATAAAACTCAGGTTCCACGTGGAACATCAGCCAATCTAAAAGTTGGCGTCGTGGTTTTGCCCCGTGGTCAATAATGTCTGTACTTTGTGGATCAAGATGCTGCAAAGGAAGTAATTTAGCAAGTTGGCCTTGGGTAGCCACGGTATCGCCATTGACCTTCATCAACTGCTCACCAGATGCTAACTTTTGCATGCCAATTTTCTCAGTACTAGACTGTGCAAAGACAATCGCGTCTTCGGCAGCATACTGAATATAATTTTTAGGAATATGAGTGCGGAACGATCGCCCTGTTGCAAGCAAATGAATTGCTTCCAGAATTGAGGTTTTTCCTGAACCATTAGCGCCATAAAATATATTAAACGGTTGCAACCCTTGGAGTGCAACCGTTTTTAAATTACGCACGCGTTCAATGTTTAAGCGCGTAAGATGCATATTCGATAGCCAGACTATACACGCATCGGCATAACTACATAAGTTTGATCAGTATGTGCTGGGTCTTGAACCAAAACAGACTGATTCGCCTCACTCATGCTCATATTTACGTCATCACCATCAAGCACACCCAATACTTCAAGTAAATATTGCGCATTAAATGACATTTCGAGCGGTACATTTTGATATTGAATAGCTAAATCTTCAATAGCCTCATCTTGCTCAGGGTTATTCGCACGAAGCTGTAAAGAATCCTGATTAAAATTCAAGAAAACGCCACGTAATTTTTCATTACTCAAAATTGCGACACGTTGTAATGATTGTTTAAATACATCATGGCTAATTAATACATGTTTATCACCACCACGTGGAATTACACGACGATAATCAGGGAATTTTCCATCAATCAATTTTGTAGTAAAACGAACAGTAATATCTCCCTGTTCCTTGTCACGACTTGGCGTATTGATGGTTACATTTAACAACTCACGACCAATCAACAATGTTAATTGTTCATCTTCAATACTCAGCAAACGCTGTAATTCACCCACAGCTTTACGAGGTACAATGGCCTGAACCAATTGAGATGACGAAGAAGAAGCCGTAATTTCACAAAGTGCTAAACGGTGACCATCTGTTGTTACTGCACGTAATTGATTTTCATCAATTTCCAATAAAGTACCCGTTAAATAGAAACGTACATCTTGTACAGCCATCGCAAAAGCAGTTTTTTCAAATAAACGCTTTAATTCACGTTGGGTAACTTGTACTTGTGTACCTTGACTATTTTCAGTCGTCAATAATGGATAATCTTCTGCTGGCAAAGTCCCTAATACGAAACGGCTATTACCAGACTTTAAGATACATCTTTGATCTTCAGTAATTTGTAAATCAATTAATGCAGCTGTAGGCAATGATTTACAAATTTCCATTAATTTACGGGCAGGGACTGTGGTTTCCCCTGCTTCAAGGCATGCCCCTTCTGTTAAAACAGTGCTCGCAACTAGTTCGACTTCTAGATCGGAACCAGTAATGGTGAGCGCCTGAGCATTAGTCTGAATTTTGACGTTTGAAAGAATATTCAATGTATGACGACGTTCTACCGCACCGACAACATGCGATAAAACATTGAGTAAACTTTCTTTAGCGATTTTCAAACGCACGATTCATTCCTCTAGCAACTTGGAGCAAATATTTCATTTTTTAGCTGTGTACTATGCTGCACTTACGTAGACTTTGCAACAAGGTCTTATTATTTCATTAACTCTGAAGTAGACGCAGTAGATTTTTATAATCTTCGTCAAAAATTGGATCTTCTCCGCGCAGACTGGTTACTTTTTCACAAGCATGCATCACAGTACTGTGGTCACGTCCACCAAACGCCATTCCAATTTCTGGAAAACTATCACCAGTCAACTCACGAGCAAGTCCCATTGCTAACTGACGTGGTCGAGCATAAATTCGCGTACGTTTGGGCCCTACTAATTCTTTTAACGGAATACGGAAATATTCACTCACCACGCGCTGGATATTTTCTACACTAATTGTTCGTGCACGGATCGCCAATACATCTTTTAAAGACTCACGAACGACATCAAGATCGATTGGCGCGCCTTTAAAACGGGAAATTGCAACGACTTTATTAAGCGCACCTTCAAGTTCACGCACGTTAGCAACAACTTGTTGTGCAATAAATAATGCACAATTTCGAGGTAAATCAACGCCGCTATTTTCCGCTTTCTTTAATAAAATTTCGATACGAGTTTCAATATCTGGTGGTTCAACACCTACTGAAAGTCCCCAAGAAAAACGGGAAACTAAACGTGGATCTAACTCTGTTAATTCTTTTGGATAACGGTCTGAAGTTAAAATAATTTGTTTAGATTCATCAAGTAAGGCATTAAATGTATAGAAGAACTCAACTAGACTTGCTTCTTTACCTGCTAAGAGATGAATATCATCGACCAACAATAAATCTAAAGAACGACAGTTTTTCTTAAACTCTTCTACTTTGCCTTTTTGTAAAGAACTCACAAAATCCTGAACAAAACTCTCAGAAGTCATATACATCACGCGGGCATTGGGTTTAGCTTGTAATAAAGCATTACCAACTGCCTGCATTAAATGTGTCTTACCAAGCCCTGTAGGTCCATATAAAAACAAAGGGTTATGCTGTGAAGCACCTAATTGAGTTAATACTTTTCTACATGTTTCAGCAGCCATTTGGTTGGAACGGCCTTCAACAAATAAAGAAAAAGTAAACTGAGGATTAAGCAGCTTCTTTTTGGATGTTTTCGGATTGACCACACTATTCGTATGAGGACTAGAAACAGACTCTGGTTCTTTTTTTACTTTAATACTTTGTGGTGGTGCAGTTTGCAAAGCAGCCGTAGTGGTCGCCGGTTGTTCACTCGACGACAAAATACTCCCAGGACGAGAATCAACTAAAATCTCAACCTGACGGACACGCCCTTCTGATAACTGCTCAGCCAATATAGAAATTAATTCTAAATGATTCTCTTGAATGTAACGCGTCCAATAAGGGTTAGGAGCATAGAGTCGTAGTATTCCTTCTACTTCTTCAGCAACTAATGGGCGAATCCACATCGCAAAGACGTTATCAGAGAGCTCTTGTCGCAAGCGAGTTAAGCAGTCTGTCCAAAGCATGTGTATCCCCTATTTCTGCGTTTTTAAATTCAAATAATCCAAAGATCAACCCTTCCTGATGAGAAGGGGTCGCCATTCTAACCAAGTTATCCACATCTGTCATGACGAATTCGAGTAATTTTGCCTAAAAAGAAATCTCTTGTGAATAAATTTAAATTCAAAACCACTTGTGTATAACTTTTTGCACAACCTGTGGATAAATTACCACATAAACTTATCCACAATCCATAAATATAATAGAAACAGAGTTATCAACAACCCAAACATATGTTTTTTAAATTTAAAAGTGCGAAATCCACAGAAAAAAGAGCTCCTAATAAGAATAAATATAAATTTTAAAATTTGAATTTATTTAATAGGGAGGTGATCTTTTGTGGATAACTACAAAATATGAATTTAAATTCAAATACAGCAAATCAAAGCCAAGATGATATCTTGTTTTGTTGATAAGTGTGTATATAAGGTGTGTATATAATAAAAGTTCTAATTAAAATAGACAATTAGTTTGTGTATAACTTTAAAAACTATATATTGCACTGAATTATGACAATCATAAAAAAAGAGATTAAAATTTGGGTTAAATACAAAACTTTCTTGGTTTTTCATTGACAGCGTAAACATTGCACAATAAAATCGCGGACCTTATAAAAGATCATTTTTGGGAGTTTCGATATGAAACGTACTTTCCAGCCATCTGAATTAAAGCGTAAACGCGTTCATGGTTTCCGTGCTCGTATGGCAACTAAAGCTGGTCGTCAAGTATTAGCTCGTCGCCGTGCAAAAGGTCGTCATAGCTTAACTGTTTAATACTGTTACGCTGACCAGACTTGGGTGTGATGACACTTTACAATTTTAGCACAGATGTGCGAATACGCTGTGCTGCAGATTATAAAAGTGTATTCGATGGTGCGCTTTTTAAAGTGCATCAACCCCATTTTTTATTTCTTGCAAAATTAACCGAACAGCCTAATAGCCGTTTGGGTATTGTCGTTGCTAAGAAAAAAGTGCGCCGTGCGCATGAAAGAAATCGAATAAAACGTCTTGCTCGTGAGAGCTTTCGTCTACACCAACCGAATTTTGGATCAGACATAGATATTGTGGTAATGCCGAAAGTCGGTATAGAAGCGATTACGAATGCTGAGCTATATCAACAATTAGATTTTGCTTGGCAAAAATTACAGCGCTTAGCAAAAAAACATTCTAAAGTTGGCACAAACTCGCAGAATTAAGAGATAGCCAATGGTTCGTTATCTACGTTGGTTGATTCGACTGTATCAAATTGCGATTAGTCCGCTTCTTGGACCCCGTTGTCGTTATATTCCGACCTGTTCCCAATATGCGATAGAAGCATTGCAAACTCATGGTGCGATAAAAGGCGTTTGGTTATCTTCTAAACGGATTTGTCGTTGTCATCCGTGGGGAGGATCTGGATATGATCCAGTACCGCCAAAAGCAATTCGTTTTATTTCGTTTCATCAAATAGATTCTCAAACGCATCATGTTGCTGTACCCTTTCGTGATCGTTTACTGAAGCAAAATCTCTCTAACCATTTGGGGTAATAGATATGCAACAATGGGCCAGGTTTGCAATTCTCGGGGCCATGTTTGTCACCGCATATTTGCTCATTTTGGCTTGGCAAAAAGATTATGGAAATGCTGCAACTGCACCGCAAAAACAAGCGGCGGCTGTCAGTTCACATGAAGTATCTGCTGATTTGCCAAATGCTAAAAATGCAACAGTGGCTTCCGATGTGCCACAAGCAAATATTGCGCAGTCACAAACCACAGATGCAACTGCACCTGTGAATCAACAGCTTATTTCAGTACAAACTGACCTTTACCATATTTGGATCAATCCAAAAGGTGGTGATATTGTTCGTATTGAATTACTCTCACACGACAGAAGCAAAGACAGCGATCAGCCTTTTGTTATGCTTGAAAATGATGCCAAGCGTACATATGTTGCTCAATCTGGCTTAATTGGTTTGAATGGACCAGATAGCAGTCGTGGTGGTCGTCCATTATATGCTGTTGAAAAAACATCATATACTTTGGCTGATGCTAAGGGTGTGCAGGATCAAAAGGGTCAATCTGAAAAAGTTTTAAACGTTCCGATGGTATTTAAAACACCTGAAGGCGTTGAAATTATTAAAACTTTTACCTTTACCCAAGGGCAATATCCAATTGTTGTTAGACATCAAGTTATTAACCGTAGCCAACAAAGCTGGCAAGGTCAGATGTTTGGACAATTAAAGCGTGATAACTCTGAAGATCCTGGTAAATCTTCTCAAGGTATTTTCACTCTAGGAACTTTCTTAGGTGGAGCTTGGGGGACACCTGATTCACACTACAACAAGCTTAAGTTTGCTAATTTCTCAGAAGAAAAAGTAAGCACTGAAGCGAAAGGTGGATGGGTTGCGATTGTTCAGCATTATTTTGTAAGTGCTTGGATTCCTGGGAATCTTAAACTGACTCAAGCAAATGGTCAGCCTTATGTAGCTAAACTTGAATCTCGTCAATCTGCTGATCATATGAATATCATTGGTTTTACCTCACCAGTGATTAATGTTCCAGCAGGCACTTCAATGGAAGTGGATGCAAAACTTTATTCAGGTCCGAAAGTACAATCTGAATTAAAAGATTTAGCAGTTGGTTTGAATCAGACTGTTGATTATGGTTGGTTATGGCCGATTGCGAAGTTACTGTTCTTAGGTCTTCAATTCTTCCATAGCATTGTGGGCAACTGGGGATGGTCAATCATCTTACTTACCGTTATGGTGAAGATGATTTTGTGGCCTTTATCTTCAAAAAGTTATCGTTCTATGGCGAAAATGCGTGTGATTGCACCAGAAATGCAACGCATGAAAGAAGAGTTCGGTGAAGACCGTATGCGCTTCTCGCAAGAAATGATGGCTTTATACAAACGTGAACAAGTGAATCCTCTTTCAGGTTGTTTACCGTTGTTGCTACAAATGCCAATTTTCCTTGCCTTGTACTGGGTACTCATGGAAAGTGTGGAATTACGTCACGCACCATGGTTAGGCTGGATTCAAGATTTGTCAGCAATGGATCCTTGGTTCATCTTGCCGTTGATCATGGGTGCTACCATGTTTGCACAGCAAATGTTGAACCCACAACCAGCTGACCCGATGCAGGCAAAAGTGTTCCGCATTATGCCGATTATGTTCACGGTATTTATGTTGTTCTTCCCTGCAGGTCTCGTGCTTTACTGGATTGTGAACAACAGTATTACAATTTTACAGCAATCGTTTATTAACAAGAGTGTTGCGAAAAGTCGTATAAATAAGACTGAATCAGCATCTTAATCGTTTAACTTTTGCTGAATAAATCCGCTTAAGATGGTAATCTTAGGCGGATTTTTCTTTGGCTGGATTTTAGGTTTTTAGGTGAATAATATGCAAAGTCAAACCACGATTGCCGCAATTGCAACGCCGCCAGGGCGTGGTGGTGTGGGCGTGATTCGCCTATCGGGGCCTAAGGCTTATGAAATTGCTCAAAACCTGACACAGAAAAACTTGCCTGAAGCACGTATGGCTGGGTTCCGTAAGTTTTATGATGCTGATGGAAGCATTATGGATGAAGGGATTGTTCTATGCTTTCCCAATCCTCACTCGTTTACAGGTGAAGATGTTGTAGAGCTACAAGGTCACGGCGGTCCAGTCATTCAAAATGCATTGCTTGGTCGTCTATTTGAGCTTGGTGCAATTGCCGCAAAAGCGGGTGAGTTTTCCATGCGCGCTTTTGAAAATGGCAAGATGGATTTGGTGCAAGCTGAAGCGATTGCCGATTTGATTGATGCGACATCGCAAGCTGCTGCACGTTCTGCTGTTCGCTCTTTACAAGGCGCTTTTTCAACAAAAATTAATACCGTTTTAGAAAAACTGATCCATTTACGTTTGCATGTTGAAGCTGCAATTGATTTTCCTGAAGAAGAAATCGATTTCTTGGCAGATGGCAAAATTTTAGCTTTACTCGAAGATGTTCAGCAGTCTGTACATGCCGTTCAAACATCTGCGCGACAGGGCCAATTACTACGTGAAGGTTTACAAGTTGTTATTGCAGGTAAACCAAATGCGGGTAAGTCGAGCTTGTTAAATGCGCTAGCTGGCGTTGAACGCGCAATTGTGACCGATATTGCCGGTACAACTCGCGATGTTTTACATGAAAAAATTAGCTTAAATGGTCTGCCAATTACCTTAACAGACACCGCAGGTCTTCGTGAAACAGGTGATATTGTTGAAAAAGAAGGGATTCGTAGAGCAATCAAAGAAATTGAACAAGCTGATTTGTTATTGCTGGTTTATGATTTAAATCAAGGCAATGACCCGTTAAAACTCGCTCAAGAATATTTTGCTGAACACATTGAACCGCGCCGTTTAATGTTAATTGGTAATAAATGCGATTTAACTGGTCAATTAGCTGAAATAAACGATTTTCAAGGGTTCCGTCACATTACCGTTTCTGCAAAACAAGAGATGGGCGTACAAGGCCTCGTAGAGGCGATTACAGCCCATGCAGGCTTTCATCCTGAGGAAGATACATTTATTGCGAGAACTCGTCATTTAGACGCAATGAAGCGCACACAGCTCTATCTTTCAGAAGCACATGAGCAACTTGTTGTATTTAATGCGGGTGAACTAGTCGCTGAATCACTGCGTCTTGCTCAAAATGCTTTAGGTGAAATTACCGGTGACTTTAGTGCTGATGACCTATTAGGAAAAATCTTTGGTTCGTTTTGTATTGGAAAATAACTACAGAATTCTGAATGATGCACATTAGTGCGTCATTCAGTCACCTCATTAGCCGTATCTTTTTAGAACCTTTAAAAACTCATCTAACTCATTTTGATCAACTTGTGCTTCTTTGAGCACATGGTGATGTAAGTGTTGTTCCATCAATTCACTCATCAAACCGTTTATCGCACCTTTAATGGCAGCAACTTGTTGCAGTATTTCTATGCATGAAATATCAGGCTGTTCAACGGCATGCTCAATACTATTAATTTGCCCTTTTAGTCGTTTTACACGATTAACTATTTTTTTATCCTGACCAATGTGACTCATCTGTGTTCTCTTGTATAATTCAATATACTGGTAGGGAGTATATTGGGTTTAAATTTTATGCAAGATCATAGTGTATCACGTCATCATCAACATCAGTTTGATGAAGGAAATCCACTTGCACAAAAACGTATTTTGGTTGCAACGATTTTAACGGCATCTATGATGGTGTTAGAAATATTCGGTGGATGGTTTTTCAATTCAATGGCACTTCTGGCTGATGGTTGGCATATGAGTTCACATATGTTGGCACTCGGTTTAGCCTATTTTGCCTATCGTGCAGCTCGTCATTATTCAAAAGATCGTCGGTTTAGTTTTGGAACTTGGAAAATCGAGATTTTAGCGGGTTATAGCAGTGCAATTTTGCTGATGGTTGTTGCCATTTTTATGGCATTTCAGTCGATACAGCGCTTATTTAATCCAGTCGAGATTTTTTATAATGAAGCGATTCCTATTGCAATTTTAGGTTTGGTCATTAACTTGATTTGCGCCTGGTTACTTCACGATGATGGACACCATCACCATCACCATCACCATCACCATCACGAACATGGGCATCATCATGATTTAAACCAAAAAGCTGCTTTTTTACATGTGGTTGCAGATGCTGTGACCTCTGTTTTTGCAATTATTGCGCTTTGTGCTGGCAAATATTTTGGATGGGATTTTTTAGATGCACTTTTAGGGATTTTAGGCGCTATTTTGGTTGCAAAATGGTCTCTTGGATTAATGAAAGAGACAGGGAAAACCCTTTTAGATGCTGAAATGGATCATCCTGTGGTTGAAGAAATTCGTGAAGTGATTGCTGAATTTCCTAAACACATTGAAATTACTGATATTCATGTCTGGAAAGTCGCAAAAGGCAAATTTTCTTGTATTTTGGCGCTCGAAACCGATGATATTTCTTTAACCGCAGACCAGATTCGTCATGCTTTATCCATTCATGATGAAATTGTGCATATATCGGTAGAAATTAATACTCTAAAACCTACTCATGTTCCACGTGAAACATTGGCATAAATGAGTGGCATTTTGGTTATAACTCGGTAATCAGTTCTGTTTTCAAAAGCTGAACTGATTAAAATGATCTCCTCTCCTACCTATGAGTCGGTTTTATGCTTAAAAAATTAGGAATATTGGCGTTATTTAGCCTAACTACAAGTATGAGTTTCGCCAATGTGGATTCTGTTAGGGAAAATATTAAAAAACAATATCCTAATTTGAAAATTAGCAATATTCAGAAAACCGAAATGTCTGGGCTATATAGCGCTAATCTCGATCAACAAATCATCTATGTTGGTGAAGATGGGCAACATATGTTTGTAGGCTCTATGATTCGTTTAAAAGACCAGAAAAACTTAACTAAAGATTTGGTATTAGGACAGAATTCAATTGATTGGAAACAATTGCCTTTAAAAGATGCGATTAAAACAGTCAAAGGTAATGGACAGCATGTTTTAGCCGTATTTTCTGATCCAAACTGTCCTTATTGTAAGCAGCTCGAGCCTGAACTCGATAAGCTGAAAGATGTGACCATTTACACGTTCATTTATCCTCTAAAGCCTCAGTCTATTGTTGTTTCTAGACAGGTTTGGTGTGCGCCAAATCAATCCTATTCATGGAAAAAACTGATTCAACAAGGTGTTAAACCAACAGTTGCAAGCTGTGCTAATCCAATTGATCGTAATTTAGAACTTGGAAAGAAATTAGGTTTTAATGGTACCCCTACCCTGATTTTTGCAAATGGATTTAAACTGGTAGGCGCTCGATCTGCCGAAGAAATTCAGGCAGTGTGGACAGAATTAGGTCTATAAAATGAATTAAAAAAAGCACCATCAGGTGCTTTTTTATTGCCTAAAAGGCATTAACTTTTTCGTGCAATCAAGTTGTAGATAAAAAGAATAACGATAGCGCCAATTACAGATGCGATAAAGCCCGCAGCTGAATTTTCTCCATAAAGGCCAAGTAACCGACCACCATAAGTGGCTAGAAGTGAACCTGCAATACCAATTAGAGTGGTTACGATAAAACCTGCTTTATCATCTCCAGGATGTAAGGCACGAGCGATTAAGCCAGCAAAGAAACCAACTACAATAGCGACAATGAGTGACCACATATTTGTTCTCCAGTTGTTTTTTTGATGAAGTTAATGATTTTGCTTCATATTCTATCGTGCGGCAGAGTCATCTATTTTGTCTGTAGCAGATTGCGACTTTTTGTGTCTTTTTTGTTCGAAGCTAAAGTTTTATATAAAAAAATAGCACCTCTCGGTGCTATTTTTTTGAAATTTATAAACCAATTTCGCCAATAAATGGTAAGTGGCGATATTTTTGGTCGTAGTCTAATCCATAACCCACAATAAACTTGTCTTCAACTTCAAAACCTAAAAATTTCACTTCGAGATCAATTTCACGGCGAGATGGTTTACTCACTAACGTACACAATTGAATCGAATTTGGTTCACGAGTTTGCAGCATTTCCATAACTTTGCTTAAGGTATTACCTGAGTCGATAATATCTTCAACGACCAGTACATCTTTACCGCGAATTTCACCATCAAGATCTTTTAAGATTTTAACATCTCGACTTGAAGTCGTACCGCCGCCGTAGCTAGACACTGTCATAAAGTCGAGTTCATGCGGTTTGGTAATCGTTCGGCACAAGTCTGCCATGAAAATAACAGAACCACGCAGTAGCCCAATCAGGACTAACTCTTTGTCACTATTTGCATAGTGAGCGTTAATTTGCTCGCCGAGCTCTTTGACTTTTGCTTGAATTTCTTCGGTTGAAATCATGATGCTCATTGCAACAGTCATGTCAGATTCCTACAAGATATAAAAGAAAAAATAAAAAAGGTGTTGACCTGCAACACCTCTAAAATCTGAGTTAATGGTAAAATTTTAAAGCAAAATGATGTTTCATGCACCCTTTGATGACTCTGAAGTTTTATCATTTTGAGCAATATGTCGATCCCGCTTTAATACAAGAGCACATATTCCAAATAATAACAAAAACTTAACAGCCCGATTTTTATTAGACTGTTTCTTTTTGATAAGCACGTTTTCCATAAATATAAGTCGCCTCAATATTACGGTCATCACCTAAAGTGAATAATGCAAACAATGAATCTTCAACAGACTTTGATTTCGACTGACGAAGTTGCTGTAATGCTGTTGGCTTAAGGTTGAGTACCACAAAGTCTGCTTCTTTACCGATGTTGAAATTGCCTAACTGGTCGTGCAGGTCAAGCGCTTTTGCTCCGCCTAGCGTCGCGTGATAGAGCGCTTCATAAGCTGAAAGTTTATCACCTTGTAATTGCTGGACCTTATAAGCCTCATTAACTGTTTGAAGCAAACTAAATGATGTACCTGCACCGATATCTGTACCCAAACCTACTTTCACTTGTTTTTCCCATGTCTTTTTCAATGGGAATAAACCACTGCCTAAGAATAGGTTTGAAGTTGGGCAAAATGCGATAGCCGATTGCGTATCATGCATACATTGCCATTCTTTATCTTCTAAGTGAACACAATGAGCAAACACGGAACGTTTACCAGTCAAACCATAATGTTGATAAACGTCTAAGTAACCTGTTTGCTCAGGAAATAAAGATTTCACCCATGCAATTTCGTCTTTGTTTTCGCTTAAATGGGTATGTACATAAACATCAGGAAACTCTTGTTTTAACTGCCCTGCTCTTTCTAACTGTTCAGGTGTAGATGTCGGCGCAAAACGTGGCGTAATTGCATACAGAGCACGGCCTTTACCATGCCATTTTTCAATCAATGCTTTTGTGTCGCTATAAGCCGTTTCTGGTGTATCACACAGCGCTTCAGGTGCATTACGGTCCATAAGTACCTTACCAGCAATTAAACGCATCTGAACACGCTCTGCGGCTTCAAATAAGGCATCAACAGACTCGGGATGAACTGTACAGAAAACAAGGGCTGTGGTTGTACCGTGTTTTAAAAGCTCCTGAACAAAGAACTGCGCAATTTCACTTGCATATGCTTTGTCCTGAAACTGGATTTCTGTTGGAAATGTATAGGTATTGAGCCAGCTTAAAAGTTGTTCGCCATATGCCCCAACCATTTCAGTTTGTGGGAAGTGAATATGAGTATCAATAAAGCCGGGTACAATCAATTGTTCTGGGTAATGTTGAACCTCAACCCCAGCAGGAAGATGCGCTTGAGCTTCTTCCCATGCGCCAAACCATTTGATTTTTCCATGTTCACTAATCAAAACACCATCTTCCAAATAACGCACTTGATTTGGAATATCAGTCGGCTCTGAGACGGTTTGTTGGATATCTAAAAAACGACCACGCACAACGGTGGTATTTGCGATCAATGACATGGAAAGCCTTTATATTTTCACTTTTTTCGGTTGATTGTACCCCACTTAAACAAGATTTAAACGGTATAACGTTTACTTAGTCCCCATTCCGCCAAAATTCGTCGATAAGTCGTTGATGAACGGTCAGCTTCAAAATGTGCTTCCATCATTAAATCAAGCGGTAGGTCTTCTGGCTTTTGTGATTCGACCATATCTTGGTCTTCAGCAAAAATTTGGGCATTAAATGCGTATACTTTTTCTAAATCACCTGTTTGGTCAAAGTTACGGGTGAGTGGAACAAATAAACGGGTTTGATTACTTGAAACAGGACAACAGGCATTTAAGATTTTTAAGACACCCCCTTCTGGGAAATCTACAGTAAGTACTGCGGAAAAAGGAGGATAGACATCAAAGGTACGCTTCCATAAAAAGCCTTCTGGTTCGAGATGTTTTAATTCATGTGGATAGTTGCTGACATTACTGATATAGACCGTTTTTAAGCCGTAGCTGGTACGTTCAGTGTGATATTTGGGTACGACTGGGTTCTCTCGATTCGCAAATGCATTGTGATGTACCCATGCAAAATGAGCGACATCGATAAAACCTTCAAGTTGACGTCCGCTCGACCCGCCAATATCAACAAAAGGCGGCAAAATTGATTGATGCTCTGTATGCTCCCAAGTATCCATTACAGGAATATTAGCTTGAGTAACATCACGACTGTGAATACTGGTCCAAATCAGGCCATATCGTTCAACAACTGGAAATTTGGTCAGAGAAAAACGATCAGAAATTTTGGTTAACTCTGGTTGAGCTGGTATTTGGGTACACTTCCCTTCGGTGTTATAGCGCAGACCGTGATAGGGACATACAATTTCTTCACCATCGACCCATCCTTTGGTTAACGGCACACCACGATGTGGACAAATGTCTCGAACCAGATGAATTTCACCACTTTCTGTCTTATACAGTGCCATATTCACGTCTAATAGTGTCACTCGTTGCGGTGCAGTAGAGACGTCTTGAATACGGGCAACTGGATACCAGTGACTAGATAAAATTTCCCAATCTTTTGCATCAAAACTGCTGTTACACGGCATAGCAAGCGGCGTTAACGTTGGAATAGCATTCATAGCATCGCTCCTTAAAAAAATTAGGGCTCTCACGAGCCCTTAAAATCTAGGCTTTTTTCTTTTTAGGAGATGCAAAGAGCTTGCCAATATAGATTTTTAATAAAGGAAAAGAGCGTAAAGTTTTTAAAATACAAAAGATTGAAGGATTCTATTTTTGAATTTTTGTTCTAATTTAGCTTTAAAAATGAAAGTTCATTATGCGTTATATACTTAAAATGCACTGATTAATTGCGAATTAAGCACAATAAAAAAGCACTTTTAAAGTGCTTTTTTATTTAGATGCCTTGATAGGATGAATTAAGACTGCAACTGCTTTTTGTTGTGTCGTAAAGAGAGGTAAGCAGTAATTGCCAACACTATTACGATAAAGCTTAACGAGATCCAGATTGGCATGTGGAATACATCAAGCAACAACATTTTTGCACCAATGAACAATAAGATGATGCCTAAACCGTATGGCAAGTAATGCAGTTTAGATGCAGCGCCAGCAAGCAAGAAGAACATTGCACGTAAACCTAAAATAGCCATTAAGTTCGCAGTTAAAACAATAAATGGATCGCTGGTTACCGCGAAAATAGCAGGAATTGAGTCTACTGCGAAAATCACATCTGAAGCTTCAACCAAAATCAACACTAAAAATAACGGCGTTGCCCACAATAAACCGTTTTGACGTACAAAGAATTTGTCACCTTCAAGTTGTGGTGTAATACGCATGTGCTTACGTAACCATTTTAAAGCTTTGATGTCTTCAATATTGGTTTCTTCTTCTTGGCCCTTTAAGAATTTGAAGCCTGTATATACCAAGAACGCACCAAAGATATAAAGCACCCAAGAAAACTCTTGAACAAACCATGCACCAATAAAGATAAAAAGAGTACGCAGTACAATCGCGCCTAATACGCCGTAGAGTAAGATTTTACGTTGGAGCGCAGCCGGAATAGCAAACGCTGCGAAAATCATTAACCAGACGAAAACGTTGTCAATCGCAAGTGACTTTTCGAGTAAGTAACCTGCAAAATATTCCATGGTTTTTTGATTTGCTAAGGTCACACCAGCAGTTTGCTGTAGATACAACCATAAACCACCACCAAATAACATTGCCACGCTTACCCAAGCCACACTCCAGTAAGCAGCTTGCTTGATAGAAACGTCTTGGCCTTGCTTTTGTTTAAAGCCTAAGAAGTCCACTAAAAGCATGACAATGACAATGCCAAAGAATGCTATATACAGCCATAGATTGCCGATCGATTCCATAAATCCTCCTCACATCCGGCAATTGGGCATAAAAAAACCTTGACCAGTCGCCAGATGAATTAAACATCTGTATCAACATGATCAAGGTCTTGCCTACATCATGAATTTCATGATGCTCAGATACCGACTTTTTAATAAAAGTGTATTGACGATATCTGACACATAACATTGCTGTTATGTTTGGAGGAGGCTACTCCCCTTGTCAAACTAAATTCTGTATTGGATAAAACATATCCAATTTCACATAGAATGGCAGATTTTTTTATATTAAGCAACTGAACTTAATTTCGTGGTTTTTTAACCTAAAAAGGGATTTAGGGCTATTTAATCAAACCTCGATCTAAAAGCGGTTTGCATATGATTTGGTAAAGATGAATAAAGAATGCGGTCAAACTTGTACCGTAAGCATTCCAGAAGTAATAACCTGCCGTATTGACCAGTAGCGCGACAATAAAAGCACCCAACATGTCTAAAGGGAAATGCACACCTAAATAAATACGTGACCACGCCACCACAAATGATAAAGATAGAAGAATGATCCCAATCATTTTGCGCTGTGCAAATAAATAAGACAGAGCAATGGTGCTGAAAATCAGCATATGATTACTTGGAAAAGATGCTGTTGGCGCATGTTCAATAAACGTGGTGCCAACACCCATCACAAACGGTCTTGCGTGATGATAAAACAGAGAAATAACGTAACCTACTAAAAGTGATATGCAGGTTAAAAAGACAGATTTAATCACCCTGTTTTTTAAATCTTGATCGCCATAGAACCATAAAAAGGTAAGGATGAATAAAAGGATATACAGGAGATCATTAGCAAAAAAGACAGCAAGACGAATGATAAATTGACTCGCATCCTGAGCACCATTAATGACATGGAATAAGCTAAGGTTGAGTGTTTCTAAAGACATTCATATTCCAAACAAGAACAAAAAACGTGGGCTATGATAAAGAATTAAGTCTAATGTCTTGATAAAGAATTGTCACAAAAATGAAATATAGTTTGTTTGTGAGTAAAGATTAAACAGCAGGCCTAGATAATTTTTAATGCGGGATCTGGACGTTAATATTAAAGTGTTAGCGTGTTGGCACTTTATTCGAGAACGTTATTTTATGACTACTCAAGAAAAACAGAAAAAATTAAGTTTGAGACCTTTATCTCCAAGAGATCCAAAACAGCCGCATAGAGCAGCAACTCCCCTCGAATTATTGTTCGATTTAATTTTTGTGGTCGCGATTGCAACAGCGGGTCAGCAGTTACATCACGCCATTATTGAAAATCACCTATGGCATGCGTTACCAAACTACCTGATGGTATTTTTTGCACTGTGGTGGGCATGGATGAATTTTTCGTGGTTTGCTTCAGCTTACGATAACGACGATGCGTTGTATCGATGCCTTACCTTTGTACAGATTGTGGGGTCATTGGTGATGGCGGCAGGTATTCCTGATGTATTTCGTAGTCAGGATTTTGACATCATTATTGTGGGTTATGTGATCATGCGTATGGCACTGGTTACCCAGTGGTTGCGTGCAGCAAAACATGATCCGGCACGGCGAATTACGGCTTACCGCTATGCAATCGGTATTGTATTGGTTCAGGTGGGTTGGCTCATTGCCAATTTCACACATGTACTCTCAGTCCCTTTATTTTTATTTGTGGCTGCGATGGAGCTATTTGTTCCCTACTATGCAGAAAAATATTCACCAACGCCATGGCATCCTCATCATATTGTAGAACGTTATGCCTTACTCACGATTATTGTTCTGGGTGAATCAATCGTCGGTAGTTTTAATGCAATACGTGATGCTTTAGCCGCCCAGTCAATGAATGTTCCTGCCGTTTTCTTAATGATCGGTGGATTGGTGCTGATGTTTGCAATGTGGTGGGCTTATTTTGATCGTAGTGAACAACACCATCACGTTAAAGGGGTGCGTCCCTTTGTTTGGGGATACGGCCATTATTTTGTTTTTGTCAGTATTGCTGCGGTGGGTGCTGCGCTTGCCGCTGCCGTGGATGTCACAACCCATCATGCGCATATTTCCGATTTATATATGGGAGTCGTCGTTGCGGTGAGTGTGGTGCTCTATACCACCTGTATTTGGGTACTATACGAAGTTGAATGTTTAACGGGAATCAGCAAATGGTTTTATCCTATTACAGCACTCATTATTTTATGTATTCCGTTTATTTGTAATAACGTGGGATATAGCGTTTTTGCGATGGGTATTTTCTATAGTTTACGTTTAATGGTTTCTAATAAATTTATGGCCAATATAGAGCCAGAAAAAGTTTAAAAATAATTGATATAAAAAAACGGGTTTCAATTTGAAACCCGTTTTTTTATTGAATCATCTAAAGCGGAAGTTAAGCAGCTTTCGCTTTTAATGCGCTCATGAGTTTTTGATGTAAGCCACCAAAGCCACCGTTAGACATAATCACAACGGCATCGCCCTCACCTGCTTCATTGACAATACGCTCAATAATTTCGTCAAGTGAACGGCTTACTTGGGCGCGGTTAGAGGAAGCTTCAATTACGGGTTGTAAATCCCAATCTAGACCTTCTGGCTGATACCAGATGACATCGTCTGCTAAGCGTGCTGAATGTGCCAAGCCATCTTTATGACTGCCCATACGCATTGTGTTTGAACGCGGCTCAATAATGGCCCATAAACGGCGTTTACCTAAGCGTTTACGTGCACCATCTAAAGTCGTGTCAATTGCAGTTGGATGGTGAGCGAAGTCATCATAAACCTCAATGCCATTGACTGTGCCGAGTAACTCCATACGACGTTTCACGCCGCCAAAGTTAGATAAAGCTTCACAAGCTTGTTCAAGTGCCACACCCACATGCTGAGCGGCTGCAATCGTTGCCAAAGCATTCGCTACGCTATGTTGCCCTGTCATGCTCCATTTAACTTCACCAACGACATTGCCATTTTCGAGTACTTTAAAATGGCTGCCATCAATTGAAATGAGTTCAGCAGATAAAGCAGCTTTTTCATTCGTTTCTAAACTTGTGCGAATTACGGGTGTCCAGCAACCCATTTCAAGCACTTCATCAATATGAGTTTCAGTAATTGGCGCAATAATACGACCTTCACTTGGAATAGTACGAACAAGATGATGGAATTGTTTTTGAATCGCTGCTAGGTCATCAAAAATATCGGCATGGTCAAATTCAAGGTTATTTAAAATCGCCGTTTTTGGGTGATAATGAACAAATTTAGAGCGCTTATCAAAGAAAGCTGAGTCATATTCATCTGCCTCAACGCAGAAGTATTTGCCACCGCCTAAGCGAGCGCTTTCACTAAAACCAAGTGGAACACCACCAATTAAAAAGCCTGGATTTAAACCAGCCTGATCAAGTACCCAAGCGAGCATGGTCGTTGTGGTCGTTTTACCATGAGTCCCTGCTACACCAAGTACATGTTTACCTTGTAGAACATGATCGGCAAGGAACTGAGGACCAGAAATATATGGCAAACCTTCGTTAAGCATATATTCCACGGCATCAATACCACGTTTCATGGCATTTCCGACAATCACTAAATCAGGATGAGGCTGCAAATGACTACGGTCATAGCCTTGCATGAGGGTAATACCTGCGTTCTCTAACTGGGTAGACATCGGTGGGTAAACGTTTGAATCGGAACCTGTTACCTGATGTCCTAAATCACGAGCTAAAAGTGCCAAAGAGCCCATAAAAGTGCCACAAATACCCAAGATATGCAGATGCATTGCTCGCCTTCTCCACTGCTTTTGTACACAATATTCGTATGAATGACTGTGTGTTCATTATTGATAAATTTGCCAGCAACGATAGCAAGGCTAAACTCGAAAAGATAGTCAAAAATCGTTGTTGTTCTATGTGTTTGAGGCTCTGACAAAAGCACATCTTTATTTTTTCGATTTAAGCTGAATTACAGTTTTATCTTTTATAATGTTTTGATCCATATTAATACTTAAATCATCGTGATGATGAAGGATGTGCCTTTGAATCCAACGGTTTTAGCTTTTGCTTTCTTAATTATTTCTAACTGCTTTATGACACTTGCATGGTATGGGCATCTTAAGTTTTTACACCATGCTCCACTTTGGCAAGCGATTTTATTCGGTTGGATTATTGCGCTGCTTGAATATAGTTTTATGATTCCGGCAACTCGTATGCTGAGTGCACAAGGCTGGCTACTCGGCGAAATGAAAATTACACAGGAAGTGGTCACACTGATTGTGTTTGTACCGTTTATGCTTTTCTTGTTTAAACAACCATTTAAACTAGATTATTTATGGGCGATGGTATGTTTGTTTGGCTGTGTCTACTTCGTATTTAGAAGCCAGTAAGCTGCATTGGATGATTTATTCTACTTTGCAATAAGCCATTGCTCTTCCAAATGCCTGATTATCTTGCAGGATGTTTAAATAATATTAATAAAATTTGAGAATGTGTCATTGTTAAACCATGACATTTTTTGATGAGATTAAAAATATTCGCAGAGCTGGTCAGTTAAATTTTCGTGAGATGAAAAATCAGTCTATAATAATGGGCTTCCGAACCATTTAAAACTTGGCTCTCGTCGAGATTTATCTTCTTTTACTTTTGTCTCTGGAACATTAGCAATGAATGCGGCCGCAGCACAAGACGCTCAACCTCTCGTTGGAATTATTATGGGTTCTCAATCTGATTGGGCAACTCTCGAAAACACAGCCAATATGCTTAAACAGCTTGGTGTCCCATTTGAAGCGGAAGTGGTATCTGCTCATCGTACTCCAGATCGTTTATTTGAATATGCAGAAACTGCGCGTGATCGCGGTATTCAAGTGATTATTGCTGGTGCCGGTGGTGCAGCGCATTTACCTGGAATGTGTGCCGCAAAAACTGATTTACCAGTTTTAGGTGTGCCAGTTAAATCATCAATTTTAAATGGCGTAGATTCTTTGCTTTCAATTGTACAAATGCCAGCAGGTATTGCAGTTGGCACTTTAGCGATTGGTCCAGCCGGTGCGACGAATGCTGCAATTATGGCGGCACAAATCTTAGGTTTAACTCGTCCTGAAATCGCAAAAAATGTTGCTGATTTCCGTGCTGCGCAAACTGATAAAGTTGCAAGCAAAAATATTCCGGGTCAGGTGTAAGAGGCTGAGATGGATAAAACTATCGGTATTTTTGGTGGTGGGCAATTGGGTCGAATGATGGCTCAAGCGGCGTTACCATTAAATATTCAATGTACTTTTTTTGAAGCAAATACAGATTGTCCAGCAGGTGTTTTAGGCCAAGTCTTTTCTAGTCAAGATGAGCAAGGCTTAAAGCAGTTTATTGAAAGTGCTGATGTTTTCAGTCTTGAGTTTGAAAATACGCCAGTTGAAGATGTGGATGTTTTAACACAAACTAAAGCATTGCACCCTCCCCGTGTTGCTTTAGCAACTGCGCAAAATCGTTTGTCAGAAAAAGCTTTATTTGATGAGCTTACTATTCCTGTTGCGCCGTATCGTGCTGTAGATAGTCTAGAAAGCTTGAAAAAGGCTGTTGCTGAGCTTGGTTTGCCGATTGTGCTTAAGACTGCAACTGGTGGATATGACGGTAAAGGTCAGTTTGTACTTCGTTCAGAAGACCAGATTGATACTGCTTGGGCTGAACTTGGTCCTGCAAAGAGTCTAGTTGCCGAAAGCTTTGTTAAATTCTCTCGTGAAGTTTCAATTATTGCGGTGCGCGGTCAAAATGGTGAAGTAAAAACTTGGCCATTGGCTGAAAATCACCACCATAATGGCATTTTATCGCATTCAATTGTTCCTGCACCGAATAGTGAAGCTTTGCAACCTGTGGCTCAAGACTACATTACTCGTTTGTTGAATCATCTCAACTATGTTGGCGTGCTTACTCTAGAGCTGTTTGTAACAGAACAAGGTTTATGTGCAAATGAGATGGCACCACGTGTGCATAACTCAGGTCACTGGTCAATTGAAGGTGCTGTTTGTTCTCAGTTTGAAAACCATATTCGAGCTGTTGCAGGTCTACCATTGGGTTCAACAGATGTTGTTCGCCCAACGGTGATGATCAATATTATTGGTCAGCATCCTAAAACTGAAGATGTACTTGCCTTAAATGGTGCTCATCTACATCTTTATAACAAGTCAGAACGTGCTGGCCGTAAGTTAGGCCATATCACTTTAATGCCTGTGGATAGTAATGAATTGACGACATTATGCCGTCAATTGGCAGAAATTTTGCCTGAACCGCTCGCTTTAACAGCAGATATGACCCTCTAAAGCATTTCTAATTCTAAAAAAAGCGATCTTCGGATCGCTTTTTTTATCTTTTAAATTTAAAAAAATAATAAATCATGAGTAATTTTTGTTTGTGGATAACTTTTCACAGGAATTTTTGAATTTAAATATTGGTGGTATTTTTAAGTTTAAAAAGTGAACCGGGTTGTTTTGAATTTAAAGTTAGTTATCCACAATGGAGTTTAATTTGTAGCTGATGATAGAGCTCATGGTTTTTGAATTCAAAACTAATGGCGTTTGTTGAAGTGTTTTAAATTTAAAAATAACGCGGAAAGTTTGAATTTAAATTATGGCGTGATTTTTGAATTTAAAAATATGGGTTATTCGATTGATTGGACTTCGTGTGTCATAAAGACTGATGAAATATAGTATTAAATTAATAGGTATGGCTGTTTTTGCTCGATTGTGGATAAGTTTATCCACAGAAACGCCTGCGTTATAGTTTAAATTTAAAGTAGGACTTTTGAATTTAAACTATGCACTATTATTTTGAATTCAAAACTGGTGATGCGCATGGGGGAAGTTTTAAATTCAAAATAAAGTGAGAAATTTGAATTTAAAATACTGGAAATGAATTTAAAGTAGAGATTATGAATTCAAATTTACTTTTTCTCTCTGAAATTTTAGACTCATAATGGTATGGTACTTAAAAATTTAAATTCAAAAATTGAAACTGGGATAATATGCGACGTTTTTCTTGTATTGTTGGCTCTGTATTTTTAGCAATGACTCAGGCTCAAGCAGAGCTCGTAATTAATGGTTCTACAATATCTAGCAATGCTACTGTTCCAGTAGTAACTAGCGAAGATTATACGCCTAATAATAATTTCCAAAGTTGTTTGGCAAATTTACGTTCTCAAGCAATTGCTGCGGGAGTCTCGGGAACAACTTATGACCGTTATACTCAAAACTTAACTCCAGATTATTCAGTGATTGATAAATTAAATTATCAACCAGAATTTTCGACACCAATTTGGGATTATCTTTCTGGCTTAGTCGATGAAGAGCGTGTTGAGCTTGGAAAACAAAAACTGGCGCAATATCGCGATGTTTTAAATCGTGCTTCTCAAACCTACGGCGTGCCACCTGAAACAATTGTGGCAGTGTGGGGTGTAGAAAGTAATTTTGGTGATATTTCTGGAAAATATCCTTTATTACAAGCACTCGGAACTTTAAGTTGTGAAGGTCGCCGACAAAGTTATTTCCGTACTGAATTTTTTGCCACCATGCGTATTTTACAGCGCGGTGACTTAACCGAAGATCAATTGAAAGGTTCTTGGGCTGGGGCATTTGGACATACGCAATTTATGCCATCGACCTATGAACGTTTAGCTGTTGATTTTGATGGAGATGGTCGTCGTGATTTAGTGTCGAGTACTGCAGATGCATTGGCATCAACGGCTAATTTCTTAAATAAAGCTGGTTGGCAAACAGGAGTGCCATGGGGTTTTGAAGTAAAAGTTCCTCAAGGTATGTCAATTGATGGAGAAGGGCGACGCTCAAAGAAAGCATTAAGTAGCTGGAGTGCGCGAGGAGTAACTCGAATTGACGGCTCTCCACTTGTTCAAGGGGCTTTATCTGGCAGTACTTCGGCAGGTTTAATGGCACCGGCAGGTGTAAATGGTCCAGTATTTTTAGTATTTAAGAATTTTGATGCTATTTATAGTTATAACGCAGCGGAAAGTTATGGTCTTGCAATTGCCCATTTATCTGATCGTTTAAAAGGCGCTCGTCCTTTTGCAACCCCTTGGCCAACTGATGATCAGGGAACTTCACGCGCGGAACGTCGTGAAATCCAACAGTTTTTGATTAATCGGGGCTACGATATTGGTGCGGTTGATGGTCTTATTGGGGATAAAACCCGTGTTGCTATTCGTCAGGAGCAAACTCGTTTAGGTTTAAATCCAACAGGACGAGCAGGGCAACAAATCTTACGCGCATTCCGTCAAGAACAAGCCCAAAAAATGATGCAATAAACTGGAAATAATAAAAAAGGTCTGCACATGCAGACCTTTTTTATTAAATGCTTATATAAGATTGCTAATCTAATTTAACCGCTTCTAAAATATCAAAAATAACTGAAGTGACATCTTGGCTTAAATCTCGATCATTAAAGATTTCATACGCAGTGATCGTAACATCTGTATCACTTGGTAACTGCTTTTGTTCTTCTTCAATTAAATGTTCAATTGGTAGCAGAGTCTGTTTCACTTCAAGATGTAGAATATCTTTATATTCAATATTTTCATCTTCAAGCTCAATTTCATGCTCATTGAAAAAGGGGATTAGAATAGAATGAAGATACGGTTTGATTTCAATAATATCAAACAGTTCAATATCACGCGTTTGTTCAATTGTGCTGATATGATCATTTACTTCAATCAGGATATGATAGTAACTCATCTTCATCTCCATTCTATTTTCGTTAGCTCTTATGACCACAATAACATGACTTTGATATGAAATTCGATGTATCTAATTAGAAATAGATACATCATTTTATATCAAGTTCTTAATTATTGAGGTAAAGCACTTAATAGATCACGATCAGCATCTGTAAGACCAGTGACTTTTCTGTCACCATCTTTACATACTGAGTACATCAATGCATTTGGTTGATCGCTGTGTTTTAAACCAAGGGCATGTCCTAGCTCATGAGCAATTGTTAAACGTAAATCATCAATAGATTTAAACTCATAAATCACAATCTGTTTGCCGTTATAGATACCTTTTTTAAAGACATCAGCTTGGGCATTTTGCTTAAATTGGCTCAATGAATTGTTGAACTCATTGTTAATTTGATTAAAGTGAGTAACTTTGACATTTAAATCTTTAGCTTGCTCATTATAAGCAGCAATTTCTTTCTTTAAGGCAACAGTTTGTTTTTGCAAATCTTTCTGAGTTTTAGCCAAAGATTTAGCGCTGTATTCAGGTGCTAATTTGCCTTGGTTAAGCTGCATCATTTGCTCGTCAAGATTTTTCAATTTGCCATTCAAAATCTGCTTTTTATTTTCAAGGTCAGATTGAGTTTGACCAAGTGTTTGCTTCAATTGTTTAATTTGTTGCTGTTCATCAATTACACGTTGCTGTTCTTGCTGAAACTGAGCTGCAATTTTTTGACGCTGTTCAGAACGACTTTGACCATTATCGTAAACTAGACGAATTTCTAACTTTGCATTTGGATCATAAGTAAAATAATCCTGACCAGTGCCTTGTTTCCAAATATCAGCAGCTTGTTGGCTAATTTGAATCAATTGATCTTGGCTTAAACCAAAACGTGGATCAATTTCAGCAATTTTATAAGTCAGATGCTGACCTGCATTTTGCTGAATTTGAGTGTGAGCTGGAGTAGCAAGATTAGCATTAGCCTGAAAATTAGAAAAAGCAAAGGCAACGCCTAGTAACAAAGATGTTAAACGCATAATTGACGGGAGAGATTTAAAAAAAACGTATTATAAGAATATAAGATGAAAAATCAATCAAAAAATGTACAATTTGGATAAATAAATGAGACTTTAGTCTCGTTATTTTTTACCAAGTGCCAAATTATTTTTTAGAAAAAATTTAATATCCTTCGTTTAGTGTAGTTTTTTTAATCATTTAGCTTTAATGATTTTCCTTAATTGAACTATAAATTGAGCCTAATAACTCTAAATCTGAATCTGTTAATTTGAAATTATGGATATCTTGCTCTTTCAACCGGGGATACATTAAAGATTTAGGATCAGTGGTATGTTTTAGTCCTAATGCATGGCCAAACTCATGAGCAAGGGTTAAACGTAAATCATTTAAAGAAGCGTAACCGTAAATTTGAATTTGGTTTTGGCTGAATAAGCCTTTATGGAAGGGTTGAATACTGGCTTTTTGCTCTAGTGTGAATTGTGTCATTAAAGTTGTTAAATCACTTTGCTCTTGATTTAGTTTCTTAATTTTTGTATTAAGTATTTGAATTTTAAAATTTAAACTATTTGATTCGTTTTGCAGATTTTCAGACTTTTGCTGCAGTTGATTTTGCTGCTCTTTTAGCTCATCGGTACCATAGCATCGATGTTCTCCTTGGTTAAAGCGTATTACGTCTCGTTGATATTGCTCAAACTCAGCTTTTAGGCTGACCTTTTTCTTATTCAAATCTGATGATAGCTGATCAATTTCTCGTTTGTTTAAAATAATCTCTTCATTTTTAATGCGCCATTGTTCCTGCTTTTGCAAAAGTACATTTAAATTTTCCTGTTGCTCACTTTTCAGCAGTTGATGATCATCATAAATTAAGTTAATTGCCAGCTCTGCTTCAGAATCATAAATAAAATAGGTTTTTCCAGTCTCTTTGTGCCAGATTTCAGCAGCTTGTTGGCTAACTTCAATAATTTTTTCTTGAGTTAATTGAAATCGTGGATCAATAAAGGCAATTCGATACTTTAAAGGTTGATTAGATAAACCCATTGGTAGATTACTTTGAGCAAATATCGTCGTTTGAAAGCCTATGTATAAACACAAGCTCAACCCCCACCATAGAATTTTTTTCATGGCAAAATAAAAAATATAAATAAATCTTATTGTTAGCTACTTAATCAATTCCGTCAAAATGATAAAAAGTACAGGAGAGTAGGCGAGCTTTGTGATCTTGGTATAAAAATTTAAAAAGATGTTTTTAGACTTGGCAATAATGGAATAATTAATGTAATAAGTAACAGTGTATTTTAGTTTATAAAATCTTTTTTATAATGAATAGATTAGTTTTTATAATTGACCTTTTTGACATTAAATTTTTTTTAAATATGCTGAAAAATACATTGTTATTTTTTGTAAACAATAAAAAACCGCGCCTAAGCGCGGTTTTTTATTAAAGAAACAAATTATTTTTTGTCATCTTTAACTTCAGTAAACTCTGCATCTACAACGCCATCATCAGCTTTTTGTTGACCTGCATCACCACCTTGGAATGCATTTGGATCAAAGCCTTCTGCACCACCAGCTTGCTGTGCTTGTTCATAAGCACGTTGAGTGATAGGCATTAAGATGTTTTGTAAAGCTTCAGTTTTAGCTTTGATATCTTCAACATCATTTTCTTTGGTTGCTAACTCAAGTTCAGAAACCGCAGTACTTACAGCTGTTTTTTCATCTTCAGTAACTTTATCACCAAGATCTTTAACTGCTTTGTTCGAGCTTGAAATCAATGCATCGGCTTCGTTACGAGCTTTTGCAAGTTCTTCAAACTTACGATCTTCTTCAGCATTCGCTTCAGCATCTTTAATCATTGCTTCGATTTCAGCATCAGACAAACCTGAGTTTGCTTTAATCTGGATAGATTGCTCTTTACCAGTGCTCTTATCTTTAGCAGATACTTTCAAGATACCATCAGCATTGATGTCGAAAGATACTTCAATTTGTGGCACACCGCGTGGAGCAGGTGGGATGTCGCCTAATTGGAAGTTACCCAACAATTTGTTTTGTTGAGCCATCTTACGTTCACCTTGGTAAACAGAAATGTCTACAGCAGGCTGGTTGTCAGCAGCAGTAGAGAACACTTGTGATTTCTTCGCAGGAATCGTCGTGTTTTTCTCAATGATTGGCGTTAATACACCACCCATTGTTTCAATACCTAAAGTTAATGGTGTTACGTCTAATAAAAGAACGTCAGTTTTGTCACCAGACAATACTGCACCTTGAATTGCAGCACCGATTGCAACTGCTTCGTCAGGGTTCACGTCTTTACGTGGCTCTTTACCAAAGAATTCTTGTACTTTTTGTTGTACAAGTGGCATACGAGACTGACCACCAACCAAGATTACGTCAGAGATGTCAGAAGTCGAAAGACCAGCATCTTTAAGCGCGATACGGCAAGGCTCAATTGTACGAGCAACTAAATCAGCAACCAAACCTTCAAGTTTTGCACGTGTTACATTGATCACTAAGTGTTTAGGACCAGTCGCATCAGCAGTGATATATGGAAGGTTGATTTCAGTTGCATTCGATGAAGAAAGCTCGATTTTTGCTTTTTCAGCAGCTTCTTTCAAACGTTGTAACGCAAGTGGATCATTTTTCAAGTTCACACTTTGTTCTTTCTTAAATTCTTCAACCAAGAATTCAATTAACGCGTTATCAAAGTCTTCACCACCAAGGAAAGTATCACCATTTGTTGATAACACTTCGATTTGTTGGTCGCCATCAAGGTCTGCGATTTCAATGATTGATACGTCAAAAGTACCACCACCTAAGTCGTAAACAGCAATTTTACGATCGCCTTCTTTTTTGTCCATACCGAACGCAAGTGCAGCAGCAGTTGGTTCGTTAATGATACGTTTAACGTCTAAACCAGCGATTTTACCCGCATCTTTAGTTGCTTGACGTTGAGCATCGTTAAAGTAAGCAGGAACAGTAATAACTGCTTCTGTAACTGTTTCACCTAAATAGTCTTCCGCAGTTTTCTTCATCTTTTTCAAGATTTCAGCAGAGATCTGTTGAGGCGCTAATTTTTTATCGTTTACTTCTACCCAAGCATCACCATTGTCAGCTTTGATGATTTTATAAGGTACAAGGCCGATGTCTTTTTGTACCGCTTGATCTTCATAACGACGACCAATTAAACGCTTAATAGCGAATAATGTATTTTTCGGGTTAGTTACTGCCTGACGCTTAGCACTTTGACCCACTAAGATCTCGCCATCTTTATAAGCAATGATCGATGGAGTTGTACGTGTGCCTTCAGCGTTTTCGATTACTTTTACTTTATCGCCTTCAAGTACAGCAACGCATGAGTTGGTAGTACCTAAGTCAATACCAATAATTTTTGCCATGTGACGTTTTCCTCAAAAATTCTTTTGCAATGTTTTTGCTTGTTATCCGATATGAGAGTGAATCTATTTTTTTCAAGCGTTTTAGCGAAAAAAAATCTAAAAACTCTCAATTTTTTATTTATTGACCAACCATAACCATAGCAGGGCGCAATAAGCGACCATTTAAGGTATAGCCTTTTTGTAAAACGGTACCGATTTCATTCGCTTTAGCGTCTGGGGCAATGCCCACTGCTTGATGTAAATCTGCGTTGAAACCATTTTGAGTGTCAGCTTCTACAACACCAAATTTTTCCAGTGTAGTTAATAGTGACTTCAAGGTTAACTTAATACCCTCAAGTACAGGAGTTTCTTCATCACCCGCTGCTTGAATTGCACGCTCTAGATTGTCTACAGAATCCAGCAATTCTTTTGCAAATTTTTCAAGCACAGTTTCCTTATGCTTCTCAGACTCACGTTGAATACGCTCTACACTTTTTTGTGCTTCGTAAACAGCATTCGCTGTACGTGCTTTTTCAAGTTTAAGGCTTTCTTCTAATTTAGTGATTTGCGCTTGTAAAGATTCAACGGTAACGTCGTTTGCTTGCTCTCCACCTTCAGCCTGAGTTTGCTCATTAGATTGCTCTGCTTGCTCGTGTTGAATGTCTTGAGCTTGCTCATTTTGCTCATTAGCCATTGATGATCTCCGTTTAAATGGGTTTTTAAACATGTACAGTCCTTTTTGGCATCAGTATTTACTGTGTAAAATCTGAACTGCCATGCATATGCTGTAATTCATTAATAGGTATGAAGTATGGGCACTGCCTAAAAATTCAAGCGTACACGACAATTTAAAGCTTTTAATTTTGCGGTTTTAAGTAAAAATCTAAATTTTCGATCATAAAAGCAATAAATTCCTGCGTTATTTTGGGTAAATGCTGCCTAGATGCATATACCACTGACAGACTTAGCTCTGGCGCTGAAAAGTTTTTAAATAAAGGAACTAGTCGTTTTTCTTTTAAATCTTTTTTAACTAATAGTGAAGGCAACATAGCTACACCTTGGGCATGTAGACACATATCATAAACAGCATTTACATCATTACTTTTAAAGGTAACGTTTAAAGGATAATTCTGTGGTTGTTGCTCTTCATCAAAAAGAGTCCAGTATTGATGCTGGCTATGGTGAGCTAAACATTCATATTGAATAAGTTGTCTTGGGTGAGAGAGGGGACTATGCTCTTTTAAATAGTCTGGATGGGCACAAAATACCGATTCAATCTGACAGACTGGTCTCGCAATTAATCCATCTGCAACTTTTTGCGTTATACGCAAGGCTAAATCGACCTGCGCATCAATCAAGTCAATTGTGTTTTCAGTAAGATATACGTCAAATTGAATGTGTGGATGCTGCTTTTTAAATTGACGAATACATTCCCCAACCCCTAATTGAAATAAAAATAAACCACAGGTAAAGCGAATCGTACCGTTATGTTGTTCGGGTGCTGCCAGCTCTTGTAGAAGTTGTTGTTGCTGTAAAATATTTTCGCAGTAGAGTAGGGCTTTTTCACCGGCTGGAGTGAGAGATATTTTTCGTGTATTTCTTTGAAATAGTCGAGTTGAGAATGTGTGCTCTAGGTGCTCAAGATAGCGAGAAACCATGGCGCGGGAATAGTTAAGATGTTCAGCGGCTTTGGTTAAATTGCCATGTTGAGCAATAGAAACAAAGACGTGTATGGCTTTTAATGTATCCATATGCTTTATCATTATTACAATATATGCAACAGTTTATCTTAATTTAGTGCATTTATCTTACAGAAATTGCAATTTAAAGTATTCCTTATGAAATTGGAGAATACATAATGAAATTTTTTAAATTAACTGCTTCAGCCTTAGCAACTGCCACCGCTTTGACGATGGCTTCCTCAGCTTTTGCGCAAGATCTAAAAATCCAAAGTTTTCTGGCTAAACCCGAACATTTTGGAGTGACTTCTACTTTAATTGAAGGTGATAAAGAAGTTCTATTGGTCAATGCGCAATTCTCAAAATCTGAAGCATTACGTATCGCTGCCGACATTATCGATAGCGGTAAAACGCTAAAGACAATTTTCGTAAGCTATGGTGATCCCGACTATTACTTTGGCTTAGATGTATTTAAACAATACTTCCCAAATGTACAAATCATCGCAACGCCAGAAACTGTTAAACATATTCAAGATACTCAAGCGCTCAAAGTGAAGTATTGGGGGCCACAAATGGGTGCAAATGCACCTAGCCAAATTATTGTGCCACAAGCTTACACTGCTAAAACTTTAAAGCTTGAAAATGAGTCAATCGAGATTAAAGGTAAGAAAGAACTTACTTATTTATGGATTCCTTCTTCAAAAGCAGTAGTTGGCGGTATTCCTGTATCTTCTGGCATTCATTTATGGATGGCAGATACACCAAAAGTTAAAGACCGCAATGAAGTAATTCAAACTCTAGAAAGCATTAAAGCACTTCAACCTCAAACGGTTGTTCCTGCTCATATGGTTGAGGGAGCTCCACAAGGTTTAGATGCGGTTAACTTTTCGATCGACTATCTCAAGAGCTATGAGAAAGCCGTTAAAGTAAGTAAAAATGCGGGTGAACTGAGTCAGCTTATGCAGAAACAATATCCAACATTAAAGAGTGTGGATAGCCTAGAGCTAGGTGCAAAAGTTGTAAAAGGCGAGATGCAGTGGCCGTAATTTAAATCGAAATAGAATAAGTTTTTATAGAAGCCGTGGTGTATACCCGGCTTTTTTAATGGAAAAACTGAATTTTTAAGCAAAAAGCCTCTGTAACATTCTACATACCTTATATAGCGTTTCTATAAAGAGAATTTTTTTGAGTAGAGCAAAAGACTAAGATAAAAATTAAAAATTGATAAAATTAAACAAAAGCTTAAGTTGCTCGGCTTGTATAAAAGATTGAGACCGAGGTGGGGAAGCGAATTTAATAAAAAATTGCACAACTTGTACTTCTATTACTACAAAAGACAACCAATGATACGCACGCCAGAAAAAAAAATTGTGAATTATAGGCAGCGCGAAGATGATCTTTGCATTTAAGTGTTTGTCGTAATGAAAGGAAAGCGATTATGAAAAAATTAGGTCTTATCTCTGTAGTACTTGCTGGTGTTGCTTTTACAGCTGTTGGTTGTGCATCTGAAGCTGGTTTAAACGCATCAGGTTCTGCTCAAACAAGTGCTAGCCCATCTGGCGTACAAGCTGGTGTAGGTGTTGATGCGGGCGTTTCTGGCCAAGCACAACCAGGTCAAGTTGATGCTGGTGCTTCTGGTTCTGTTTCAGGTTCTGCAACAGCTCAGTAATTCTTAGTAATAAGAATAGTTAAAAGATTATAGAGTCGTATATTTAAGATGCCGATTTATATATGAAATGAGCTGCTACTCATTACTCTATAATTAAGAGAGTTTAGAATTCTCAAAAAAGCCCCAAAAGACGTAGCTTATTGGGGCTTTTTATATCGTAATGAATTTAGTCATCATGACGAGAATCTCGATGATTATGATCCCGATCTTCTAGTCGTTTTTTATCCCATTCGTGGCGTCTTTTATCGTCATCACGGTGTTTCTTATCTTCGTCATGGCGTCTTTTATCCCATTCATGACGATTTCGATCCTGTTCGCGAGCAACTCTTCGTTGTTGTTCATATATTCTTTGACGTTCTTCCCAACGTTTCCGTTCCCAATCGTTATATCGACGTCCATCATTGCGATCATAGCGATTACTATCATGATCATGGTAACCATAACCACCACGATAAGAAGGGTCATCCGTATAAGCTACACAGCCTACAGTTAAAAGACTGGTTGCTAATAAAGTAACAACTAGTTTTGTTGACATAATCGTACCTCTTTTTGTCTGTTAACAATAATTGGCAAAAAAGTCCTGTTTTAAGTGACAGATTTGTTAATGACATTTGCTTTAAATCAGATTAGCGTAATTTGGGTTTTACCTTTGTATCTTGATTACGTGAGTTGTATGCGAATATAGTCAAACAACAACAGAATTCTGTAGAAAATATGAAGGATAAGAGGAATTCATGGAGATAGGCATGACAGCATTCAATCAAAAAATTCAAACATTGCTAGAAAAGGGCCAAGGGCCCGCTGCTCGAGCTCTTGATAAGTTACCTCGATTAGCTCAAGAATCACTTGCCAAAATTCTTGGATATTCTTACCAATATCCAGATCTCGACTCATTTACTAAATGTATGATGGCTGTACAAATTAAACAGGGTCGTATCGGTTTTATTGGTTCAGATCCAATTGAGTCTAGAAGACTGTTCGATACCCAAATGCTGGCTATACGCCAGAAATCAACCGAGATTGATTCAGTAGAAGATATTCGGTTACCTCTCCAAAGTGGAACCATTTTTGCGAGACACTATCATCCAGCGCCTAATAAAAAATTACCTCTTCTTGTTTTCTATCATGGAGGAGGGTTTGTTGTTGGCGGTTTAGATACTCATGATGAGGTTTGTCGTATATTGGCAAAATATGCAAAAGTACAAGTACTCAGTATCGATTATCCTCTTGCGCCTGAAGTTTCTCCTCAACATTTAATCCAATCCTGTGAAGATGCTTTGGCTTGGGTATATCAAAATCGTAGACAATTAAAAATATTAAAAGGTCGAATTGCTGTAGCGGGTGATAGTGCAGGGGGAAACATTAGTACGGTCGTGGCTCAAAGATCAGTAAATAAACCTTATGCTCCACAGGCCCAACTTCTCATTTATCCTGCGGTTGATTTTAAAAGCCGACATCCTTCCTTCTATGCTTATAACGAAGGATTGGTTTTGACAGATAACGATATCAATAATGTCACTCAATATTATGCAACTCAGCATAACGTAGAATTAGACGATCCTATTATTTCTCCAACCTATGGAAACCTGAAAAAGAATCCACCGGCTTTTGTGATTACTGCTGGGCATGACGTATTACATGATGAAGGGAAAATCTATAGCTATAAGCTACGCCAAAATGGCGTCAAAATGCATTATGAAGAATACTCAGATCAAACCCATGGGTTTATAAATTTGACACCTATTTCTAAAAAGGCCAAACGGTACACCATTGAGTTCAGTAAAAACTTTAGAAAATTCTGGGATAAAAATAGCTAAATAAAAGTATGAGTTCATGTTTCACGTGGAACGTGGACTCATACTCAAATCTAAAATATCAGGCTTTAAATAAAAGATAATAAATACTCACTAGAATTCTTTTATATAGATGATTAAATTTAACCTTGATTAAGTTTTGCATTTTATTGTAGGAAGATATGAAAAAATTATTAATGCTATGTTGCTTAGGTTTAAGCAGTCATTCAGTCTGGGCTGACACTTTAGTTGAAATGCAAACGAATTTAGGCAACATTGAAATACAGCTTTATGATGAGAAAGCTCCAATCAGTGTGAAGAATTTTAAAAGCTATATAAAGTCGAACTTTTATAAAGATACGATCTTCCACCGCGTAATTCCGGGATTCATGGTACAGGGTGGTGGACTTACTGCAAATATGCAGGAAAAGACTACTCGAGCACCAATCAAAAATGAAGCTGGAAATGGGATTGCTAACACACGCGGAACCTTAGCGATGGCTCGTACCGCAAATCCTGACTCTGCTACTAGCCAGTTCTTTATTAATGTCGCAGATAATAGTTTTCTAAATCGCTCTGCTGGTAATGCTGGTTATGCCGTTTTCGGAAAAGTGATTAAAGGAATGGATGTGGTTGACCGTATTGTAAAAGTACCGACAATCACTGATGGAATGCATCAGAACGTTCCTAAACAACCTATTAAGATAATAGAAGTGAAAATCAAAAAAGAATTAAAATAAAAGATTTTAATATTTATTGTTTATTATCAATGGTTTGATGTGATTTTCTTTCTTTTTTTGATTTTGGTTGGGTGAAAAAGAATCGATCAAACACATATATTTAGAAAAGTGCTTGCGTACCAATTTTTTTCCCCTATAATGCACTCATCCCGACGCGATACATGAGAATATCTTAGCTTACAGGGTTAAGATGAAAAGCTTAGTATTGCGTTGAATTCTGTCTCTGACGAAGAGCAGA
>NZ_VTDF01000013.1:0-61378 GCF_052824995.1 Acinetobacter sp. 1124_18A | reverse complement strand
TTAATATTATCGCATGCTTATTTTTTAGCCTCTTTAGCATTTTATCTATATTATTTGATCAATTTTACATTGATAATAGGTTATCGATTTTGTATTAAAGCATATCTCCATCCAACTGCACATTAAGTATTAGCCTGGCTGGCGGTTAAGGAATTATATGAATTATTCTAATTTAATTTTACTAAGTATGTTATCTGTAGGTGTTTGCACTTCTATATACGCTCAAGAAAACATGACAAGTGAATCTGCTAATGCTAGTTCATTAGAAGAAACAGGGCCAAACCATCCCCGTTCACAAATTATTAAAGATTTAAAAAATATTAAAGTTAAAGATTTAAAAATTAATGCAAATGCAGCACAACCAGATTTAGTTAAAGATCCTTTGCAGTCATTGAACCGTCCAATTTATTCTTTTAATGATATGTTGGATCGCAATTTCTTGCGTCCTGTTGCAGTTCAATATAGAGAAAAGACCCCAGAAGATGTACGTGGCTCTTATCGCCAGTTCCGTAAAAATCTTGGTGAACCATGGAATGCTGTCAATCAGCTTATTCAAGGTCGCCCAAGTCGTGCAGCAAAAACTTTAGGTCGATTTACGATTAACACCTTAACTACTCTTGGTTTGGCGGACCCTGCAAGCCGCTTAGGCTTACCAACTGAGGAAGAGAATTTTGGTGTAACTCTTGGTTACTATGGTGTTCCTTCTGGTCCATTCCTTATGTTGCCTTTTTTTGGTCCAAGTACCTTACGTGATGGTTTAGGTTTAGCAGTAGA
This sequence comes from Acinetobacter sp. 1124_18A, assembly GCF_052824995.1. Taxonomy (NCBI): domain Bacteria; kingdom Pseudomonadati; phylum Pseudomonadota; class Gammaproteobacteria; order Moraxellales; family Moraxellaceae; genus Acinetobacter; species Acinetobacter sp. 1124_18A. Next base: position 60,604 of record NZ_VTDF01000013.1, on the reverse strand, counting down.
TGCCCAAGCTCGTCCACAGAAATATGTTATGGATGATCAAGAAGGTCTTTATTGGTCAAGTAATCTATTACAGGCTGTTGATACACGTGCTCAATATTTAGATTTAGATCAAACCTTACAAGGTGATCAATACGCTATGATTCGAGACTTATATCTCCAGCGTAAAGCCTTCCAGATTGCTGAGAAAAAGGGCGATTCAGCTGATGTGTCTTTCATTGATGATGATTCACAAGATACAACAGATGAGAATCAAAACCCTTAAGATGAAATAAAGGTATTGCTTGGATTGAGAGTTCGGCAATACCTTGATTTTGATCATACATACTCTATGATGAATAAAGTGATCATATAAAAGGACTACCATATCTTCTATGTATTTTATTAAACCGACACGCTCTATGCCTTATTTAGAGCAAGCTTTGGATAAGTTGCCAGGCTTACAAGTCATTAACATAGATGATTTAGATTTATATGATCCAACCATCATTGCAATTGCTGATGTACAAGATTTCCTGACTTATAAGTGGAATTTACCCACTGTGGTCATTGCTTTTGAGCACGAAGGTGCCGCTTTAGCTCATGCTTGGGAAGCAGGCGCTCTTGCAGGTTGGGTATGGAATCAGTTACCGAGCGATTTAAATAAAGCACTATCAAGAATTGATGCTCAATATAAGCGTAATCAAGACAGTCGTGATTTACCTTCGGCTGCCGAACTGCAAAAACGATTATTACCCAATCCAATTGATTTATTAAATTATGAAGTCGAAACTTTCTTTCAGCCTTCAGCTTATCTTTCCGGTGATTGGTACGACTATTGGAAATTAAATGACAAAGAAGTTCTATTTTATCTTGCTGATGTTTCAGGTCATGGTGTAACAAGTAGTTTATTAACATCATGGATGGCAGCTTTTCATGGTCGATCTAAAACTCCAAGACAATTAATAAAAAAATTAAACGGAATGTTAGTTCAAGAGAATATTGAAAAGCACATTACGATTGTGGTGGGTATTTTAAACCTTGAAACGCATACGCTTCGCTGGTCAAGTGCTGGGCACTATCCACCTCCTATCATTTTTGAACCCAATCAGGCACCTAAAATTCTAACAACGAGTAGTTTCCCACTAGGTTTAACTGACGAGCTCGAAGTTGAAGAGCATATTTGTACATTAAATCGCCATGCTCGTTTCATTGTTTGCTCGGACGGAGCCCTCGAACCTTTTGATGGCGGTTTAAACGATCAGTTCCAACAATTGGTCCATCATTTGCAAAATCAATCATTTCAAGCACCCGATCATGTGGCTGACGATATTGCCATCTTTAGTCTTTGTCGAATGAATTAATTTACGAATCAATTAATTACATAATATACGACTTAAGGACTCTTGAGTCTGAGATGGCACTATGTGATAATTTTTCTATCCTTCTCTGAAAATGGCATTTATATGTCAACAGGTCATGTTGAATATGCAAGTTTAAATGGAACGCATATTTTCAAACTTATTGGTGAAGTGCGAGCCCATTCTTGTATAAGTCTAGACAAACTTTTAAACAGAATTGAACAGCAAGAAAATGTTGTAGGTGCAATCGTTGATTTAACCCAAACAACATTTATTGATAGTACTGTATTAGGCATTCTAGCTAAGCTAGGTTTAAAGCTTAAACAGACTCATCATATTCAAGCTGTGATGCTATCTACCAATCCAGATATCACAACCTTAGCCAACAGTATGGGGCTAGGGCAGGTTTTTGTTATTTTGAATTATTGTGGTGATCCTAATGTTTGCACGTTAACGTTAACAGATGAACAAATCACTCATAATGCAATGCTAAGAACTGTTCTGGATGCACATAAGACATTGATGAAACTCAATGCAAACAATCAGAATATGTTTGAGCCCCTTGTGAAGCAATTACAGAAAGAACAAGATACGCTTGAACAGGTATCGGACAAGCAAAATGCCTGATTTTCACCATTAAGCCGGACTAGAATATGACCCTCGTTTCTGTTGCTCAAATGAACTCTCAAGATGATATTGAAAATAACTTTCAAGTCATTGAGTCTTTGATTCAACAGAGCAAGGCGCAAAATGCCAGTTTGATTGTTTTCCCCGAAAACTTTGTATGTTTTGCTGCTGGAAAACAACGTGAAACCGCTGAGCAATTTGAATCTATTCAACAAAGGCTTGAAAAACTAGCACATCAATATCAAATCTGGATTGTGGCTGGCACCTTACCCTGCCCATTCCGTCCAGATGGATCTATTATTCAAGATGGTCGCGTCCGAACCGTTAGCCTCTGTATTAGCCCTGAGCGTACAGAAGCGCGTTATGACAAGATCCATTTATTTGATGTACAAGTTGGTGATGCTGTCGGTGGTTATCAGGAGTCTCGTTTCTTTGAACCAGGAACAGACGTAGTAGTCACATCTACCCCTTTTGGCAATATTGGCTTAATGGTATGTTATGACTTGCGTTTTCCAGAGCTTGCTCTAACACTGAGACAACAAGGCGCTCATATTCTTACAGCCCCTGCTGCATTTACCTACACAACTGGACAAATGCACTGGCAGCTTTTGCTACAAGCTCGGGCAATGGATAGCCAATGTTATGTTTTAGGTGCAGCACAACAGGGCTGGCATGGTGAAAAACGACAAACCTGGGGACACTCTGGGGCAACAGATAGTCGTGGTCAAATTTTAAGTATGATTGAAAATGAAGGGAGCGGTTTAATTACTGTACCCTTTGATTTAACAGCACAAGATCTCGTCCGCTCTTCAATGCCTCTAATGACACACCGTAAATTAATTCACTATTAAAAGTTTAATTATTCATGTGGAAATACTTATTTAGCTTTTTTTGCTTGGGGGCAAATATTCATTGTTATGCTGAGTTTGGTACAGCGAATCATTTCGTTTCACCAACAGCACAGCTCAAATCTGATATTCTTCCCTCCACTCCTAAAGATATTCCTTTGCCTGCATTTGGCCAGAGAATAATTGGATGGGGCACTGGCGCAGAAGGCGCAAGACAACGTTTAGAAAATATTCAGCCAGCAGATGTTTCTATGATTAAAAAACAAGGAACAACGCTTGAAATGATTACTGCATGGCAAGATTTTTATGAACAAGAGCAACAACGCAATGCAAATAATCCTACTGCCAAATATCGTGCGCGTTTAATGAAAAAAATTGCAGATCTGTGGTAGATAATTTTATCTAAAATATTTTTATCTTATGGAATAATTGGATTAATTATTCCATTTTTTATGTCTCTTAATTTACTTTCTTCATAACCTATTCTTATGAACATTTAAGAAACTGAATAGAACGCGATATACTACAAAAGCAATATGAGTTTCTCTGAGGAATATATGGACCAAGACTGTCAAAACTTAAAGCTTGAGAATCAATTGTGTTTCCTCATTTATTCAACAAATTTAGCGCTTAATCAACTCTACAGAAAACTTCTCTCGCCTTTGGGGCTTACCTACCCCCAATATTTAGTGATGTTAGTTTTATGGGAACAGGATGAAGTGACTGTTTCAGAAATTGGAGCTAAACTTTTTTTAGAATCATCCACCCTCACTCCTATCTTGAAAAAGTTAGAAGCGCTGCATTTGCTTCATCGTACCCGCTCAACTCAAGACGAGAGACAAGTGATTATTACACTTAGTGATGAAGGAAAAAAATTAAAAGATCAAGCATTGGATATTCCAGCAGGCGTACTAGAAGCAAGTTCATGTGATATGACAACGCTACTGGGCCTGAAAGATCAACTTACTAAACTCCGCACAAACCTAGTCAAATAAACAGCAATTTTTTCAAAAAATTTACTTGTCAAAAGAATTAAGTCGTGTACGATATATTTGTATTCAATTTATTTTAGGAATAAAAACGATGTCATTAGAAAAAGTTGTTTATCGTGCAAAAGCTAAAGCAACCGGTGGTCGTGATGGCCGTGCAACTTCATCTGACGGTGTATTAGATGTACAACTTGGTGTACCTAAAGAAATGGGTGGCGCTGGTGGTGCCGTAACAAACCCTGAGCAATTATTTGCAGCTGGCTATTCAGCATGCTTTTTAGGAGCTTTAAAATTTGTTGCAAACCGCGATAAATTTAATATTAGCAAAGATGCTTATGTAGAAGGCGAAGTAGGTATTGGTCCAATTCCTACAGGTTTTAGTATCGAAGTAACTTTAAATGTTTACTTGGTTGGCATGGACCGTGAAGAAGCTGAAAAATTAGTTGCAGCAGCTCATATTGTTTGTCCATATTCAAATGCAACTCGCAACAATATTGATGTAACTCTTAATATTGTGACTGAGTAATTTTTTTAAGTTTAAAAAATGCCCGAATCTTATCGGGCATTTTTTACATCTTACAAATTATACTTCACTTGCTTCATTGGTTACTCGAAGCACTTCTTCAAGTGTAGTTCTACCTGAAAGCACCTTACGTAAACCATCATCGCGAATAGAACCAGAGTACTGACGAGCATGATTTTCTAATTCAAATTCAGCTGCATTGCCGTGAATTAGACGGCGCATAGGCTCATCAACAGGCACGATTTCATAAATGGCTGTACGTCCATTGAAACCTAAATGTGAGCAATGATCGCATCCTTTGGCTTCAGGTAACTGCAATAACGGTTCATTATGAATATGCTGAAATACCTGTCTTTCGAAAGTATCAGCTTCACGCCATGTCATACAATGCTGACATAAGGTACGAACCAAACGTTGAGCCACAACCCCAATTAAAGAGCTCGATAGTAAGAAAGGCTCAATTCCCATATCTTTAAGTCGAGTAACCGCACCAATAGCAGTATTAGTATGTAGTGTTGATAAAACCAAATGACCCGTTAACGATGCTTGAACCGCAATTTCAGCCGTTTCCAAATCACGAATCTCACCAACCATCACCACATCTGGATCTTGACGCAACATTGCCTTTAAAGCACGAGCGAATGTCATATCCACTTTAGTATTGACTTGTGTCTGCCCAATGCCTTCAAGTTGATATTCAATCGGATCTTCGGCTGTCAAGATGTTACGCGTATTATCATTTAGATCAGATAAGGCTGCATACAAGGTCGTCGTTTTCCCCGAACCTGTAGGACCTGTGACTAAAATAATGCCATGGGGGCGATGTACTAACTGAGTTAAACGCTCATAGTCATTTGCCATTAGACCCAAATGGATCATATTAAGACGACCAGCTTGTTTGTCGAGCAAACGCATTACAACCCTTTCACCATGTGAAGATGGTAAAGTCGAAACACGGACATCTACTTCACGACCAGCAAGACGTAAAGAAATACGCCCATCTTGCGGCACACGCTTTTCTGCAATATCGAGTTTTGCCATAACTTTAATACGTGAAACAAGTAAAGGTGCCAACTCACGGCGCGGCTGTACAACTTCACGTAATTGACCATCTACACGTAATCGTACAGATAACTTCTTTTCGAAAGATTCAATATGAATATCAGAAGCTCCTACTCGGATTGCTTCTGAAAGTAGCGCATTAATAAGACGAACAATAGGTGCATCGTCTTCTTGGTCCATCAAATCTTCTGTCTCAGGAACCTGATCGGCCAAACTCAATAAATCAGGATGATCTTCTAAACCTGCTGCAACTTGTTGTGATTCCCCTGTATCGCCAGCATAGCTCGTACTTAAGAGCGTATTAAATTCTTGTTCAGTACATAATTGGTAGTGAGCTGGCTTACATAGAATTCGTCTTGCTTCCTGCAATGCAATTTTTTCAGTATTTTGACGTCTAATAATAAATACTTGATCACCGTCATAACGAAATAAAACACCATGACGCTTGGCAAAACTATATGGAACTTGTATTTGTTTCAATATTTGCATCACAATTTATAATGATGAGTAAGATGATTTTGAGTGTACTCTAAGCAGATTACAGCGTGAAGTCTGTTTAACAACTCGGTAGAGGAATTTTACGTCTTGTTTGAAAATAATGAATATCAGCCTCGCCCCCAGAATTCCTTAAAATGGTGGGGAGAACAGCGCTTTGAAATTAATCAGTCTAAAGCATGGCAATTTGGTTCAATGCTTTTTCGTCTAACGCGCGGTATAAAAGAATGGCGTATCGAATATTATCGCCCATCTCTTCAAGACGATAATGAGCAAGATTGGCACCCAATCGCAGATCCGAATTTTGCCTTTCCGCATACTGTTCAAGTAGAACGCTACATGTTTCGGAAAACTAATCCGGAATTTCTACTTATGCCACGTCTGGCAGACCGCTCCGTAGTAATTAAACCTGTTGACCCGATCTACATTCCTGCGGGCCAACGCGGAACTCTTTATATTAGTACACCATTATGGATTGCCGGTTTAGTCGAAAGTCAGCATGAACCTTTGTTTGAGATTCCTCTAATTCAACCAAAAGACACATGGTTTGGCCCAAATGCTCAGCAAGGCGAAATTTGTTATGCCACTTCAGTAGATGGGCGTACCGATTTGAACTTGTTAACACCACGTGCTTTTCGTGCTGTAACTCCAATTGATTTTCACAACACCAGTAATCATCAATTGCGCTTTGACCGCATGAACGTGCCCGTTACCGCTTTGCCTCTTTTTTATAGTGAAAGTACTGGTCGTTTATGGACTTCTCAAATTAAAGTTTATTATGAAGGCTCTGATCGTCCCGCACGCATTCGTATTGAAAATCGTACTCCACCACTTGCTGGTGAAGTGACTTATGTTCACCCACCACGTTCACCCGGTGGGGCATTATTCAATATGTTTGATTCATTCTTTTAAGAGGTTTATATGGCTGATACAAGTATTCCTAAGGATATCGCTGATAGCCTCACAAGCATATTTACAAATATCAATACCGAACGTATTAGTGAAATTTTAGTCGGTGTTGTGCTGTGTTTTATTGGTTTTGTTCTTGCCCGTATTATTTCGAATACGTTTATTAGAACCATTGGCTCACGTTTTAATGCTCATCAACGTCTAGTATGGCGCCGCGGTATTTTTTACTTTATTTTCTTACTCTTCATTATGACGAGTTTAAAAGAAGCTGGCTTTAAACTCAGTGTATTTCTTGGCGCGGCAGGAATTTTAACCGTAGCGCTGGGTTTCGCCTCACAAACATCTGCCAGTAACTTGATTAGTGGTTTATTTTTGATTGGCGAAGGTTCATTTGAAGTCGGTGATACCATTCAAATCACCCTGATTCGTGGCAATACCATCGAAGGTGAAGTGATCTCGATTGATTTACTTTCGGTTAAGCTGCTTACATTAGACAATGTCTATATTCGTTTGCCAAACGAACAACTCATTCGTGCCCCCGTACACAACTTATCTAAATACCCAATACGGCGTATTCCAATTACACTTGCAATTAACTTCCATGAAGACATCATTAAAGTTCGCGAGGTTCTACTTAACGTAGCAGCTCATTATCCTCTTGTATTAGATGACCCAAAGCCTGCTGTTACAGTGACCGCATTCAGAGAATCATCAATTGAGCTTTTATTTACAATGTGGTGTCGACAAGAGAACTCTTTAAAAGTTCGAGATGAAATGCAAGAAAGAATTCGAAATGGATTTTTAGATAACCGAATTGAAATTCCTGTTCCTAAAATGGGATTGATTGATCGACCATCTAATGTTTTTGCTGAAGATGATATCGATCAATACAGTAATCAAAAAGAATTAAATCGAGAGCCTAAAGCTTAGGCTCTTCATTTTTCTGTACAGCGGATGATGGTGGTAATGGCGCAAGATAAGCAATAATCAACATTACCCCACCCGCTCCAATAAATGAAATGACTCGAGTTAAAGTCGCACTTTGTGATAGATCGAGCAAAATCAGCTTTAATACAACAATTCCTAAGAGTGCAGCACCTACAAACCACAATTGACGAATCATTTTTCGGCTAGAGAACGTGGTTAAAATGAATGCCAAGATTACCCAAAGCAATGTCAAACTTAACTGCACCAAGCCATTTGTCCAAATTGCAGTACTCCAGAGTGGTGTCGCCCAGTAATGGTGTAAGCCTCTGACCACCACACTACTGAATACCAACAACCCCACTAGAATTGTTGTAATTTTAAAAGTCCACTCCAGTGATTTATCTTGATCAAAAGCATGCTGATAAATAATAAAGAGTAGGCCGGCAAATACCACAATTGAAAGGAAATCAGTTAAATTAATCAAAGGAACAAAGTAAAGGTACTCTGCAGAATGCCGATCAACGCTCACTACTAGCAACCAAAGTAAGCTTAAACACCACACTGGAATTTGATGTAACAATGTCGTTTTATGAGCTTTATACGCCCAAAGCGAATAAACCACAGGAACGAAAGCCAGACCAACAAGTGGCATTTGTGGAAATATTGCTAAACCAACCGTTGCTAATGCAAGCCAACTTAAACCAGCCCAGACCTTTAAAGACCCAAACTGACCTGACTGCGGTTGAGCCATAATGAATAAAACACTAAGGAGCGTTGCTGCAATGAGGAAAGTACCCTGCTGCAACATACTCGGCCATTTAAATATGCTGAATACTTGACTGGTAAAGGCCTCACCCAAAATTAACAACAATAACAGGCCAATTAAACCTAACTGTAGGCTCTGCCATTGGACCCTTAGTTTGTAGTGAACCACTACACTAAATATTGATAATAATAGTATCGCAATCATCAAATATGGGCTTAAGCCGTGATGTTGCCATGTCAAAATTTCTATACCAGCTATAGCGCCTGCATACATCCCTAAACACAAGAAAATACCGCTAAACATGCTGGCGCTAAAATAGTGTTGCTCTTTACTGTTGTATTGCAATAAATAAAAGGCCGAAATGAATTGGGCAATTGCATAAATGCTTGTGCTTAGGGTTGGAAACTCTGCATTCGCCCAAAATTGATAAAACAATGCAACTGAACTGAGCAAAACTAAAATTACACCAATATATCGGCTTAAACGGTAGCGCTCAGTTACTCCCCATACAATGAGGGCCGTACCTTGAGCAACCCAACCAATCGCAGTCCAATGCGCCCCTTTCGCGAGTGGAAAAATTAACGCAAAAAATGCAACGGCGAGGATGAAAAAGCTTTTGGCCAGAACTGAAAGTTGAGGATGTGTCTTTTTGATCCAGAAAGTTAATACCGCATAAGTACCAGCCAAAACAGCAGCACCAATCGTCAACGCTTGAGTAGACTCATGGACTAAATAGGCATGTAGCGTAAAGCCTAATACAGGCACACTAAAAATAAGACCAACATCTAAGAGCGGAGGTAAACGAATGCCTTCTTGTTGTTCACGTGCTGAAACTCGCGATATATTTTGGCTATAACGCACACTAAGCCAAATAAACAGGGCTATATGTAGCCATAGAATCCAGTCTAATGTATCAAATTTTGCTGGTTCTGCATAAAAACCTATCGCGCTACCGCCAATAAACATCGTGGCAAAGAAGGCAATCTGATTTAAGATTTTCCATGGTTGAATAAAATTAACAGCAGCAACTGCTAAATTAATTACCAAATAGTAGCTAAATAGGAAGACTACATCTGGACGATATTGCGGAATCACTAGTGGTGCTGCATAGGCCATGCCAAGTGCTAAAATCGCTAAATAAATTGCCTGTTGTTTTAAACTTAAAAATACGGTGATTGCTAATAAAACAGTAAACAGAATACTTGCTGTCGTGAGGTTGGCAATTACACCAAAATGATGCGAGAACACCAATGTTAGGAATACAACAGCTAGTCCGACACCTTGCAATGCCACAGCAAAAAGTTGATTTTTCTTTTGCAAGCTATAACCAAATGCTATTAATACACCTCCGGCAATCGCAATGAAACCAAGTTTTACACCTAAACTAAGTTGCCAGTGCTCACTTGCGAAACGCAATAACAACACCACCCCAACCATCAGCACAGCGACAGCAACTCTTAAAATTGGATTGCCATGAACCATCCAGTCGACTGCTGGTTGCCACCATGTACTCTGTACATGGGCTGGTTGTTCTTCTTGATTTAAAACTGATGTTTCAACAGGAATTAGCTTGTCCGTATTATTGGAGTCAACTTGCTCTACCGCTGGAATTATAACTTCTGTTTGTATAGTCTCATTTACATGAACAGTTTGTTTTACTGACTCGAGATACGACAATCGAGTATGGAACGCACTAATCGTTTGGACTAAACATAGTAATAAAACCAGTAATGCACCGCCAGCAATCCACATCCAGTGATTCATATAAGCAACTAATGCAACCAAGGCGGCTGCATAAATCACTATTGTTTGCATATGAATAGAATAAAGTGGCTTTTTCTGCTGAGAAAACTGTTGTTCTAAATGAGTCAGACGCTGATGCAGATTTGATAATAACTGAACCAGTACTACCACGAGTGCAATAGATAAAGCAGCAACAGCACTCTGGAATTTAAAACCAATCGAAATGGCTAAAAACAAAGTCAAAGCGATCAAAACAATGATCATTCCCTGTTTGTCTTTTTTATACATGGGCTTAGCAATATGACACCTTCATTACATGTCATCTTACTTTAAGCCAATACAAGCGTATATTTATACATACAAAATACTGCAAAAATCATAAACCTGCATTCATCGCCGTTTTCACGTAAAATACCCGTAATTCAAATTAAGGAATTGTTCAATGCCACCATTTGTCTTGGTTGATGGGTCGTATTTTTTATTTCGTGCATATCATGCATTACCACCATTGACGACCTCTACAGGGTTACATACCAATGCAATACGTGGAGCAATTTCTGCGATTCAAAAACTTATGCGTCGTATGCAACCGACGCATATGGCAGTCATTTTTGACACTCCCGAACCAACCTTCCGTCATAAGCTTTCACCAATCTATAAAGGTGACCGCCCAAGTATGCCAGAAGAGTTAGCTCAACAAATTCCATATTTACATGCATTGATTAAAGCTCAAGGGATTCCTTTATATAGTCTTCCGGGTGCAGAAGCAGATGACATTATCGGTACACTTGCTAAACGTGCTGTGCTTGAAGGCCATCATGTGCTTATCTCAACTGGAGATAAAGACATGGCTCAGCTTGTCAATGATCATGTCAAACTTGAAGATAGCTTTAAAGATCGCGTAATGGACACCGACGGTGTATTTGAAAAATTTGGCGTTTGGCCAAATCAGATTATCGACTATTTAACGCTAATGGGTGATGCATCCGACGGTATTATGGGTGTCCCAGGCGTAGGTGCAAAAACAGCAGCTAAGTTACTGGCTGAATATGGAACTTTAGAAAATATCATTGCCAATGCAGACCAGCTTAAAGGCAAAATTAGTCAAAATATTAAAGATAATTTAGACAATATTAAGCTTGATCATCAGTTAGCTAGCATTGTGTGTGATCTTCCTTTAGAGCTCGACTGGCACGAATTAAAGCTTATCGATCCAAATGTTGACGCTTTACGCAACTTATATACTGAGCTTGAGTTTAGAAATCAGTTACAGTCGCTTGATCATCCAAATAATCCAAACAGCTCTACTTATAAACAGCAAGTTTCACAAGTAGTCGTTCAAGATGAAGTTAAACCAGCTGACTTGATAGAAACCGAAGATCAGGCAAGCCTAACCAGTCAAGATGACCAGCTTGGAACTGCAAATTATCATACTGTTTTAACTCAAGAAGCATGGGATCAACTCTTGCAACGCATGCAAAATGCTGATCATTTTGCCATTGATACAGAAACTACAAGTCTTGATTACCGTATTGCCGAGATGGTTGGTTTCTCAATCGCCTTTGATGCACAAGACGCTTATTATGTGCCTTTAGCGCATAATTATGAAAATGCACCGCAGCAGCTGGACCGTGAACAAATTCTGGCTCAAATTAAGCCTGTATTAGAAAATGAAGCGGTTAAAAAAATCGGTCATCATCTTAAATATGATGCACATATTTTTGCAAACCACGGAATTGAGTTAAAAGGCTGGTATTTCGATAGTATGCTGGCATCGTATGTACTAAATGCAGCAGCAACTCGTCATGGCATGGATGATGTAGCTCGTGTCTACCTAAGCCATTTAACAACGACTTTTGAACAAATTGCTGGCAAAGGTGTAAAGCAGAAAACTTTTAATCAAATTGAAATTGAAGTTGCTGCTCACTATGCAGCAGAAGATGCGCATGTGACCTATCGTTTGTATGAAGTACTTTCAAACAAACTTAAGCCATTTCCTGAATTAGAAAATATTTTATATAACATCGAAATGCCAGTTGCCCGAATTTTGTCAGGCATGGAAGAAGATGGTATTCGTTTAGATCATGCATTCTTAGATAAATTAAGTGTTGAATTTGCAAAAACCATGGAAGGTCTTGAAAACAAGGCCATGGAAATTGCAGATGAAACTTTTAATATTGCTTCACCTAAACAAGTAGGCGAAATTCTATTTGATAAATTAGGAATCAAAGGCGGTAAAAAAACTGCAACTGGACAATACAGCACCAGTGAAAGTGTTTTAGAAAAAATTGAACATCCTTTAGCGGAAATTATTCTAGAGCATCGTGGTTTAGCAAAACTAAAAAGTACCTATACGGACCGTCTAGTTGAGCAATCTCATAACGACACCCATCGTGTACATACGAGCTATCACCAAGCACTCACAGCGACAGGTCGCCTTTCCTCTTCTGATCCTAACTTACAAAATATTCCAATTCGTAGACAAATTGGCCGTCAGATTCGTAAAGCATTTATTGCGCCGGAAGGCCGAGTTCTATTGGCTGCCGATTACTCGCAAATTGAACTTCGTTTAATGGCTCATTTTTCTCAAGATGATGCTTTAGTACATGCATTCCAGCACGGACAAGACGTTCACCGCCGTACTGCTGCAGAAGTATTGGGTATTGCAATTGAAGATGTAACCAATGATCAACGTCGTCAAGCTAAGGCCGTAAACTTTGGTCTACTGTATGGTATGTCTGAGTTTGGTTTGATTCGTCAGTTAGGTTTCACACGTCAAGAGTCACAAAACTATATTAAGCAATATTTCCAACGCTATCCTGGCATCTATGAATATATGCAACGCACACGTCAAGTTGCATCAGAGCAAGGCTTTGTTGAAACTATTTTAGGCCGTCGTCTATATACACCTGATATTGATGCACGAAATGTGATGGTGCGTAAGGCTGCCGAACGTGCCGCCATCAATGCACCTTTACAAGGTAGTGCGGCTGATATTATTAAAATTGCCATGATTGAAGTCGATAAAATGCTGCCAAAAAATCAAGCAAAGTTACTTCTTCAAGTACACGATGAATTAGTTTTTGAAGCAGATCAAAACATTGCTGATGAGCTTTCTAAGCAAATTGCAAATGTCATGGAATCAGTAGTAGAAATTTCCGTGCCTTTAGTGGTTGAGGTAGGACAAGGGCTAAACTGGGATGATGCCCATTAATTAACAGAAATAAAAAAAGGGCTGTTAAATACAGCCCTTTTTTATTGAGTCAGCTTAAAGTCCTGTTAATAGAACTTTTGCTACTTCATTCATTAAAATTTCGGCAATATAGAGTGCCAAAAATGCCAAAATTGGCGATAAGTCAATCATTCCCATATTAGGCAATAAACGACGGAATGGCGCGAGTAATGGTTCAGCCAAATCTTGAATCACCTCAATATAAGGTGAACGCGATTGAGTGAACATAACAACCCAACTCAAAATGATTGTTGCGAAAATTAAATAACGGCAGAAACGAATCAAATCCTGAATCATGGTTACAAATGTCAGAATCAGTAAATGAATCGGACTATTTGGCATAGAGCCAGAAAGATACATCACACCAAAAATTTTCAGTAAATACAAAGTAATTAAAAGAACCAACGCAGCCAAATTAAATCGGCCTTTTGCGACCGTCGGAAAAATTCGGCCAAAAATATCAACAATCTTAGTCGCTTTTACGGTCGATAAAACCACAGGATTATAAGGACTTACTGCCGCTAATTGCATTAAAAAACGGAAAAAGACCAATAAAATCGCGACATTAATTAAAATTCCAAAAATTAGCGCAGAATTTGCACCCATAGTTGTCTTATCCTATTTAAGCTATTTCGCACTGTCACTCAATTCTTGAGCCAATTCTTGGCTACGCTTCTGTGCAGCAGCCAATGCAGATTGAATATTTTGGGAGATTTGTGCACGGTCAAAAACTTCAAGTGCAGCTTGTGTTGTACCATTCGGTGATGTCACATTCTTACGAAGTTCAGATGGAGTATTTGAACTAGTAATTGCCATTTGAGCCGCACCTAACGCCGTTTGAAGAGTCAATGCGGTTGCAACTTTTTCATCCAGTCCTAAATTCTTACCCGCACGGATCATACTTTCCATCAGATAGAAAAAATATGCAGGGCCTGAACCAGAAACTGCTGTTACCGCATCAATTTGAGCTTCGGAGTTTACCCAAATTGTTAAGCCTGTGGCTGCTAAAATCTGACTTGTTAATTCACGGTCCGAAGCACCTACTACATCATTTGCATAGATACCATGCGCACCTGTTTGAACCAGAGCTGGTGTATTAGGCATAACTCGAACAACTCGATCGCTATCAATTAAATTTGATATCGTTTGAATTTCAGCACCAGCAATAATTGAAATGACCAATTTATCTGATAACAGACCTTTCAACGGACGTAAAACAGTCGCCAAAACTTGCGGTTTTACCGCCAGTACGACAACATCAGCATTTTTAATTGCAGCCACGTTATCTTGTGTTACGTGGACTTCTTTCTCTTGTAATAATTGACGGATCTGTTCAACAGGATCTGAAACAGTAATACGTGTCGGTGGTAAACCTCTTGAAACCAGCCCGCCAATTAAAGCTTGGGCCATATTACCGCCACCAATAAAACAGATATTACAATTTACTGCACTTGCCATAACCATATTCGCCATTTACCAGATTACAAGAATGAGAAATTAAATCTGGTTGCCATCCTCCTTGCTCACAATACGGAGACTGAGCCAACCAAAATCCTTTCGGTGTAAAAACCCCAAGCATAACATTATCTATGACTAATATTTGAATTGTATGACGAAGCCAAGGCAAAATATGTGCTTCTTGAATTGCTTTTTTTAATGGCCACTGGCCAATACGATCATATAAATGGACTTTTTCCCCACCTTGACGTCGAATTATTCTCAATTTTTCATTTAATAAAGATGGAGCCAAACCAATATTTTTTTGTTTAATCTGAAAATTTCCTGAAGCGTAATGCACTATTTCCCCCATTTGGAAATGATGCTCTGATTCAGCTTCAATTGGACTTAATGTTTCGGCAAGAAAAGTTTGCTTACTCAATCTATAAAGATGACGTTGATAACGGGCATAGTAAAACTGGTTCCAGTGTAACGCTGCTTGTGCATCAGACTTTGAATCAATCACTTCATTTTTTAAGCGCTCGACCATTTCAAATGCAGGTCGATATTGCCCATCACCTTTCATCCAAACTGAAAGCAATTGACGCTGACGGGCAGCTGACAAATCTAAGAGTTTAGTTAAGTCTAAACACTCAGCAGTACCACAATGCTTTAAATCGACTTTTAAAACTTCTTCTAAAATTTCAGAAGCATCTTGCATCAAATAGCTGGTTCGGCTCAGTGCTTGCTGCATTTTAGGAAATCGGTTTTGTAAAAATGGCCAAAGTTCCTCACGTGACCAGGCCCTATCATAATGAATATCGTAATTTGTAGGATCATCTACATACTCAATCTCAAGCTGAGTCGCCCACTGAGTAATTTGTTCACGTGATAAATCCAAAAAAGGACGCCAAATCGTCATATCTACACGATAATCAATAGACTGCATAGCAGCTAATCCATCAACGCCTGCACCCGACAATAAACGTAGTATTACCGTTTCAGCCTGATCTTGTTGATGATGAGCAAGCATTAAAGTTTCATTTGGTTGCAAATGCTGTCGATAAGCTTGATAACGTGCCTGACGTGCTTGAGCTTCCAAATTACCATCGGTAACTTGAACTTTTTGAATAATAAAAGGAATATCTAAACAAGTAGCTTGTTTAGCCACTAGTTCCCCCCATACTGCACTTTGTGATTGCAGTTGATGATCGATATAAATTGTTCGGATCTTTTGAGGGAAAATTTGAGACATTAAATGTAGCAGCAGCATTGAATCCATGCCGCCACTACATCCAATAAGAAAAGAACTATTTTCTGAAAATAGTTGAGCCTGCTTTAAGACATTATGCCTAAATTTGCGCTGCCAAACTTCATTAAACGTTGATAACGTGCTTCGCATCGTTCATTTGCATCCATTGGTAGCAATTCATCCAAAGCTTGCTTCAAAACTACTTTTAGATTTTGCATTACTTGCTCAGGGTCTAAATGTGCCCCTTCGCCTTCATCTACTACATATTCAACAATACCTAGAGATTGTAATTTGTCTGCTGTCAAACCTAAAGCTTCACTCGCTTGAGCCGCTTTTTCAGCAGTTTTCCATAAAATAGATGCGCAGCCTTCTGGTGAAATCACAGAATAAATACTGTGCGATAACATAATTACTCTGTCAGCAACACCAATACCTAAAGCACCACCAGAACCACCTTCACCCAGTACTGTTGCAACAACAGGAACTTTCAAACTTGAAAGTTGAGCAAGACTCGTTGCAATTGCTTCAGCTTGTCCACGTTCTTCAGCACCAACACCAGGGTAAGCACCCATAGTATCAATAAACGTGAAAACCGGAAGATTAAAACGCTCAGCCATATCTAATAGGCGTTGAGATTTACGGTAACCTTCAGGGTTAGCCATACCAAAATTATGCTTTAATTTTTCACGGGTACTACGACCACGGTGTTGTCCAATGACCATCACAGGTTGACCGTCAAAACGAGCAAGACCACCTACCATCGCACCATCGTCACCAAACAAACGATCACCATGCAAGGCGTCAAACTCTGTAAAGATTTCACCGACATAATCTAGAAATTGCGGACGTTCAGGATGACGTGCAATTTGAACCGTTGTCCAAGCTTTGGACTGAGTAGATTTTTTCATAGGTCGAATATTATCCCTTTAATCGATAAATTTTTCCGACTGAATATTCAATTCAATGTCCCAATGCTTAAACTGCTCTTGCTCATCGTGCAAGTCGGCAACTAACAATGGCCATTGTTTGGCATCACCAGAAACACTAAGCTGCCATTGTTGATCATTTATGATGGTCAGTTCAATGGCAGGAAGCATCTGATCACTTCGACTATGGTTGAGTAAAACTGCTAGGCGAAGCAATAAACTTAAGTAAAGTAATTTATGACCACCAGCCTTCAAAATTTCGTTTTTTACATCATTTCGCAATTTACGACGATGGTGAGCAACTAAATGTGAAAGATGATTTTGATCAATTTGCGAGAACCCCGGAATATCAGAATGCTGTAATAAATAAGCACCGTGGCGATGATAACCGCCGTGACTAATTGCTAAACCGATTTCATGCAAATAAGCTGATCGACGCAGTAAGTCACTGTCTTCACTCGTTAAATTAAGAGATTTCGCGACACCATCAAATAATTGTTGTGCTGTATTGACAACACGTTCTGCTTGTTTAGGGTCAGCATTATAACGCCCCATTAGAGCTTGCACACTACGGTCGCGGATATCTTCATGTTTGAATCGACCTAATAGGTCATACATGACACCTTCGCGTAATGCACCATCAGAATATGCCAAACGATCAATTTCTAGAACTTCAAAAACTGCGTACAAAATTGCCAATCCGGCTGGCAAAACTGCTCGTCGATCTTCTCTTAATCCTTCAAAATCAATTTCAGAAACATTTTTAAACTTAAGTAATTTATCTTTAAGTTTATATAGCCCTTCTCGAGTGAGATTTTCTTGTTCATCACTTAAGCCCATATTGACCATAATTTGGCGACAGGCTTTAATCGTTCCACTTGAACCAACGACTGTATCCCACCCTTCCATTTTATAAGTTGTTGCAATAGCGGAAAGTTCTTTACGGGCAGCAACTACTGCTTTATCAAATGATTTCTGGGTAATTTCCCCATCAGAAAAGTAGGCCGTTGTATAAGCCACACAACCCATTTGCAATGACTCGGTGTAAATAGGTTCAAACTCTTCACCAATAATGAACTCGGTAGAACCACCACCAATATCAACAACTAAGCGACGCCCACCATTAGCCATGGTATGCGATACGCCCAAATAGATCAGACGGGCTTCTTCTCGTCCCGCAATAATTTCAATAGGTTTAGGTAAAATTTCTGCAGCTTTTTGAATAAATTCATGACCATTTTTTGCCTGACGCAAGGCATTAGTAGCTACAATTCGTAAACGATTAGCTTGAACAGAACTCAATCTTCCAACAAAACGGGCTAGACATGCCAAACCACGTTGCTGAGCAGCTTCCGTTAAATTTTTATTTTCATCTAAACCAGCTGCAAGCTGTACTTTTTCTGACATCGAAGCAACTTTTTTAACTTCGCCATGATCTACCCGTGCAATTGCAAGGTGAAAGCTGTTCGACCCCATATCTATGGCGGCAAGTAATTCTTCATCAATCAAAAAGTCAGACATTATTGAACTAAACCCATAACAATTCACGCCTAGAGTAATTCACACGAATGCAATTGAAAAGCCATTTTCATCAACAATTAACTGTCATTTATATTTTTCTATTTATGAGTTGATTGTACAAGTCGATGATGAATATCGTGAGCATCCATTAGACAAATTTAGTGAAGCCTTGAATAATAGCATCAAACCCTTACATTGAACTAAGTAGCTATGTAATACTGATAGAGATAATTTCTCCTGTAGTAATAGCACTTTTTCTAAAAATTGGAGCCGTACCATGTCTGCGACTATTGTAAATACAACTGATGATAACTTCCAAGCAGATGTTCTAGACGCTGAAACACCTGTACTTGTTGACTTCTGGGCAGGTTGGTGTGCGCCTTGTAAAGCAATTGCACCTGTTCTTGAAGACTTATCAAGTGAATATGCTGGTAAAGTAAAAATTGTTAAAGTTGATGTGACTTCTTGCGAAGATATTGCAGTGAAATACAATATCCGTAATATTCCTGCTTTATTACTTTTCAAAAATGGTGAAGTCGTAGCTCAACAAATTGGTGCTGTGCCTCGCTCTAAACTTGTTAGCTTTATTGATGAAAATGTTTAAGTCAAAATGCTAAGAATGAAAATACGCTATACTTTTTTATAGCGTATTTTTTTCGGCTATAAATTGACAAATTGACTAAGCTAGCTTATATTGCATGCTCAAGAGGCACTGAAGGGAATCATCTTCGTCCGGCTTCTTACAAGACACAAACATAAAGATCGCCACTCGGCAACAGAAATTGTTTTTTCACATTTTTCTTCGAAACAATCAATCAGACTTCTGAATTGTTATTGTGTAAATACAATTGCGATAATCTTTTTTGTATGCGAGCGATTTTTCTTCTTTTTAAACCACACTCTACTCTTTCCTAATTCTGACCCTTATGAATTTAACTGAACTCAAGAAAAAACCAATTGGTGAATTAATTAAAATTGCTGAATTTATGGGCCTGGAAGGTATGGCTCGTAACCGAAAGCAAGATATTATCTTTGCCATTTTGAAACGCCATGCAATGAATGGCGAAGAAATTTTTGGTGATGGCGTTCTTGAAATTCTCTCTGATGGTTTTGGTTTTTTGCGCTCTGCCGCAGGTTCGTATTTAGCAGGTCCGGATGATATTTATGTGAGTCCCTCACAAATCCGACGCTTTAACTTGCGTACAGGCGATACCATCACAGGTACTATTCGCCCTCCAAAAGAAGGTGAGCGTTATTTTGCGTTGCTCAAAGTTAACCAGATTAACTACGACACGCCAGAAAATTCTCGAAATAAAATTTTATTTGAAAACTTAACCCCCCTTTTCCCAACCGAACAATTGGTTATGGAACTCGGTAATGGTACGACAGAAGACTTAACTGCTCGTGTTGTTGACTTAGTTGCGCCAATTGGTAAAGGTCAACGCTCTATTATTGTTGCACCGCCAAAAGCGGGTAAAACAATGTTACTTCAAAATATTGCTCAATCTATTGTTAGAAATAATCCTGAAGTATTCCTGATGGTTTTATTAATTGACGAGCGTCCAGAAGAAGTAACCGAAATGGAACGTACTGTTCGCGGTGAAGTCATTGCCTCAACCTTCGATGAAGCCCCTGCTCGCCACGTGCAAGTTGCAGAAATGGTTATTGAAAAAGCAAAACGTCTTGTTGAACATAAAAAAGACGTTGTGATTCTGCTTGACTCAATTACCCGGTTAGCGCGTGCATATAACACCGTCATTCCTTCATCAGGTAAAGTATTAACTGGTGGTATAGATGCTCATGCATTAGAGCGCCCTAAACGCTTCTTCGGTGCTGCACGTAATATTGAAGAAGGCGGATCTCTTACGATCATCTCAACTGCTTTGATTGAAACAGGCAGTAAAATGGATGACGTAATTTATGAAGAATTCAAAGGTACAGGTAACCAAGAGATCACTCTTGATCGCCGTATTGCTGAAAAACGCGTCTTCCCTGCCATGAATATTAAGAAATCTGGCACCCGTCGTGAAGAGCGTTTAATGGATGATGATAACTTACGTAAAGTATGGATCCTCCGTAAGCTTCTTCATCCTATGGATGAGTTAGCGGCAATGGAATTCTTACTTGATCGCATGAAAGAAACCAAAACAAATGATGATTTCTTCGATCAAATGAAGCGTAAAGCTTCAACTTAATCGATTAATCTTCAATAAAAAGCCACTCTTTTGAGTGGTTTTTTATTTGGTTGACAAGCTTTACACAAAAATACATTTTGCAGTTTTTTATGTAAAATTATTTATAAGCTTTTGATAATAATTATTTTTGAATTAAAAAAAATAAGTTTTTTAATAGCTTACTTCTACCTTTCCAATACATTCGAGCCAATTGATTGTTTTTTTCTGTTAAAAAACAGACTGTTTTTCTCGTTTTCATACGTTTTTTTGACAAACGGCAGTAGTATTTCAGCATTTGCAGTGATAGCATAGCGGCAGACCAGTTAGACTGCTCCATGCGTTGTTACCTAGCTACGTTTTAGGAATAATAAAAGCAAAACAGTCCAACTTAGGTTTTTTTAATCTCAAATCTTTTTTGTGAGAGTGATGCCATGTTATTCAAAAAATTTGCTGCTGTTGCTGCTGTAGCTGCTACTTTAGCTTTCGTTGGTTGTTCTAAGAAAGAAGAAGCTCCTGCTGCTGCTTCTGAAGCTGTAGCTGCTGCTTCTGAAGCTACTACTGCTGCTTCTGAAGCTGCTACTGCTGCTTCTTCAGCTGTTGATGCTGCTTCTGAAGCTTCTGCTGCTTCTGCACCTGCTGCTTCTGCACCTGCTGCTTCTGCACCTGCTGCTTCTGCTGCACACTAATCTATATATTAGATTAGAAAAAAAGAGGACATTTTGTCCTCTTTTTTTATGCCTAAATTTTATATCCTAAAATTACTTTGCTTAATCTATCTAGATAAATTGACATCACATCATAGTTGAATAAAGCTATCTAATTATAAATAAAAAAAAGCAGATCAATCGATCTGCTCATTTCCAACGCGTTGTCTAAACTTTTGACCTGCTCTAAAGGTTACTACCCTACGTGCTGAAATTGGAATTTCTTCACCTGTTTTAGGATTACGTCCTGGGCGTTCGCGTTTATCTCTTAACTCAAAATTACCGAAACCAGAGAGCTTAACCTGCTCCCCCGCAATAAGTGCTTGGCTAATTTCGTCGAAGAACAACTCGACCATTTGTTTTGCTTCACGGCGATTTAAGCTGGTTAACTCACTTAAATGATCAGCCATGTCTGCTTTAGTTAATGCTGTCATGAGGCCCTCAATGTCGCTTGATAAGTGTTTTCTAACACTTGGATTATATTGTCCATACCAGATTTAATTTCAGCATCTTCAAGCGTACGTGAAGGATGTTGCCACAAAAGTGCAAACGCTAATGAGCGTTTACCTTCTTCGACACCCTGCCCCGTATACACATCGAATAACCATGTAGAGTCTAAAAGCTCTCCACCAGTTTTTTCGATTAACTGCTGAATATCTCTAACATTTATATTATCAGAGATTAAAAGCGCAATATCACGTCTAATCGAAGGAAAACGTGATAATTCTGTAAAATTAGATACATAAGATTGCAAAACAGCTGTTTGATCGAGTTCAGCAACCCAAGTCATGCTTAAATCAAGCTCATTTTCTAGAGACGGATGCAAACGCCCCAAATAGCCAATTGACTTACCTTCCACCAAGATTTCAGCCGATTGTCCTGGGTGCAACCACGCACGTTCTGAACGAACATATTCAACGCTTACACGTCCAGCAGCCAATATCTCTTCAATCTCACCTTTGAAATCAAAGAAATCCATTGGTTGAGGCTTAGCATGCCATGATTCTGTTTTTTGCGAACCGACTGCAACCAAAGCTAAGGTAGGAGTCTGTTGTAAGTCTTCAATATTCTTAGCATTTTGATAATCAAAACGCAGCCCAAATTCGAAGAAACGAACACGACTTTGCTGACGATTAAGATTATATTGTACGCAAGGAATTAAACTAGAAAGTAAAGTACTACGCATTGCAGCTAAATCACTTGAAATTGGATTTGCTAGCATCAATGGTTTAACTTCGGGATTTAATTGCTTTTCAAGTTTCGCATCAGCAAAGCTAAAGCTAATAGCTTCTTGATAACCCAACGTCACGATTGTTTGACGCAGCTCAGTGAGTTCAAAACGATCTTGGTATTTAGCAAATTTAACATCCATGCTTGGTAAGCTAATCTGGATATTGTCATAGCCATCAATACGCGCAACTTCTTCAATTAAGTCTTGATAAATAGCCATATCGTAACGATGTGATGGTGGTATTACGCTCCATTCACCTTCAGCCTTAACTGTTACCTTACAGCCTAGTCGAGTTAAAGCATCCGCAATAAACTCTCCCGCAACTTGATATCCCAATAATTGGTCTACCTGAGCTTGTTTCAGTTCAATTGCTTCACGCTTAGGAAGTAGATCAGTTTTTTCAGCTACAGTAATTGGACCAAACTCGCCGCCTGCTAACTCTTGAATAAGCTGAGAAGCACGATTCATTGCAATTAAAGGTAATTCGAAATCTACACCGCGTTCATAACGCTGCGAAGAGTCAGTATGTAAACCAAAACGACGAGCACGACCAGCAATCGCGAGTGGCGCGAAGAAAGCACTTTCTAGGAAGATATCAGTTGTATCATCGGTTACACTTGATGCTAAACCACCCATAATTCCAGCAATTGCTAGAGCTTTTTGGTCATCAGCAATCACCATGATATCTTCTTGCAACTCAACTTCTTGATCATTTAAAAGTTGTAGCTTTTCTTGCTGTGTTGCTTGACGAACATGTACAGTCCCTTCGATTTTAGACAAATCGAATGCATGCATTGGTTGACCCAATTCCATTAAGACATAGTTGGTCACATCAACCAAAATACTATGAGTACGGATTCCTGAACGTGATAAAGCCTGTGCCATCCACTCAGGAGTAGCAGCTTTTATATTAACATTTTTAACGACACGCCCTAAATAACGCGGAGCGCCTTCAGTACTGATAACTACTTTTTTCTCATCAGCAATGGCGGCATCAACCGTGTTAATTACGGGCTCATTCATTTGTAGCTTATTAATAACTGCAATTTCACGAGCAATACCACGAATACTAAAACAGTCACCACGGTTTGGCGTAATACTGATATCAATGACATTGTCGTCAAGTTTGAGGTATTCACGGATATTTACTCCGACTGGAGCATCAGCTGGCAGTTCGAGTAAACCATCGATTTTATCTTCAAGATCAATCTCAGAAGCACCACAAAGCATTCCTTGTGATTCAATTCCACGAAGTTTACCTTTTTTGATTTTAAAATCACCAGGTAATACCGCCCCAATGGTTGCAACTGGAGCTTTCATTCCAGCACGAACGTTCGGTGCACCACATACAATTTGTAAAGGCTCACCTAAACCAATATTCACTGTTGTAACACGTAGACGATCTGCATCAGGGTGCTGCTCAACAGTGAACACTTCACCTATTACAACACCAGTAAATGGTTTAGCAACAGGTGCCAATTCATCAACTTCAAGACCAAGCATCGTTAACTGATCAGACAATGTATCACTATCAATTGCCGGATTAACCCATGTACGTAGCCAATTTTCGCTAATCTTCATCTTTATAAACCTTTTTTAATCCTGAAAAACTGTTAGGCAAATTGGCGTAAGAAACGCACATCATTTTGATAGAACATACGCAAGTCATTAATGCCATAACGCAACATCGCAAAGCGCTCTACCCCTAAACCAAAAGCAAAGCCTTTGTATTTATCAGGATCAATACCCGCAGCACTTAATACATTTGGATGCACCATGCCACAGCCTAAAACTTCTAACCAACGGCCACGTTCATCCATAATATCTACTTCTGCGCTTGGTTCAGTAAACGGGAAATATGATGGACGGAAACGTACCTTTAAATCTTTTTCAAAAAATTCATTCAACAGGTTAATTAGTAAACCTTTTAACTCAGCAAAGCTGGTGTTCTCAGCAACGTATAAACCTTCGATCTGATGGAACATTGGCGAATGCGTTTGATCTGAGTCACAACGATAAACACGCCCAGGACATACGATACGAATTGGTGGCTCACTTGTTTCCATTGTACGAATCTGTACACCAGACGTGTGCGTACGCAGTAAATGAGTGGCATCAAAATAGAAAGTATCGTGCATAGCACGCGCTGGATGGTGACCAGGAATATTTAATGCTTCAAAATTATGATAGTCATCTTCAACTTCTGGACCAGTCGCAACTGTAAAACCAGCTTTAGTGAAGAACTGACAAATTCTTTCTTGTACTTGAGTAACAGGGTGAACTGTACCAACGCGTTGACCGCGGCCCGGCAAAGTAACATCAATCGTTTCACTTGCTAGCTTTTGCTCAAGTGCTGCCTGTTGTAATCCCGCTTGACGTTCTGTTAAAGCAGTATTAATTGTTTCTCGAACAGCATGAATCGCAGCACCTTGTACTTTGCGTTCTTCAGGGTCCATTTTCCCTAATGCTTTCGATTGTTCTGCAAGCTGGCTTTTTTTCCCTGTAAATTGCACACGCACCTGATCAAGTGCAACAAGGTCTTGAGCTGCTGCAATGGCAGCAAGCGCTTCTGTGGTCAGGGCTTCCAGTGACATATTAACTCTCAAAGCAACAAATTAAAAAAATATAATAAAACACTGCATTCTAACAGTTTTTCATCAGATTGATGAAGTTTATCCATCATGAAAAATGTATTAGGCAACAAAAAGATAAAACGTATAAGATAATAGCATCGTCAATGAGATCAACTATTATGGCGCTCAATCAAATTTGGAAACAACAACTTACGCTTGTAACGTATGGTAATGAATACCTCCGCCAAAACTTAAGCTTTACCCAATGGCGACAACATCATATTTTTGACCACCATAGTTTTCAATTTCGTGACTTAGCTTCTCAGCATTTACTCGCTCAACACTTTCAAGTTTGGCTAGAAGCGCTAAAAAAACAAGGTACCACTCAACTCAGTTTACATTTATCAAGCCTTCTAAATGAAGAGCAAAATCCAAACAACAATGTTGAGCTTTTACCTTATACCCATTTTATCGTTAGCCATCAAAATGATAAGAAATTTGCATGGATTTTTGGCCATGAACTTGCTGAATGGTATAACAGTGATAATGAGTTTGAAGCCCCTGCTTCACAAACCTGCGAGCTTCATTTAGAAACTTTCTGGCGCTTTGAACTCAATGAAAAATTATCAAAAAAAATTGAAGCTGATTTAAAAAATCCGCCATGGCAAGAAATAGCTGACTTTATGGATAGCGAATTATTTCGTAGTAAATATGCAGCAGGTTTTGAGGAACCAGAATTTCAAAAAGCTCATTTTGATGGTACAAGCATTACGAGCCAAGAACCAAGACTTGCTTTAATGCCAGAGAATTATCCTGCTGATTATGCTCATCAACTTTTATCTCGCACTCAAGCATTAGCCAATTATTTAAAGCAAAAAAAACGCCTTGCAAATGATCCGTTAGGAGAAGAGCTAGACCAAGAACAACTTATTAATTTAAGAAATTTTACACAAAAAACTGATGATTTGTTTGCCAAACTTATTGTTAAAGCTGCTAATCACTACCAAACAGCTCAGATCGTACCTGTAGTTAAAGCCTCCCCATTCGAGCAATCAAATGAAAACCCACAACATTTGAAATCTCACCACCATAAAGGCACTGGTTCAGGCGTTATTAAGCTGATTATCCTAACGATTATTATTTGTGCTCTGGCTTATTATTTTGGGCTTTAATCAAAATTACAGTTCCCATTGATAAAGTAACTCTGTTATTTCGAAGCCGAACTCAGGTAGTTCGGTTTCGCCAATTATTTTGGCTCCCATTTTTTCATAGAAGAGCCGACTTGGATTTTTATTAAAAACCTCTAAACGAATAAAAGCATAACCTTGATTTAAAGCACATTGATGAAACTTTTGAAACAACTCTTGTCCTATACCTTGCCTTTGGATTTCTTCCAAAAGATAAAAAGCAAAAATTTCAGCAATATTATTCTCTGGATTTAAGTAACCATCGAGAAAGCCTTTCACTATTCCATTTTCAATATAGATAAATAACTTATGATCAGGGCTTTTGGCGATTTCTTTCCATAACTGTTCTTTATCTAGTACTTTAAGCTCATCCAATATTTCCTGCTTAAGCATACCTGTATAGGTTTCTTTCCAACACTGCACATGTACTTCTGCAATAAATAATGCATCCTTAAAAGTAGCAATACGAATTTCTCTTTCATTTAGTGATTGCAATTCGTTTCCCTCATGTCACTACTTTTAAAGTAAAGCACCAATTTGTTGCATACAAACTTATTCAGCTAAAAGCCGCTCTCGAACATGCATTAAAGCAAAACCCAACAAATTTAAGCCTTGCCATTGAGATGGATCCTGAATATGTGGATGGTCTTGTGCCATACCAATTCCCCAAATTTTATCGACTGGAGATGCTTCAACCAAAATACGGTCTTTCGTTGCTAATAAGAATTCTTTCAATTTATGATGCTGAGAGAATTTAGCAAAGTTCGCCTGTACGACAATGTCAAACCGATTTTCTTGCCATACCTTTTCATCATAATTACGCACTTTACGACCTAGCTGTTTGGCTTCATTCGGATGTTTAACCTGCAAGATCTGTGCAAAGATCTCTTCATCATTAAATAATTTTGCTTTTTGCGCCATCATATAGTGCTCAGCAGTAAAGTATTCATCACCTTCCACTTTAAATTGCGCAGGAAACCACTGGCTAAAACAGCTTTTATCAACAAGATCAGCTTGTTTAGGAGTATGCCCCCAGAAACATAAGTATTTAAACTGGTGGCCTTGCTGTACTTTTTGAATTAAGTCATTTAGAAATTTTTCGTCTTTCATCATTTATCTCTGATTATTATCTCTTTTTAAAATAGAACCACTAAAAATAAAAAAGACCGCTAAAAAGCGGCCTCTTTTTGAATCTCTAAGCTTATGCAGCTAATGCGCCTTTAGCTTTTTCAGCTAAAGCAGCAAATGCTACTGCATCATGCATAGCGATGTCAGCTAATACGCGACGGTCGATGATCACTTGAGCTTTTTTCAAGCCATCGATCATACGGCTGTAAGACAAACCGTTTTGACGAGCACCAGCATTGATACGCGCAATCCATAGAGCACGGAATTGACGTTTCTTTTGACGGCGGTCACGATAAGCGTATTGACCAGCTTTGATTACCGCTTGGAACGCTACGCGGTAAACGCGTGAACGAGCACCATAGTAACCTTTAGCGCGAGCAAGAATTTTTTTGTGACGACGATGAGCCACTACACCACGTTTTACACGAGCCATTTATAATCTCCTTAGATGTATGGGCACATACGACGAACTGAGTTCACGTCAGAAACATGAACCATTACACAGCCGCGTAATTGACGGATACGTTTAGCAGATTTTTTGGTCAGAATGTGGCGCTTAAATGCTTGTTTGCGCTTGAAACCGTGTGCAGTCGCTTTGAAGCGTTTAGCAGCACCGCGGCGAGTTTTCATCTTAGGCATAACAACCTCTTTTGAACACCTGTTCGGAACGCTTGCACCATTGCAAAAACGACCTGCAGGTAAGGGAGCCGATATTCTAAAGCATCGCAACTTAAAACAAAAGTAAAATGCTCATTTTTTGATAGTAAATTGTCTATTTTATATAAACGTTATTTTCTATAATCAATTATCAAATTACGAGAAAATCCACAAAATCATCACCTATAATAAGTGCAATCTCTTAAATTCAAAAGAATATGAATATACAAAATGATGCTTTCGCTGCATTGCGATATCGAGATTTCTCTATCGTTACGATCAATCAGTTTTGCTTAACACTCGCAATTTTGATTCAAGAAATTATTGTTGCCTATTCATTATATCAAATCACCAAAGACCCACTGACTTTAGGTTTAATCGGACTCGCAGAAGCGATTCCTTTTATTGCCCTTTCTCTTTGGGGAGGCTATTTTGCAGATAGGTTTAATAAACAGATTATTATGAAAATCTGTTTATTTTTCTCAGTTCCTCTTCCCTTGGTTTTATGGTTACTTTTCCACTTACATGGTTTAGGGCATATCAGTGTTAGCTTCCTTTCTTGGGGTATTTATGCTGTTATTTTTGGTTTAGGAACAATCCGCGGTTTCTACAATCCTTCAGCAACTTCGTTAAAACCATTTTTAATTCCGCGTGAACTCTATGCAAATGGTGCGACATGGACAACCATCGGTTGGCAAAGTGGTGTAATTATTGGACCAATGCTGGGTGGTTTTATGCTTGCTTATTTAGGCAGGGAAACCAGTCTATTTAGTGTTGCTGCTTTACTCGCTATTTGCTTTATTTTAATTAATTTATTGCATAAACGTAGTTTCCCTAAAATTGAAACTAACAATATTTTAGAAAGCTTAGGAGAAGGTTTCCGTTTTATCTGGAAAACCAAAATTGTTCTTTGGGCAATTTCTCTTGATTTAGCTTCTGTTTTATTTGGCGGTGTTATCGCTTTATTACCAATTTTCGCAGAAGATATATTAAAAGTCGGCCCAGAAGGGCTTGGATATTTACGAGCAGCCCCATCTATTGGTGCACTAATCACTATGATTGCTTTGACTCGCTTTCCGCCAACTCAGCATGCATGGCGTAATATGTTGCTTGCTGTAGCAGGTTTTGGAATATTTACTATTCTATTCGCCTTCTCAAACAATATGTGGTTATCTCTTTTTGCTCTTGCTATGACAGGAGCATGTGACAGTATTTCTGTTGTTGTAAGACAAACCATTTTGCAAATTTTCCCACCAGAAAATATGCGAGGCCGCGTTGCTGCCGTAAACGGTATGTTTGTATCTTCGAGCAATGAGTTAGGAGCCTTTGAATCAGGTTTAGTGGCTAAATATTTAGGCACAATTACCGCTACAATTTTTGGAGGCTGTATGACTCTGGTAGTTGTGACTTTCTGTTGGCTCAAAACGAGCGATCTATTTAAAGTAGACATTACCAAAAGCTCAGAAGATTAATTTAAATATTTATAAATCAAAGCATCTTCGGATGCTTTTTCATTTTAAATAAAACCCATCATCACCCAGTAAATAAACAAATAGCGCCCTGCTTTGGCAATAATAACGATACCAAGGAAGCGCCAAAAATTTTCTTTGAAGAGTCCAGCAACCAAAGTAATTGGATCGCCAATGATAGGTGCCCAACTCAAAAGTAAGGAGTAAAAGCCATATTTATGATAAAAGTTTTGTGCTTGTTGTAAACGCTTTTCAGAAACTGGAAACCACTTTCGATGTTTGAATTGCTCTATCTTTAAGCCTAACCACCAATTGACACAAGAACCTAAGACATTACCTAAAGTAGCTATGCTAATTAAAAGCAAAGCTGAATGTTGACCCTTCAACAATAAGGTTACCAATACCGCTTCAGACTGTAGAGGTAATAAAGTGGCAGCGCCAAAAGCACTAATAAAAAGCAAAAAGTAACTCAGCATAATTAATTACACCAGACTACTTTTTGCTTTAAGGATTTATTAAATTCAGGCAAGAAATTAAGCCACTTTAATTGATAGTGCTTTTTGAACTGCTGGACGTGCTGTTAAGCGGACAATATATTCTTGTACGTATGGATAATCTTCAAGCTGAATACCTTGCCATTCATAACGTAAAATCCACGGCAAGATTGCCATATCAGCAATCGAGTATTCCCCAGCAACAAACTTCTGACCAATCAGTTGTTTATTGAGCACCCCATATAAGCGTTTAGTTTCATTTAAATAGCGCTCTATGGCATAAGGAATTTTTTCAGGAGCAAATTTATTAAAATGATGATTTTGTCCAAGCATCGGTCCTAAACCACCCATTTGCCACATGAGCCACTGCTCAACCTCAACTCGCTCTTGTTCATCATCTGGATAAAATAATCCAGTTTTTCTACCCAAATATTGCAAGATAGCGCCCGATTCAAATATAGAAATTGGCTCACCATGAGGTCCATTTTGATCAACAATCGCAGGAATTTTATTATTTGGGGAAATTCTCAGGAAATCTGGTTGAAATTGATCATT
Organism: Acinetobacter sp. 1124_18A; assembly: GCF_052824995.1. Classification (NCBI taxonomy): domain Bacteria; kingdom Pseudomonadati; phylum Pseudomonadota; class Gammaproteobacteria; order Moraxellales; family Moraxellaceae; genus Acinetobacter; species Acinetobacter sp. 1124_18A. Next base: position 29,838 of record NZ_VTDF01000013.1, on the reverse strand, counting down.
TTCTAAAATATTAATTGGGTAGAGGGTGTAATCCAGTCCCATTTCTTCTAAGGCAATTGTGATTTTATGTCCATTGGGAGTTCCCCAATAATATAGATCAATCATTCTATTTTCCTATTCATCATTATCATGACTGCGTCTTGCGTTATATCATGTTTTAAGAGGAACTATGATATTTCCCACACCAAAAAACACATAAAATTCGTGAATTGAATTTCTTAAAAAATATAGCAATTGTCTTAAATAAAACTGAATAAAAAAAGTTAAATGATGTTTTTTATTAATATAAGGATAAAAAAAAGCACTGCTTTTGCAGTGCTTTTTTTTGAGTATTACTTTTTCTTTTTCGGTCCAAGTAACATACCCATTTGACGGCCTTCCATTTTTGGTGCTTGTTCCACAACCCCAAACTCAGCCACATCTGCTTCAATTTTTTGCAATTGAGCTAAGCCAAGTTGTTGATGAGCCATTTCACGACCACGGAAACGTAAAGTGATCTTCACTTTGTTTCCTTCTTCAAGGAATTTCAAAATAGCACGAAGCTTAACTTGATAATCACCAACATCAGTTGCAGGGCGCAGTTTGATTTCCTTCACTTGCACTTGATGCTGTTTTTTCTTCGCATCTTTTTGCTTCTGCTTAAGGTCAAACAAGTGCTTGTTGTAATCCATAATTTTACAAACAGGCGGCTCGGCGTTTGCAACGATCTCAACAAGATCAAGTTCAACCTCTTCAGCAGCACGCAGTGCTTCACTTAATGAAACAATTCCTTTTTGCTCACCTTCAGCACCGACGAGGCGTACTTCTTTTGCACGGATCTCATCGTTAATTGCTGGACGGTTGCTTTTTGCACCTTGTTGTTGGTTACGGTCAGGCTGTTTAATCTTTCTTACTCCACAATATACCGGCCGCGATCGGCGACGGCAGACTTCACTAAGTCAATGAATGCATCTACTGACATAGTACCTAAATTTTTTCCTGAGCGTGTACGTACATTCACAGTACCTTCTTCAACTTCTCGGTCACCAAGAACTAACAAGTAAGGAATACGCTCTAGAGTACGCTCACGAATCTTAAATCCGATTTTTTCGTTTCTCAAGTCAGAAATAGCACGAAGACCATTTTCTTTGAGTTTTGCTACGACTTTCTCACAAGCTTCAGCTTGAGAGTCAGTAATATTCATAACACATGCTTGTAACGGCGACAACCAAGGTGGCATGAAACCAGCGTAGTGTTCAATTAGTATACCAATAAAACGTTCAAAACTGCCAAGAATTGCACGATGCAACATAACAGGTTGATCACGATCATTGTCTTCAGTCACGTAAGACGCATCTAAACGTTCTGGTAAATTGAAGTCACACTGAATAGTACCACATTGCCATACACGTCCGAGACAGTCTTTCAATGAGAATTCAATTTTCGGACCGTAGAACGCGCCTTCACCTGGTTGTAATTCCCACTCAAGACCCGCTGCATCTAAAGCATCTGCTAAAGATTTCTCAGCCATATCCCAAAGTGCGTCATCACCCACACGTTTTTCTGGACGTGTAGAAAGTTTCATTTGCACTTCTTCAAAGCCAAAATCTTTATAAACATCTAAAGTGAGTTTAATAAAATCTGCAACTTCTTGACCAATTTGTTCTTTAGTACAGAAGATATGAGCATCATCTTGTGTAAAACCACGTACACGCATAATACCGTGTAAAGAACCAGATGGTTCGTTACGATGGCAAGAACCAAACTCGGCTAAACGAATTGGCAAATCACGGTACGATTTCAAACCTTGGTTGAAAACTTGCACGTGACATGGGCAGTTCATTGGCTTCACCGCATAATTACGACTTTCAGAATGAGTCGTAAACATGTTGTCCGCGTAGTTCGCCGCATGACCAGATTTTTCCCAAAGCGTAAAGTCTACGATTTGTGGTGTTTTAATCTCGAGGTAACCATTGTCTTGCTGAACTTTACGCATGTATTGTTCAAGAACTTGGTAAATCGTCCAACCGTTTGGATGCCAGAACACCATACCCGGTGCTTCTTCTTGCATATGGAACAAGTCTAAGGCTTTACCAATTTTACGGTGGTCGCGCTTTTCAGCTTCTTCAATACGCTTAATGTATGCAGCAAGCTGTTTCTTATCAGCCCATGCTGTACCATAAATACGTTGAAGCTGTTCATTCTTCGCATCACCACGCCAGTAAGCGCCAGAGATTTTTGTTAATTTAAACGATTTTAAGAATTTGGTGTTTGGTACGTGTGGACCACGACACATGTCCAAATAATCTTGATGGTAGTACAAGCCCATTTGTGTTTCTTCAGGCATGTCTGCGATCAAACGTAATTTGTATTCTTCACCACGTGCAGTAAATTCAGCAATTACTTCATCACGCGGTGTCATTTTTTTAACGACATCGTAATCTTGATCGATGAGCTTTTTCATGCGCTCTTCGACAGCTGCCATATCGTCTAATGTAAAAGGACGAGGCATCCAGATGTCGTAGTAAAAACCTTCTTCAATGACTGGACCAATCACCATCTTAGCTTCAGGGAATAGCTGTTTAACAGCATGCCCTACAAGGTGCGCACAAGAATGGCGAATGATTTCAAGACCTTCTTCATCTTTTGGAGTGATGATTTGTAAAGTCGAATCTTCGGTAATTAAGTCACATGCATCAACTAAGCGATCATTTACTCGTCCGGCAACAGTATTCTTTGCTAGACCGGGCCCAATACTTTGGGCAACTTCCATAACAGATACAGCTTGATCAAAACTCTTTTGATCGCCATTTGGCAATGTGATAATTGGCATAAAAAAATCCTTAAGGAGTGATGCCCTATACGAAGGAGCATTTCACCGCGAGATTATGATCGAGGCGAACCTCAAAATATAAAAACGGTGTAAAGCAAAATTAAAAATCCTGAAAGATTTTACACTTGTTCAAGCAAAGTGAAAACCTTTGAAGCCATAAAATCATAAATACATTTTGCTTATCAGGTAAACAGCAATAAATGACTTAAAAAATATATGCTGAAGATTTTTTAAACACGCTCAGCCCAAGTAGTTTAAGATGAAGAAAATAGCATTTTTGCTCATTTTCTGACTGAAGGGTATTTCTGTTTAAGACTAAAGCATAGATGCGTTGATGAGTATTAAGTCATATTTTCAAAGAATGAATTAAAAATAGAACACGGAGTTGTTTACCATGGTTAGTGCTTATGATGAATTACCACGCACACCCGCAAACTTTGTTGCATTATCACCTTTACGTTACTTAGAGCGTGCAGCCTATATTTATCCAAATCAAGCTTCGATTATTCATGGTAAGCGCCAAATTTCATGGAAAGAAACTTACCAACGTTGTTGCCAATTTGCTTCTCAGCTCAAACAAGTGGGAATTAAAAAAAATGATACGGTATCAGTTTTATTGCCAAATATTCCAGCCATGGTTGAAGCACATTTCGCAGTTCCAATGGCTGGCGCTGTACTCAATGCGCTTAATACACGTTTAGATGCAAAAACCATAGCTTTCATGTTGGAACATGCTGAAAGCAAAGTGCTTTTGGTTGACCCTGAGTTTGTTAATTTGGCAAGAGAGGCCCTCTCTCTTATTCCTGACCAACACATTATTGTGATTGATGTAGCTGATGATGAATATGAAGGTAAAAATCAGTTTATCGGCTCTTTTGAATATGAAGAATGGATAGCCCAAGGCGATATTAACTTTGTATGGCATTTACCAGAAGATGAGTGGGATGCAATTAGCTTAAGTTACACATCTGGAACGACGGGCAATCCTAAAGGTGTTGTTTATCATCATCGTGGTGCTTATCTCAATGCTGCAAGTAATATCTTAGCTTGCGGAATGAAACCCCGTGCTGTGTATTTATGGACATTACCCCTTTTCCATTGTAATGGTTGGTGTTTTGCATGGAGTATCGCAGCTAGCGGTGGAACGAATATTTGTTTGCGCAAAGTCGATCCAGAATTAGTCATGAAACTCATTGCAGAACATAAAGTTGATTATTTCTGTGGTGCACCGATTGTTCTTTCAATGATTATTAACTTACCTAAAGAAAAACAAACTAACTTTGATCACCATGTTGAAGTAATGGTTGCTGGAGCAGCTCCTCCAGTTGCTATTATTGAAGGTATGCGAAATATGGGGATTAACGTAAACCATGTGTATGGCTTAACAGAAACGTACGGTCCTTCCGCTCTATGTGCATCGCAATCAGGATGGAATGAGCTATCAATTGCTGAACAAGCTCAGCTTCATTCTCGTCAAGGTGTTCCCTATCCATTACAGGACAGTATGCGTGTGTTAGATCCCGAAACAATGCAGCCTGTCCCGAATGATGGACAAACTATGGGAGAAATTATGTTTCGTGGCAATATTGTCATGAAAGGTTATTTAAAGAATCCCCAAGCAACCCAAGAAGCTTTTGCTGGTGGATGGTTCCATACGGGAGACTTAGCAGTTTGCCATCCAGATGGTTATGCAAAAATTACTGATCGCTCAAAAGACATTATTATTTCAGGTGGAGAAAATATTTCATCTCTAGAGGTAGAAGATGTGTTGTATAGACACCCAGCTGTTTTAACTGCTGCGGTCGTCGCTAAACCCGATGCTCGTTGGCAAGAAGTACCCTGCGCATTTATTGAGTTAAAAATGGGCGCTACAGCAACGCCTGAAGAAATTATTGAACATTGCCAAAAAGAATTAGCACGCTTTAAAGTTCCTAAAGATGTGGTCATTACAGAAATTCCAAAAACATCGACCGGCAAATTACAGAAGTTTATTTTGCGCGAATGGGCAAAAGAACGTGCTGAGAATATATAAATAAAAAAAAGCGACGCTCAAGGCGTCGCTTTTTTTATTTAAGCGCATTTAGCCTTGATCAGACAATAATGCGATTTGCTGTACATAGTTAACAAATTTAACTTTTGATGCCTCGATTTCTGCTTCACTCAACTGTTGAGTTTTATCACGATTGATTCTCAACACATGTTGACGCAAGGTATGACGTTCCGATGCATTATAAATTTTACTAAATTCATTAATTGCAGGATCACCCTGTTCAATCATGCGGTCAACCCAACGCATTAATTGAGCCTGTCTTTTTGCGCCTTGCTGCGGAGTTAAATAAGACAAAATAACGGTCTCATCTTCATTGCGCAACAATTTACCAATACGTTGAAATTGGCGACGACGTGCTTCAAAAGAACTAATGTTCTGCACTTCCATTAAAGCATCAATTAAACGCTCATCAACTGGAAGTTTCTGAATTTGTTTAATAGAAAGTTGTGCGAGTTGCTCACCTAAAGCAGCCATGCGTTGCACTGCTTTTTTCTGTTCGGTTTTACTTGCACGTCCTTCTAAAGAACCAAAATCTTCTTCACTATAACGTTGGGAACCACGTGCCACGATTAATCTGCCTCATAAAATTTTGCTGCGAATAACGCCAGTACTTCATTTAATGCCTGTTCTTCGTCGGTACCATCAATGACCAATCGCAAAGTGGTCCCTTTACCTGCACCTAACATCAGCAAAGACATAATATTTTTTGCATCTACTAAATGATCGCCTTTTCCAATCTGGATCGACGAACGAAACTTTGTAGTGACCTCTATCAGTTTCCCTGATGCACGAGCATGTAAACCGAGTTTATTAATTACATCAACAGTTGTGTCTATCATGACCAGTGCTTCATTTCTCTGTGTAAGACCTGAACAGACCATTCTGCCTCAAGTGCTTGTTTTAGTCTATCTACGATATAAACCGAACGATGTTGCCCCCCAGTGCAACCAATAGAAATCGTCATATAGTGACGGTGTCCTTCAGCAAATGCGGGAAGCCATTTTTTTAAGAAGTGAAGAATATCATCAAACATTTCGTTTGCTTGAGGACTCGCTTCTAAAAATAGTCTTACTGGCTCATCCAAACCAGAAAAACGTCTTAATTCTAAATCCCAATGCGGATTTGGTAAATGCCGTACATCAAAAACATAATCGGCATCTAAAGGAATGCCATGTTTATATCCAAAGGACTGCAATATGACAATAAGCTTATCTGACTGCCCCAGTTTAGACAGTAAAATATGCTTTAAATCATGAACGCTTTTATCCGTTGTATCAATATGAACCGTAGCTCGAAACTGAATTGGAAGCAGTAACTGCTTTTCTTCATGAATACATTGCAACAGACTTTTGAAACGGTTAGCTAATGGATGTGGGCGACGAGATGCACTAAAACGCGCAATCAAATCCTGATCTTGCGTCGTCAGGTAAATAACATCAACAGTTCCATGCCTTTGTAATTGCTCAAAAACATGATCGAACTCTTGCATATCTGCCCGAGTACTTCTTACATCCACACCTAAAGCTAATTGCTCCAGATTATTTTCATGATCTAGCTTTGCCACAATTTCAGGCAGCAATGCCAAAGGCAAATTATCAATACAGTAATAGCCCAAATCTTCTAATACTTGAAGGGCTGAAGATTTTCCTGAACCAGACTGTCCTGTCACGATAAGTATACGCTTCATGGCATGGCTGTCCTTTGATCTCTTTTATTGGGGTGTAAAGGCAACTTCTAAATTGTCAATCAAACGGGTTGCACCCAGTTTTGCCGCGACAAATAACACAATATCACGATCAAATTGAGTAGTAGGTAACAGATTTGTCTGACGAGCTTCGACATAATCAACAACAAAGCCATTATCTGTCAACTGAGTTTTGATATCTTCTACAACTTGTTGCAAATCTTTGCCTTGATGTAACTGTTGCTCAGCCTGCTTCAAACTTTGATAAATAACCGGAGCAATCTGACGGTGTTCAGCGCTTAAATAACCATTTCTTGAGCTAAGCGCCAAACCATCTGCTGCACGAACAATTGGCACACCAATCACTTCTAAAGGAATATTTAAATCTTGTACAAACTGGCGAATCACTGCTAACTGTTGGTAATCCTTTTGTCCAAAGAAAGCGTAGTTCGGTTGCACAATATTAAAGAGCTTCGTTACAACCAAAGCGACACCATCAAAGTGTCCTGGACGTGAACTACCGCATAAAGCATCTGTAATCTGATTTACACTGATGTTCGTTAAACGCGGTTGTGTACCGTACATTTGCTCAACTGATGGCGCAAAAATAATGTCACAGCCTACATCGGCAAGTAAGCGACTATCTTGCTCTAAAGTACGCGGGTAGTTATCAAAATCTTCGCCCGGACCAAATTGAGTTGGATTTACGAAGATGCTTACAACCACAACATCACATAATTTTTTCGCTTCACGGACAAGTGTGAGATGTCCTTCATGTAGATTTCCCATTGTTGGGACAAAACCAATAATTTTACGTGCAGCTCTAGCAGGATTTAAAGAAGCTGCAAGACCTTGTATGGTGGTTTCTGTTTTCATGAATTACAGCTCAACGTGAAAAGTATGTTCTTTGGCAGGGAATGACTGATCCTGCACAGCCGCATGAAATGCTTTAAAAGCATCTAAAATGGCAGTTTCACCTGATTGCTCTTTCATAAAGTTACGTACAAAACGAGCAACTCGACCAAAAGTTAAACCTAACATATCTTGCACAACCAATACTTGACCATCAGTTGCATTACCTGCACCAATACCAATTACAGGTGTATTAGGGAATAATTCAGCAATTTCTTGCCCCAACTGAGCAGGAACACATTCAAGTAATAATACTGACGCGCCCGCTTCAACCACTGCTGTACAATCAGCAATGAGCTGATCTGCCGCTTCACGCGTTCTAGCTTGTAATTTATAGCCACCAAATACATGTACAGATTGAGGCGTTAAGCCTAAATGTACACAAACAGGCACACCATTACGGGTCAAAACTTGCACGATTTCACTTAACCATGCGCCGCCTTCGATTTTCACCATTTGAGCGCCAGCTTGCATGACTGTTCTTGCATTTTGCAAAGCATCATTCAAGGTTGCATAACTCATAAATGGCAAGTCTGTCATAATCAAGGCATGCTGGTTACCACGACGAACCGCTGCCGTATGATAAGCCATATCTTCAACGGTTACTGGCAAAGTTGAATCTCGCCCTTGAATTGCCATTCCAAGAGAATCACCAATTAAGATTGTATCAATTTCAGCAAGTTCCATTGCTTTTGCCATGCTTGCATCGTAACAAGTTAGACAAGAGAACTTACGTCCTTCGGCTTTAAATTTTCTTAAGTCACTTAGACTAATCATGATGATATCCTCTACAGGAGTTTGCAGAACATAATGAATCGAGAGCTTAAGCCCAAGACTCATCCGCAAGTACAGTCAGTGTCGGCTGCTGTATCAGTTCTAAATTTTTAAGTGGTTGATCATTAATCTGTAAATCAGCATCTAAATCTAATAAAGGAATCACAACGAAATCTCGCTCTAGAATTCCTATGTGCGGCACAGTTAAGCGCTCATTGTGAATTTTTTCATTGCCATATATAAGCAAATCTAGATCTAAGGTTCGCTCACCCCAACGACGAAGTCGTACACGACCAGCTTCTTGCTCAAACCGTTGTAAATGATCCAGCAAATCTAAAGGCTCAAGATCCGTATTTAATTCTGCAACTGCATTTAAATAATTTGGCTGATCTTGAGGGCCCATAGGTGGACTTTGATAAAGTCTAGAAACTTTAACCATTCCTAACGTCTTAAGCTTAGCAATGGCTTCAGATAAAATTTGACGTGAATCGCCTAAATTACTTCCTAAACCAATATAAGTGGTTATTGTCATTGCGTTGGCCCAAAAACAACTTGGCTTAAATCGCGTTGTACCCGCTTACGTTTTAAAATTGGATGATCGCCCGTCACGCCTGCTTGTGAGGCAGTCGCTTTTTCAACAAACTGGCCTACAGCCTGATCTTGTCTGGTACGTTCTTTTTTCCCACGACGAGTGCGTGGTTCCGGAATATCAACCAAAGGTTCAATTTCCGTGTCAACTTTATTATTTTCGATAGGCTCAGCAGCAGCTTTACGACGGTTTCTAGCTTTCTGACGATTATATTGGCTAATAGCAGCTTCTTTTTCGTCATTTGACATTTCTTGGTAAGTTTCCCACCAGCTTCCCATTCCTTGTGTTGCGTCATCACCTGACTTTTCACGAAGTAATAAGAAGTCAAAACCAGCACGGAAGCGAGCATGCCCTGCCAATGCTTCTATTTGCTGTGGTTTTGGATTAAGCAAACGAGTCTGCATTTCCCAAACTTCACGAATAAAAGTTTCTGCAAAACGAGGAATAACAGTGCGTGTTGCTTGACGTTTTAAAACATCTAAACCAGCCTGCGCACGGGCTTCAGCCGGCACAATGCCTTTAGATAAATAAAATTCACAACGCTCTAAAAACGGTTGCCACAATAACACTGCATAGAAAAATGCAGGATTAATGGTTTTACCCACTTGTATACGTTGATCTGTATTCTTCGCTGCTCTTAAAATAAATGGGGTGAGATTAGGTTGAACATCGGCAAAAAGTTGCTTCCAGACACCAAACTCAATCAACATTGGCAAAACACGCGCCAAATGTCCCATTGTGAACAGCTTCTGAGATTCATCATATAAACGATGCGGAGAAACATCACGCAATAATTGCGTCATTTCAGCATTAAAGATATCGAGAATATTTGAATCAATTTTGAAATTTAACTTGGCTGCAAAACGTAAAGTTCGCAGCATACGCACTGGGTCTTCTTCAAAACGCTGTGCTGGATCGCCTAATAAACGTAGAGTTTTATTTTTAACATCGTCCATCGCTTTGCAGAAGTCGAGCACAATACTCTTACGCGGTTGGTAATATAGCGTATTGATTGAAAAGTCACGGCGAGCAAAGTCTTGTTCGATGGTACCCCAGTTATTGTCACGTAAAATCATGCCAGAGGCACTGGTAACTGCTTTTTTAGGAGGGGCACGGAATGTTGCAACTTCAATAAGCTCACGCCCTGAATAGACATGTGCCAATTCAAATCGACGACCAATGATTCGGCAACGTCTGCCAAAAACTTCTTTAATTTGAGAAGGTGTCGCATTGGTGACTGCATCGAAATCTTTAGGATTAAACCCTAGCATTAAATCACGGACACCACCCCCAACAATATAAGCTTCATAGCCAGCTTTATTCAGGCTATCGATCACATCTAAAATCGAAGAAGGAAGTTGGGCTGTGGACAAACCACATTTTGACGCTCGCAAGGTTTGCAAAAGACGCTGTCTCCTACGTCAGTACGTAAATAACAAGTTGTCGCTAATCATAGCTCTAACGCACACAAAGGGCAATTTGATTCTCTGTAGTTTGCGCATGAAATGACAATTGACAAACACATGATTTATAAACTCAACCGCGTTTTATTCTTTTCAAAAATGGCTGGACCTATGCCTTTTACGTTTTTAAATTCATCAATATTTTTAAAGCCACCATTCTTTTGACGGTATTCTACAATCGCCTGAGCTTTTTTTTCACCAATTCCTTTTAGCTTTTGAAGCTCTTCAATATTGGCTTGATTCAAGTGAACTTGTCCTGAAGAATCAGTCATGGCTGAGCTTTTTGGAACTTTAGAATGAGAGGCATGCTGCATGCTCAACTTCTGATCATACATCTGCTGTTTAGCCTTCCACTCCTTAAAATTTTGATCGAAAGATTGAGCCTGAATGAAGGTTGATGAAATCAGGCTCCAAAATAAAATAATAAAAATATAAGACTTACTCTTCCAAAGACTCATGTTGAGCTGCATGTGTTTTTTCCCCTAACCGTAACTGCCGCTTTGCCTGATTCCACAATTCATCCATTTCAGACAAGGTCATGTCCTCTAATGTTCTTTGCTGTTTTTGAGCTTGATCTTCAATAAAAGCAAAACGGCTTCTAAATTTATGTATTGTTGATAAAAGTGATGTTTCACTTGAAATTGCAAGTTTACGTCCAACATTGACTAATGAAAACAGACAATCTCCAAATTCATCTTGAATTTCATCAATATTTTGATTTTTTAGCGCTTGCTTGAACTCATCTAGCTCTTCTTCTAGTTTTCCATAAGCATCTTCTACGGTTTCAAAGTCAAACCCAACTTTTGCGACATTTTCTTGAATTTCTTGTGCCTGTAATAGTACTGGCCCATGCTTTATTTCATCTAATCTTGATTGCGGCTTGCCTTGTTTTTCTTGTTGTTTAATTTGTTTCCATAACTCACTTACTTGTTCTGGCGTTAAGTTATTAAATTGATCTGCCTGAAAAACATGTGGATGACGGCGAATTAACTTTTCACTTATTGCCTCAACAACATCTTGAAAATTAAAAGCACCTTGCTCACTAAACATTTGTGATTGAAACACAACTTGTAATAACAAATCGCCTAGCTCATTTTTGATTTCATCGATATTACCCTGACGAACAGCAGCCTCAACTTCATATGCTTCTTCAATCGCATATTTAGTCAGTGACATTGGGGTTTGCTCTTGATCCCACGGACATTTCTCTCGTAACTCTTGCATGATTTTAAGCAATTTATCCATGATAACCCTCAAGTTTAAAAAGTCGGTCAGTAAAACTAAGATTTTAATTTGTTATGATCAAAATCAAAGCGATTAAATCAGTCGCACTATTGTACTGACAAAGAGAAAAAAGATGAGACACAGTATTCTGATTAGTGGCGCCGCTCAAGGTATTGGGGCAGAAATTGCACGTGTATTTTACCAACAGGGATATAAAGTAGGCATTTATGATATTAATGAATCGCTTGCTCAAGAGTTGGCAAATGACTTAGGGCCAAATGCCCGTGCCGGCTATCTGGATGTAAGTGATTACAATCAGTGGCAACGTATATTAAAAGAATTTACGGAATGGGCTGGCGAACTCAACATCTTAGTAAATAATGCCGGTATTTTATATTCTGGTACATTTGAAACAACTGATATTACAGCTCACCAAAGAACAATAAATATTAATGTAAACGGTGTCATCAATGGCTGTCATGCTGCCCTACCTTATTTAAAGCAACCGTCTTTTGCACGCGTTATCAACCTATCTTCAGCTTCTGCAATTTATGGGCAAGCTGATTTAATTTCTTATTCAGCCAGTAAATTTGCTGTTCGCGGAATTACCGAAGGTTTAGATGTGGAATGGAAGAAATATGGTATTCGTGTTTTAGATGTGATGCCGCTATTTGTACAAACTGCAATGGTTAAGGGTATGGATGCAGGCACAATTCAAAATATGGGGGTAGATTTAACTCCAAATGATATTGCTCAACAGGTACTTACGCTTGTAGAGAAAAAGGCTCATTTTTGGACGCCTACTCACACTCCAGTTGGCATAAAAACCAAACTGCTTTATCAGCTCTCAACTTTAAGTCCTCAGTTTTTAAACCGGCTGACTAATATTTATTTATCGAGAAAATAATCCAATATAAAAAAAGGCTGTCATTTGACAGCCTTTTTATTAAAATAACTTAAAATATATTTATAATATAACAATCAAAAAGTTCTAAAAATTAAGTTAATCTAAATTAAAAACTTCAATAAAATAACTTTAAACACTTTTTAATGAAAAAAACTTTAAATACAAATAAAATAAATTAAGAAAAACTAAATAGTTCAATTATTTAAACTTATAAACCTATTTAATTCTCAACAAAACTATAAATGCACTTTAAAAGCTAAGATACAAGTTATTATAAAACTTTAATTAGATTATTTATCCAACAAACAAACACTTAAAATATAAAACCTCAAAAACATTCAACGCTATATTAGATAAGCCTTTGCGTTTATTTCTCTACAGAATAAACAAAGCCGATAATAAATAAAATTATTGAAATACTCACTTTATAAAATTATAGTTCGTTTTTTTTTGTAAACTTATGAGCATTTTTTGTGACAAACTTTCCAATAATTAAGCACTCACAACGACACAAAAAAACTCTTCTAGCTATTCTATTTGGCAGTGTTTTACATACTGCTCATGCTGGCTTTTTTGATGACTACAATCAAACAGCTCAGAGCTTCCGTGCCAACATCACGCAACCAATTCCAGAAGAAACTCATAAATTTTTAGATAAAAAAGTTAAGGGAAGCGATGCTGCACTCTATCTACTTGAAAAAGGTCGTTTGCAACAAGCTAATCATCAATATGAAGAAAGTAAGAAATCCTTTGAAGCTGCGTTTGTACTGTTAGAGCAAAGAAATAATAAAGCAAAAATCAGTGCATCAGAACTCGGATTTAAAGCTCTCTCACTTGTAAGTAATGACAGCATTATTCCTTACAAAATCCCAGAATATGAACAAGTTTTAGCACATGTCTATCAAGCCCTGAATTTTATAGCTCTAAACAATGTAGAAAGTGCTGGTGTAGAAATGCGTATCGCCCAACGCATTCAGCGCGAAATTGAAGTTGCACATACAAAGGAAGCCGAAAAAGCTAAGGAAAAAGCTGGCTCCGATAATAATCAGAACTTCGATGAAGCTTTTGCTGGCCTAGATACAATCGCAGGAAAGGTTAAAAATACATATCAAAATGCTTATGCATTTTACATGGCAGCCACCCTTTGGGAAGCATTAGGAGAAGAAAACGATGCCCTCGTTGACTTCAAAAAAGCTTATGAATTGCAGCCTAATGACTTCATTAAAAATGATGTTAAACGCTTAGACATGTCTTCGGGTAAAAAGTCTCAACAATATCCAGTTGTAATTTTTTTAGAGCAAGGCCTAGTACCTCAAAAAATACCGAATACATTTGCTTTGCCTACTCCAAATGGCTTAATTAATGTTTCATTTGCTAGCTACAATCCCTCTACCTACAAAAGCCCTACCAGTCTTCAAGTGCTTGTAAATGGCAGGTCTGTGACAAACACTTCAACCTTAACTGATATAGGTGCATTAGCTGTAAAAACATTAAAAGAAAATGTAGCTGCCAATATAACATCACAAATTGCACGCACAACAGCAAAATATATGGTCCAAAAAGAACTCGGGAATCATCTTGGGGCTATTGGTCAAATTGCTGGGAATATTTACAACACAGCTTCTGAAAAAGCCGATGTTCGTGCGTGGAATACTTTACCAAGTAATGCTCAAGTTGCTCGTCTTACTTTGCCAACAGGCACTCATACTATCCAACTGAAAAATGGCTATATGACTCAAGAAATTAATATTGATGTGAAACCAAATCAAACTGTGTTTATTCATGGCATAGAAGCAAATCAAGAAATTTTAACCGATAGTTTTGCTATTACTCATTAATGATTAAAGGATATTCAAAATGAAAAAGGCCGTAATTTATTTGAGCCTACTCTCAATTGCATCTGCATTTTTCACAGGTTGTACAGCTCCCAATGCTATGCAAACAAAAACAGATAGTGTAACTGGTAAAAGTACTGTTCGTACTCAGACCAGTAACCCTATTTTAGCTACCCGTATTGGCGTTAGTCGAATCAATATGACAAGTTTAGGTGATATCAAACGCGCTTCTCTTGCATTAAAAAACGGTTGGTTCTATGCCCAAGACTTCCAATACAAAGTTGTATGGTTTGATGCAGAGGGAACTGAAATTAATCCTGAAGGTGCAATTTGGAAACCTATTAGCTTACAAGGTCGTGAAGTTAAAACTGTTCAGTCTGTTGCACCTAACCCTAGTGCAGTCGATGTATTGATTTACATGAAAAAAGATTAAATTTTTAAGTTTTCTTAACCTAATTTCACAACATTATTTAAAGATAGATACAGGACATTTTAATGAAAATTAAATCACTATTCATGATTACAGCAATGAGTAGCGCTGCACTTTTTTCTGGCTGTGCTTCACAAAACGTTAGCTATGGTGATGCGCAATCTGTCGAAACTTTAACAAAAGATTTTGGTTCGACTGACTTACAGCAAATTGCAACAAAAATGGTGGATGACATGCTCGCCTTCCCACCAATTATTGATATGACAAAAAATCGTCGTCCTGTTTTATTTGTTGACAAAATTAAGAACAAATCTCAAGAGCATATTGATACAGAGTCTATTACCGATACGATTCAAAACCGTTTAATCAATTCAGGAAAATTCCGCTTTGTAGATATGACTTCTGTGGGTGCGGTAGCAGACCAAATGGCTTATCAACAACGTAGCGGAATGGTAGATAAACGTACTGCCGTACAATCTGGCTCACAGATTGGTGCTGAGTATATGTTAAATGGTAATTTATCTAGCATCGTTAAAAACTCAGGCGGTAAGAGTGATGTTTATTATAAATTCACTTTAAAACTACTGAATTTAAAAACTGGAATTGTTGAGTGGACCAGTGAAAAAGAAATCCGCAAATCTGCAAAAAAATCTACATTCGGCTTATAAGCTTTTCTAGTTAATTCCTTTATAGCATGGCAGTTATTAATTGCTATGCTCTATAAATAAAAAGAGCCTTTATGAGAAAAATATTTTGCGCAGTACTATTAAGTCTTACTGCCACCTCAAGTTTTGCCGCGTTACAAGAAGTTATGAAAGAAGCTTCAGGTAGTGGACCAACTCAGCAACAAGCTATTGCAGAAGCTTTACTGACAGCAGCTCAATCTGTGAATGGAACAAAAGTAAGTTCACAAATGGGGATAGCTGAAGAAGTTAATATGGTTATGACAGATCACCACTGGTCATATCAAGGCAAAAGCTCACCTGTGTTTAGTGTCCAAACAGAATCTTCGGGTGCAATTAATCGTTTTCAAGTTCTTAGTGTTTCTGGTTCAGGCAAGCATTATAAAGCTCGAGTTCGAGCTTATATTAGTAAATATCAATCAAATGTAGCTGATCAACACTTACGAAGAATGGCGGTTTTTCCTTTTCAAGTAGTTGAGTCAAAATTTAACTTAGCATCGGGTGAAGACCCATATGAGTTTGTACAGGAAGTAGCGGACCTCATTGGTACGCAAATGGCGAATTCACGACAACTAAGTTTAGTAAGTAGAGATTATATTGAAGAAATGGCAAGCGAAAATGCTTTCCTCGCATGGGATGGTGCGCCATCCGAAATGGCAAGAATTGCCCAAAAAGTAGGTGCGGACTATATTCTTGTTGGTAGAATTAATGAAGCTCGTACGGTTCAAGGTCAATCTTTTTACGGTGCAGTTCCAGCTGAACGTGATGCAATTAAACTGAACTGGCGTGTGATCGAAGTAAATACAGGCAAAATTGCAGCAGCTGGTTCTATTAAGCAACCACCACAAGCAAGTGTTGGTAATTTAGTCACACAAGATACCCCACCTTCTAGTACAGAAATTTTCGCAGATCAAGTCGTTAATGAGGTATTGCGTGGTTTATCTTTGAAATCAAATCATGATTCTCAAAACCAAGATAGTTTTGAGAATCAGGTAAGTTCTTCACCATTATCAGATGCAGATCTTCCTTCGGGTTCTAGCGAAAAACCAATTCGCTGGTAAATAAAAAGGCTGTCATTTGACAGCCTTTTTACTCAATTTACTTAAACACCTTGAATCATGCGTCGCGCACTAATAATTCCAGGCTGTTGCTCTAAGCGAGCCAATAAACGAGATAGCTGCGCCAATCCTTTCACTTCAATTAACAACTTCATATTGGCAATACCATCTGCCTCAGAAATTGTATTAACCTGACGAATATTGATTTGGTCAGAGAAAATCACTTGAGTTAAGTCTTTAAGCAGACCACGACGATCATATGCTTCAACCACAATCTGAACGCTTTGACCACGTGTTGGCTGCATTTCCCAATCGGCTTCAACAGCACGCTCTGGTTCTTGCTTAATCATACGCTGATAGTCTGAACAAATGACTTTGTGGATACTAACACCACGGTTCAAAGTAATATATCCAGCGATTGACTCACCATGTACGGGCTGACAGCACTGCGCGATATGCAGCTCTACATTGTCTAAACCATCAATTAAAATTCCATGAGCAGACAACGTATGACTAGCACGTGGATTTAATGCTGGTTTAAGCACTAGTTCAGGTTCATCCTGATCTAGATGCATTTGACGATTCACCTGATTAATCAAGGCATGTAAGCTAATATCACCGCTTACTAGACTCACCAAAATGTCATCACCCGTTTTCACGTTAAAATGTGATGAGTAATCATTTAGGTCGATACTTTTTGGGTGAATCGCTAGACGAGCTAACTCTTTATTAAGAAGTTCACGGCCCACTTCAAGATTTTTACTACGATCTTGCTGTCTAAACCAATGGCGCAGCTTGTCACGGGCACGAGAGGTTTTAATATAACCTAAAGAGTTCACCAACCAATCTCGGTTTGGATCACGATCTTTTTTAGTTAAAATTTCAACCTGCTCACCCGTTTTTAAAGTGTAGGTTAATGGCACATAGCGCTGGTTAACTCGCGCTGCGTAACATTTATTCCCTACTTCCGTATGCACATGATAAGCAAAATCTAAAACTGTTGAGCCGCGTGGCAATTCTTTAATGTCACCATCACGACTGAAAACATAAATCTTCTCAAAACCTTCAAAATCTTGTAGTTGATCAAAGCCTTCTGTTTCATCTTCGTTTTGATGTACTGTCGTGTCATTGCGTTCTTGGTAGTGTTCTAGAACAGCACGCAATGAATGCAAACGATGATTAAAGGAATGGTCAGTATTCTTTGAACCTTCTTTATAGTTAAAGTGCGAACATACGCCTAATTCTGCTTCGTCATGCATCTCATGAGTACGAATTTGTACTTCAAGCGATTTATTCTCAGCAATTACAGCCGTATGCAAAGAGCGATAACCATTTGCTTTCGGGTTGGTAATATAGTCATCAAACTGATGCGGAATATGACGCCAGATTTGATGTACGATACCCAAAGAGTGGTAACACTCAGGGACACTATTAACCAATACACGTAAAGCACGAATATCATAGAGCTGATCAAAACTCAGGTTTTTGCTTTTCATTTTTCGATAAATCGAATAAATGTGCTTTGCTCGACCTGTAATTTCCGACTCGATTCCGTAAGACGCTAACTCATTTTTTAAACGGTCGATCACGAACTGAATATAGTGTTCACGCTCTAAACGTTTTTCATTCAGTAATGACGCAATTTCTTTATAACGATCTGGAGCCAAATAGCGAAAAGCGAGATCTTCAAGTTCCCATTTAAGCTGAGCAATACCGAGTCGATGTGCCAATGGCGAATAAATAGTAAGAATTTCACGTGCTACGCGTTCTTGACGTTCACGAGATGAATTTGCAAGCTCTCGTAAAGAATAGGTACGTTCAGCAAGTTTAATTAAAACAACACGAACATCTTCGGTAACCGAAATCAGCATTTTATAAATGCCACTTAAATGTTCTCGTTGATTGTTATTAAAGTGGTCTTCTAACCGCTTATTTTTTTCAATGAGTTCCGAGAGCTTACCCATTGCCAAAGCGCCTTTGACAAGGTTATAGACCTGATCTCCAAATTTCTTTTTTACTTCTTCTATATCAGTAATGTCTTCACGCACACTACGATAGAGCATGGCTGCCGATAGAGTATCTTCGTCTACATGGAGATGTGCCAAAATATCGGCCATTCCAACGCCAGTAGCGAAAGTATTGGACCGATGATTAACCGTTGAGTCTAACTCTTTTTGCAGGGTTAAATGAGCAACCTGCTCAAGCTGTTCAAGCTTCGCCCCATCTAATATTTCACGCACCCGATCCAACCATGAGGCTAAACCGATTTGCGTTTCGGCGGCATGCTCTACAGTCGTTTCCTCGGACAACTCTGTTAGTTGTTCAGGTAACTGTTCACGTACTGTGACCATACCATTCTCCTCAATATGTAACTCATGTTTTTAATCGTTTATCTCTTGAATTTTTTCAAATAGTGCAATGGATTCAACATGTTCTGTGTGCGTAAACATGTCCATCACAGCTGCTTTTTTTAACTGGTAACCATGTTGGACCAAAACACCCGCATCCCTTGCCAATGTAGCTGGATTACATGATACATAAACGATTCTTTTTGCTCCAAAATTTGGTACATACTGCATAATTTCATATGCACCAGCACGAGGAGGATCAATCAATAATGCATCAAATCCTTGATTTGCCCAAGAATGATGCGAAAAATCTTTTGTTAAATCTTGTGAAAAGAAGGTTGCCTGCACCAAACTATTGCTTTTTGCATTAGCTGTTGCGCGTTGAACCATTTCTTCACTCCCTTCCACACCAACAACCTGACCACTCTCTCCAACACATCGTGCTAAGGGGAGCGAAAAGTTGCCTAAACCACTAAATAGATCAAGTACTTTTTCACCTGGTTGCAATTGAAGCAATTCACATGCCAATTGAACCATTTGTTCATTTACTGTGGCATTGACCTGAGTAAAATCCAATGGCGAAAAAGCAAAATTTACATCAAACCGCTCTAAGGCATAGTGTAAACGTAAAGCACCTTTTTCATCATCAATACGACGAATACTTTCAGGTCCCTTAGGCTGTAAATACAACTGCCACCCTTTGTCTAACGCAAATTGCTTTAATTGGTTGACATCAGAATTGTTTAATTTTTCTACATGACGAACCAATAAAGAAATTTCTTGATCACCTTTTGCTAATTCTACATGACCTATATGCGCTTTGCCTTTTAGACTTTGGAGTAAAATACGCAGCTCAGGCAAGCTATCTGATAGTTTTTTATCCAAAACACTACAACTGTGGATAGAAGTGAGTCGATTACTATGATGTTCACGAAACCCCATAATTAAGCGATCTGGCTTCGGCAGATAGCGCACACCTATTCGAGCACGACGACGATAATCGCTTTGTAAAGATCGAATCGGCTCAAGCCACTGTTCAGGTTGGATGCCTGCAAAATGTTGTAAATGCGATTGGAGCACACTTTGCTTTAAGCGGATTTGTTCATCAGGATCGATATGCTGCATGCTACAGCCACCGCAAATTCCATAATGAGGGCAAATTGCATCTATACGATGAGTTGACGGTTCTCCTAACAACTGCACCATCTCTGCTTCTTCAAGACGCTTCGCTTGATGAGTAATTTGAGCCTTTACAGTTTCTCCAGGCAAGGCATAGCGAATAAAAACTTTTTTGCCATGCTTATCTGCTGGGTGATCAGGATGAGAACCATAATGCGCAATTCCCCGCCCCTCATGAGAAAGTGTTTCAACTTGAAAAATATATTCAGGTTGTTGGGACTTGCGAGATTTGGCTTGTTGTTTCAAAGGATGAACCTAAAAATCTAAAGGATTAAAGTAATGTGAAGTAAATTCAGTATGTTTCGAGGTACGTTCCCATACTTCAAGAAAATCGGCTTGCTGAGGAATATTTTTCAAATAATCAATACTAGAGTTTACCCAATCATTATGCTCATCGACAGTTAATTGTCCTTTTAATAACAACCAACGTACATAGACGAACCATGTATTAAGTACATCTCCTTCACAATAGCTGGTCAGTTTTAACCACTGCTGCGTACGGACATATTCTGGTACATGATAACCCGACTCACCGCGCTTACCCGGCAAACCTAAAATACAGGCAATATCATCAAGCTTTTGAAAATTACGCCCGTTAAACATTGCCATCACATCCATTAAATCAATATGGCGATGGTGATAACGATTTTGGTAATTATTAAAACGTTTCTGGCTATCAATCTCACCTTGGTCAAACAAGCCCGGTGCAGAAAGCCCATGATACATCGCACGAAATAGAATGACGGGTAAATCAAATTGCGAACCATTCCAACTCACTAAAGTCGGATGACGTTTATCAAAAATTGACAAGAACTTCTGCAAAATCTCAGCTTCAGAATATTGTTCTCGACTAAAAGAAAACAATCTAAAACCTGACTCATCAATCCATAAGCCAGAAATACAAACAATTTCATGCAAAGGTAAGCGTTGAAAATCCACACCTGATTCTTGACGGCGCAGTTTAGTCAATGCTTGCTCTACATCAGCCTCTGGTAAATCAAGATGATATAAATGCGCTCCCGCTTTTAAATCAGTTAAAGTTTCAATATCAAAAACTAAGGTAGGGAAACGCATTATTTCTCTCAATTATGAGTTATCGTCCTGTACTGAAAACAAACCTGTAGACAAGTAGCGGTCGCCACGGTCACAGATAATGCAAACAATAACAGCATCTGGATTTTCTTCTGCAATCTTGATGGATGCCCATACTGCACCACCTGAGGATGTACCCGCACTGATACCTTCCATACGTGCTAATTTACGCATAGTTTTTTCAGCATCAATTTGTGGAATATCAATAGTACGATCCACACGGCTACTATCAAAAATAGTAGGTAAATATTCTTTTGGCCAACGGCGAATACCAGCAATACTTGATCCGTCGGCTGGTTGTAAACCAACAATCTGAATATCTGGGTTTTGTTCTTTTAAATATTTAGAAACACCCATAATGGTACCTGTTGTACCCATTGAGCTTACAAAATGGGTGATTTTCCCACCCGTTTGTTTCCAAATTTCAGGACCAGTCGTTAAGTAATGAGCTTCAACATTATCAGGATTACCAAACTGATTTAAAACGTGCCCTTTACCGTCTTTTTCCATTTGCAAGGCTAAATCACGCGCACCTTCCATCCCTTGCTGTGGTGTTACTTCAATCAGCTCTGCACCATAAGCCAGCATCGCATCTTTACGCTCCTGACTCATATTGTTCGGCATAATAAGTTTCATTTTATAGCCGCGCATTGCAGCAACCATTGCCAAAGCAATACCCGTGTTCCCACTGGTTGCCTCAATCAAAGTGTCACCTGGCTTAATTTGACCACGTTTTTCTGCCTGCATAATCATGTTATATGCAGGACGGTCTTTTACAGAACCTGCCGGATTATTACCTTCCAATTTTGCTAAAACCGTCGCTTGCGTATGAGAAGCCAATCGCTGCAAACGAACTAGAGGTGTCTTACCTACATAGTGATCTAACAAAAATTCGTCGGCTAAAAAGTCAGGTTGTGTATTACTCATGATCAACACCTATATCGAGGTGGGCCTATTGTATGAAAAAATGCTCGGTACTGCACCCATTTCAATATGCTTTTTCATGAAAGCGATTAAAGCTCGGTCATTTATAAAATGCCGTCTGTTTTAAAATAAAGCGTGATAAGATGCCGTACAGAGAGATAAATCTGATGTAGCCATGTCTAATTTCAATAAAACCATATCGAAACGCTTACGTCTGAATCATGCATATGGGCAATTGATTGCTCTAATTTTTGTGCCGATTATGATTTTAACAGGAGTCGGTGCTTTTCTGGTTTTAACTGAAACGTCACATTCGGTAAAACAACAACAGCTACATCACGCCTCAGCAATTTTAGCTCGCTACAATCAAATTGCGAAAGATTTATATACGCTGGTCGAACTACAGCCAGATGAATACGATCATGCCCAGCACATCATGCAAAGCATGTTTAGCGAAAAAAATCTTAAACGCGCAGTACTCATCGATAACAATGGACAGACTTATTTAAGTATTGGTTATCGTGATAATCGTTATTGGCCTAGCTTTCCCAGTAGTAATAATTTTTTTGGTCCAATCTCTTATAACCACAACAATATTTATGGACTACAGATTAGTAATAAAGCTGGAAAAGCGCCAGTCTGGTTAGTGATTGAAATGGATAACCAGCCCCTAGAGTTGGCACGTTATCGCATTATGATTGCTCTCGTCATTACTGGATTAATGACCTTACTGTTACTTTTACTTTGCTTGAATTTTTATTCTCGTCGCTGGATTGCGCCGATGTATGAAATTCGCATGCAGTTACAACGCCTAAATGCAGATACTTTAGACCAGCATCTAGTCATTAATAGTACTGGGGAGCTACGCTTACTACAGCGCGATATTGCAAACGTTGTTAAGCGATTACACTTTAGCTTTTTAGAATTAAAAGAACACACTGAACAAACAGAAGAAGACTTACGCAGAACATTAGATACCTTAGAAGTCCAAAACATTACCTATCGTCAAGCACGTGACCAAGCGATTTCATCAAATCAGGCAAAGTCAGTTTTCCTTGCCAATATTAGCCATGAGCTTCGAACGCCTCTCAACAGTATTGATGGTTTTATTCATTTATTGCTTCGTCAGCAAAATTTAAATAATGAACAAAATCTTTATTTACAAACCATTCGCAAGTCATCTGCCCATTTATTGGCATTAATTAACGATGTATTAGATTTCTCGAAAATTGATGCGGGTAAGTTAGAGCTTGAAACGGCGCCATTTGACTTAGAAGAAGCCATTTTTGATGTTATGGATATGCTGTCTCCTTTGGCTGCTCAAAAACATATCGCCATGGCTTTTTACTATGCGGACAATATTCCACAACAGGTTATTGGAGATGCGTTACGCTTCAAGCAAATTCTGACCAACTTGATTTCTAATGCAATCAAGTTCACTCCAGATGGTGAGATTATTGTTCGTGTTCGTATGGAACATGATGATATTGGACAATGTTTGCTTCATTTTAGTGTTCAAGATAGTGGTATTGGCTTAAGTGGCACAGACCGTAAAAAATTATTTGAATCATTCTCGCAAGGTGATGCATCAGTTACACGTCAATTTGGAGGTACTGGTTTAGGCCTTGCCATCTCTAAACAGCTTGTTCATCTGATGCATGGTCAAATTGGCTTTGAGGACAATCAAGAACGTGCACCAACAGAAAAAGGCTCAACCTTCTGGTTTACCGCACAATTTGTGGTAGATGAAGATTACGAAATCGAACACCCGCACTTTGAGCATTTACAAGTGGTGTCTTACCTTGCTCATCCTGCTACAGCAAGTGTTTTACGTTATTATCTTGAAAACTACCATGTTCCTCACATCGAAACTCAATCGATTTTGGACTTGTTTAGTCGTTTAAAACATCTTGATCAAAAAGATAATACATGGCTCATTGTTGATCATAGCGGTGATACCGAAGCGTTATTAAAAGAAATCCGTAGCCGTTATCAAGGCAATTTAGCCGTCTATGGCTATCAAATGACGCTTGAGCCAAACATGCTCAGTGAATATCGCGCTCGTCCTCTATATCAACCATTAAGCCGTAGTGGACTCATTCAATTATTAAGCAACCAACCTATTTTTGAAGAAGAACAGCAAGATTTTAATGGTCAGGGTTTACACATTCTGGCAGTAGATGACCATTTACCAAACTTAATTGTTTTAGAAGCTTTGTTGGGTGAATTAAACGTTAAAACAACTAAAGCGTTAAGTGGTCAAGAAGCGCTTAACCTTATTCAAGAACGAATTGACCAAAAACTTAAACCATTTGATTTGGTATTTATGGATATCCAAATGCCAGTTATGTCAGGCATTGATACCACACGTGCTATCCGTTCTTTAGAGTCAACATTAGATGGAGAAATGCAGCTTCCAATCATTGCACTAACCGCCCATGCGCTTGCCGATGAAAAACAAAAACTCCTTAAAGTAGGCATGAATGACTATGTCACCAAGCCAATTCAAATGGAGCAAATCATCCAGATCTTAACGCAATGGACTAAAAACAACTTTACAGCAAAAGCCATAGATAAAGACCATCATGTCGTTGCAGAAGCTTTAGACCCGCAAATTTTAAACTGGCAACAAAGTTTGCAACTTGCAGCAAATAAAGAAGACTTAGCGCAAGATCTACTTAAAATGTTAGTTGATAGTTTTCCAACTGAGTTAGACGAAATGCGACAGCTCATTGAGCTTGAAGACTTCCCTCAACTTGAGCATGTTTTACATCGCCTATATGGCGCCACTCGCTATGTAGGTGCCCCGAAACTACAACAAGTTACAGGTGACTTTGAACAATTTATTTCAACGCTACGTAAAGAACGCCGTATAGCAGATGAAGGCTTCATTGAAGAAGTTATACAGCGCTTTGATGAATTAGGTCTTGTCGTTAAAGAGGTAGAAAGTGCTGCTCATCAGATCTTGGTGATACCTGACTAACATATCTACCAAATAGGTATGACTGAGCTGTCATGTTTCCAGATTACAGCCATGTTATGCTCCGTTCATCTATAAAAAAAGAAGCGGGAATCTCATGGCACTCTTACGTATTGAAAAAAATAATGGCATTGCAACGGTATATTTAAACCGTCCAGACAAACGCAATGCGATGAGTTTTGCCTTATTAAAAGAGTTGGTTTCAACTGCAAAAGCAATTAAAAAGGATAGAGATATTCGCTGTGTTATTTTGACAGGCGAAGGGAATGTGTTTAGTGCTGGAATTGATTTATCCGACCTAAACAATCCCAAAAACTCTGCTTTTGCCATTTGGGAACTTGTAAAACCCGGACAAAGCCTCTTTCAAAAAGCATTTCTGACTTGGCAGAATTTACCTGTACCAGTTATTGCTGCATTAGAAGGATATTGTTTTGGCGCGGGTATGCAACTTGCCTTGGCTTCCGATATCCGAATCTCACATCCAGAAACAAAAATGTCGATTATGGAAAGTCGTTGGGGTTTAGTTCCTGATATGGGACTTACTCGCTCATTAAAAGGTTTAATTAGCGTTGACCTTGCAAAAGAACTTACCTTAACTGCCCGTGTTTTTGATGGGAATTATGCAAAAGAAATCGGTCTTGTAACTCATTTAAGTGACTCCCCTCTAGAAAGAGCAAATGAGATTGCATCTGAAATGTTGCAGCGCTCACCTGATGCCCTCACTGCGGCAAAACGTGTACTTGATGCAATGGAGCATCAACCAGAAAAATCATTACGTCTAGAAAAAATCTGGCAACTTAAATTATTACTTGGTAAAAATAGCAAACTTGCTCGTAAAAAAGACAAACATCCGGAAGTTAATTTTTTACCACGCCAATATAAATAAGAGCTTAGATGATGAATTTTGATCGCAACACCCCTATTGCTTTTTTAGGCATAGGGCTTATGGGAAGTCGAATGGCAACCCGCCTTATTCAAGCTGGCTTTCAAGTTGCTGTTTGGAATCGAACCGTCTCTGCATGTGACGAACTTATTGATATCGGTGCACAACCTTTAGAACTTTCAAATATTGGTGAATATCCAATTATTTTAATCTGTCTGGCAGATGACAAAGCAGTACAAGCCTTATTTGAACAAATTCAATCTAACTTAAAAGCTAAACAGGTTATTGTTGATTTTTCGAGCTTATCTGTTGCTGCAACGAAAATGCTTGCTCAAGCAGCTACTACCCATGACGTCACATGGATTGACTCACCTGTATCAGGTGGAACAGCGGGTGCAGAACAAGGCACACTTGTCATTTTTGCAGGCGGTGATGCTCAAACCATTACACAATTAACCCCTATTTATAATGTTCTATCTCAACGCGTGACCCGAATGGGAGATACAGGAACAGGCCAAGCCACCAAAATTTGTAATCAACTGATTGTTGCAGCCAACAGTGCCCTGATTGCAGAGGCTGTCGCGCTTGCAGACCGAGCTGGTGTAGATACAACTTTACTCGCTCCAGCATTAGCAGGTGGATTTGCGGACTCAAAACCCTTTCAAATTCTAACTCCACGTATGGCAACGCATACCTTTGAGCCAATTCAGTGGAAAGTTCAAACATTATCTAAGGATCTTAACAACGCGGTAACATTGGCTCACAATGTTAATTTAGACATCCCAGTTGCACAAAAAGCTCTATTACAGCTACAAACTCACCAAAAAAATGGCTTTGCTGAGAAAGATTTAGCTACTATGATTCAATTAATAGAGCAAAAATAAACGGAGTTTGAGTATGGGTCGTCTTGCAGTCAATTTATCCATGATTTTTACCGAAGTTCCTTTAATGGAACGCTTTGCTCTGGCCCATGCACAGGGCTTTGAATATGTAGAAATTCAATTTCCTTATGAATTGGCTATTTCAGATATTCAAACTCAACTCGAACGCTACAATCTTAGCCTTTGCCTAATTAATGTACCTGCAGGTGATCTTATGCAAGGCGGAAATGGTTTAGCAGGCGTACCCGGCCAAGAAATAGCTTTCCGTGAAGCGTTAGAGTTAGCCATTAGTTATGCCACTGCTTTAAAAGTTCCACGTATCAATATTTTAGCAGGGAAACAGCCTCTAGATGCCGACTTGCTTCCTTGTTTAAAAACATTAGCAGCCAATTTGAAACTTGCCTGTAATGTACTCAGTGAATACGGTATAGAACCTGTTTTTGAAATGATTAACGGTACAGATATGCCCCGCTTTTTGGTACAAAATATTGCGCAGGCACAAGAAATGCTAGAAGCGGTCAATCATCCTTCTTTAAAAATGCAATATGACTGCTATCACATGGCGATGATGGGCGAAGATGTACTTGAGGGTTTGCAAGAAAATATTAATTTAATTGGACACATTCAATTTGCGGATTGTCCAGGCCGTCATGAGCCAGATACAGCCCAAATTCCCTATGAACAAATTTTTTCTTGGCTCAAGCAAAGTTCTTATCAAAACTATATTGCAGCAGAATATAAACCTGAAAATACTTCAAATCAGTCATTTACTTGGAAGAAAAAGTATTTTTCCGATGATGTAAATATATAAACTGTTACGAGTTCTGTTTGAAATTCATTGCGAAAACGACTATATTAGATAGTGAGTAATTGTCAGGAAAATATACCCTATATGAATTTAGAACCATCGCCCAGCGTGTCTAATTCTCACGATTTCGCAATGAATGCCTCAAATAAAGACGTACAAACATGTCTCGAAGTCGTTCATGACGCTTTAGTTGATGTAAAAGCAAAAGATATTCTCCAGTTAGATGTTAGCTCAATTAGCAATGTCTCTGATGCTATCGTAATTGCGAGCGGCACATCTACTCGTCATGTGAAAGCACTCGCAGACAATGTTGCAGAAGAAGCTCGAAAAGCCGGTTTCCGCCCGATTGGCGTTGAAGGTGAACGAGATGCAGAATGGATCTTGATTGATCTCGGCTTTGTTGTAGTACATGTGATGCTACCAACAGCTCGTAAATTCTACGATTTAGAAAGCTTATGGCGTACCGCTCCAGAGTCGGTTGCTTAAAATTTTGCTTTTAAAAAAAGCGGCTCTTTTGAGCCGCTTTTTTGTTTCTATTCTGTCCCAAATTAATTAGATTTGAACGTTTTATATTTATGCTTGGATAGCTCAATCAAAATAGTTTTTGAAGAGTCTATTTTTCAACCTTTTCCATAATTAAAATTTTTATAATCAAATAATCTTAAATAAAAAGCAGATAATTTTTGATTAGCCATCATATACAACTCATCATTTTTTTCAATTAAGCCCTGAATATCCAAATCACTTACCTCAACATTCTTATTTAATATTTTTTCTTTGTATATCAATTGCACATAATCATTCATAGCTTTGGATATAGCTTCATATAATTGAATATCCTCTTTTAACATTAAACTTTTAATTTCTTTAAAAGACTGATCAAAGTTCATCGCAATTTCTATAAATGAATGTTCATACAATTTTAGAGCTATTTCCTCTATTCTACTTAAAAGCAAGCTTGTAGGTCTTTCCTTATATATACTCATATACGTAAGTAAATTACTAATTTCTGAATAAAAACTCACTATTTCTAAACTTATATTCGGTATTGTCGGAATTCTCTCTTTTGCATTTTCACTTAATGATTCTAGTTTTTTTTGTACGACCCACCCCTAAAAAATATAAACTGCCACAAAAGTAGCAAATACCGTACTAGCTACACTCAGAATATCTTTTATTAAACTAATATCTTTTTCATTGAATAATCTTGAAATAGCAAAAAAAACTATCGAAAAAAATATTAAAACACATAATGTTGTGTAAATTTTATCATCCAACTCTTTATACATATCTACATATCTTTATTCTGGCTTAATATTTTCTATTGTTTTTATTAGTTTAAATTTTCCATTTTCAAGTATATAAAACCTTTGAGTAATACTTTCAACTTCATAATCATTATTCATTTTTTCTTCTTGAGTAACTAGCAATCTACTACGAGGGTTTGTTTCAAGAAGATCTTCTTGCCGTTCCTCACCACCGAATCCGTCTTTTAATAACTTCCCTGTTCGCTTGTTGACAAAAGAATAACTACGACAGCTAGCCCCACACCCCCACATTGCTGTTACATATTCACCAGCAAAATCAGGATTCCTTTTCAGAGCTTCAGACAATCTAGTACGAAACAATTTTGCATCAGAATCAGATAAATCCAATTTAGCCGCACCACCCGTATATAGCGACTTAACAGGATAATCCGAGTAGCGAGGAATAGAATCTTTTGCGTATAAATAAGAACCAACTAAACAGAACATTAAACCTATTAAAAATTTTGTCATATATAAAAATCTATATTTTTTATTACCGTTATTTAGTTTAGACAATATCTCTATGTGTGTCTATGAACGATTAAGACATACGAAAATTTTACCAATTTTATGATTGATAGAAATGCTTTTTAGAAAGCATTTAAATAGCCAACCCCAACCCTCCAAACTGAAAGGCTATCAATTATTTTTTAATTCTAATCTCCCTCTAACCTTTACAAAATTATTAATACACCTTTATAAGTACAAAATTCTCTTATATATTTTTTTGTTGAGATATTCATATCTTTATACAAAATAAAAAGCCACCCGAGGGTGGCTTTTGCAATCCTGATTGAGGTCAGATTAGTGACCGCCACCATTGATTGCTTTTGTCATATCTTCCACAACTTTCTTCGCATCACCAAAGATCATCATTGTTTTTTCGTTATAGAACAAATTGTTGTCCAGACCTGCATAACCTGTTGCCATAGAACGCTTAATCACCATGATCGTACGCGCTTTATGTGCTTCAAGAATCGGCATGCCGTAAATCGGTGAAGTTGGATCATCTTTT
>NZ_VTDF01000012.1:0-71765 GCF_052824995.1 Acinetobacter sp. 1124_18A | reverse complement strand
AACAGAGAACAGAGAACAGAGAACAGAGAACAGAGAACAGAGAACAGAGAACAGAGAACATATGTATATAAGGAATACGAGTTCAAATATTGGAGTGCGATTGAATTAAAATTTCGAAGTAGAAAACAAAAAAATTCCTTCTATCGATAAGATAAGAAGAAATTCTTTTTAATATTTGGGATATTTTATAAAGCTTGAACGCTTTTAAATATGGTCGGAGCAGTAGGATTCGAACCTACGACCCCCTGGTCCCAAACCAGGTGCACTACCAGGCTGTGCTATGCTCCGAAATTGGGGTGAATGACGGGATTCGAACCCACCACAATTAGGCCTATAGATATATATAAATCAGTTATTTAGCTTACAACCATTCTTTAAAAATACTAAATATGGGAATTTCTGGTCTTTTATACAGGTAAATGGCCAAGTTTTAATTGTTATTTATGGCCACTTTTTGAAACCTGCTGAATCAATGGCTTAACCTTTATTAGCAGCTCTATTTGTTTTGAAGTAATGGAGTAATAAATAAAAAAAGTGCCTAGAGTTATAGGCACTTAGTTTAGGATCTGAATGTAATGTTTAGAGTAAGTTTGAAGTAAATACTATTACATCGTAATGAAGGTGTTTAGCCTGATTTTACTGAGCGCAATTCTACGCTCAGTCCATTACATCGTGATGTAGTTGTTTAGCTTCGTAATATAGTCTGGTAGATCTTCTGCAATCAATTTGCCGTAATGCTTGTAAATCATAGATGTATCACTGTGGCCAAGCTGCTCTGCAATCCATTCGGGAGGGACTTGGCCAGACGTTAAAAGTTGGCTTGCGAATGTATGTCGGCCTTGGTTAATCCCACGTCTCCGTACCTTTGCCTTGTTTAAATGTTTATTCCAACGATAGCGTAATTCGTGGTATTCAAAGTGGTTCGACCGTTCGTGATTAATCCAGACAAACCGAACTTTTTCGGCTCTCCTGGTCTTATTGTCACGCTGAAGTACTTCGATTGTTTTGGCTCGAGCATTACCGGTGATTTGATATTGTTTTTTGAGAGCCGTAATTGCCGGCTCCAATAATTTAATTTTCCGCTTTCTGCGTCGATTCTTGGTCACACGATAAATTCCCCGGACATAAGATCTCGATATTTGGATGGTACCTTTCTCCAGATCAATATCTTCCCAAGCGATCGGGATCTGCTCAGACATTGAGAGTCCAGTCCAGAATAAGCATGGCAACAAATTTTGAATATCCAGATCCGTTTCAGTATTTAAGATCATTGCAATCTCAACTTTGCTAAATGGATCTGGTTCTGGTGTATCAACTTGATGGATTACAATGTTCTCAAATGGGTTATAAGGCATTTGGCGTTCATCGCGCCAAATCGCATGGATCTGCGAAAAACGAGTAATAATTTCCCGTACGGTCTTATTGTTGAGACTATCTTTTAGTTGCTCAATCCATCTTTTGAGCGTGTTTGTATTGATATCTTTTGGATTAATTTGGCCCCATTTAGGGATTATATGGTTATAAACATGGCCCTTATAAGAATCATAAGTACTTGGTGCAACCTCTTTAATTGTTTGGCTCAAATAAAGCTGGGCATAGTAAGTAACCTGATTCTTTTGTAAGTGTTTTGAGTTTGGAAAATGTTTGGCCAAGCTGAATTGCTCCAGCTGTATTTCTAGCTTTATTAAGTTGGCCAGCTTTTCGGCTCTATCTTGATTCTCTGGAGTGAAGGCCCAGTCTAATGTTTCTTTAATGGCGGGTTCTGTTGCGTTCGGACGCATCCAAATTCGCATCGATTTTCCACGGATTTCGAGTCCTGCAGACATAAGTAGACCTACATTTAAGTATCTTAAATAATTACGAATATTTTAGAGGAATGCACCCCCGACCGGAGGTGCATAAGAGGTGCTTAAGAGCTGCGCTAAACGAATGGCAGCTCGTCTTGTTCGTCTATGCTATTTCTTGTAAGAATTTCATTTTCCAGTGAAGTTCGGAGATACTCATCATCTGTTTTGTTCATTAACCAGTGAATTTCTCTGTCATCCATATCAGCAATTGCCCGACCTTTATATTTACCGTAAAAAATATGGGTTGGGTATCTTGCCTGTTCTGAAAATTCATACAGCTCTTCAAAAGATTTAATACCTTTAGTCGTAACAATCTCAAGCAATAACGAATATGTAGTTTTACAGTCATTCAATGCTGAATGAGAGTTCCGTAAAC
The DNA here is from genome assembly GCF_052824995.1 of Acinetobacter sp. 1124_18A. NCBI lineage: Bacteria > Pseudomonadati > Pseudomonadota > Gammaproteobacteria > Moraxellales > Moraxellaceae > Acinetobacter > Acinetobacter sp. 1124_18A. The sequence continues at coordinate 69,542 of NZ_VTDF01000012.1, read as the reverse complement.
CACGACGAGTCGACTTACGATTTTTGCTAATTTGGTACGCAAGAGCAGATAGATTATGAGCCTCCAAAGTTGGCCATAAGTATCTGGCCATTGCCAATGTACAGATCGCTTTAATACCTTTAGTCACAACGCCAGCACGATTAATCGCGGCAATATCATAATCAATGTTATGGCCAATCAAATATTCGACATCATCCTTCGGCATTTTAAACTTTGTGAATGGTGGACATCTTGTTAGATCCTCATCAACAATATGATGTACAGCCATTGCACCAATTGAAATTGGTTCACTTGGTTTATAGCGTTTAGTGAAATCAAACATGGTTGGAATGATAGGAATATCAGCAGTAAATGTTGGGAAAATTACTTCTACAGCTGCTGCTTCAATGATGTCACCATGCAGTTTATGGGTTTCAGTATCAAAAATTAGTGCTGTCATTTAAGCCACCTCAGGTTGTTTGTGCTGCTGAATGACTTCGTTCACTTTACGGATGCCATCAATACCATTTTTTCGAAGTACTCTTTTGACGAAGTTAAATTCCTGAAGACTTTTATAATCAGTAAATCCCGTTGAACAGGTTAATTTTGCTTCGCTACGTGTACGTTCATAACCTTCAGGAACTTCTGCAAGCAAAAGATCGTTTAGCTCTTGGTTTATTCCCTTCCATCTTGTTTTTAATCCGTGGCCACGATCTACCTTTAATTTGCTGCCGAATTTGAACTCATTGAAAGGCATTTCTTCCATTTCAAATTCAACAGAAACCGTCATTTCATCTTCGGTTTCTTGATTAAAGTAATAACTGTCTACATTCAGAGTCCATTCTTGTGACAATGGGATAAGGATATTTTTAAGGCAAATGATGAGATCTCCCTTATAAACCATGTAAGCCACATGCTCTGGTGTGAGTTCTGCATCTTCTAAGCCTGATTCTTCACGATATTTATCTATAACCTCATTTACTTCATCAACACAGAAAGTCATGCTGAGTTCATAAGGCCCTTGAGCAGCTTTATCTTGCTGGGCTTTTAGATCCGCTGCGCGTCGTGCTTTTGCAGCAAATAATTGCTTTTTGTTCATTAGTATTCTCCAAAAACCAGAATTGAAGTGCTCACCAAAATTGAGAAAAACAGGTTGAAAAACAATGCATTTTTAAGATTGAACTGCATGCTCTTTACCTCTTTTTCTTTGTTTATCAAGTTCGCATCGACATTGACCAATCCGAAAATAATCAATTGGTCCTGGTGCTTCCTTTGGAGTCATTTCATATCTGTATAGAACATAGGTTCTTACGCGAGTTTTAACGGTGATTTCGTCACCTTTAATTTCAGTAATTGTTCCGTTATGTGCTTTTTGGCTAACGGCAATTTTTCCCTGATAAGCACCTTCTCTTTTTTGGATCATGAAGTTGACTTCATCACCTACCTTGTAGGCATCAAAGTCAGGAAGGATAAGGCCACCACAGATACAATGATATTTAGACATGGCTATCCCTCCTTAGCTTCTTGACGTTTTTCAGCAATACATTCTTCTAAGTGCTGAATGCATCGTTGCTTAGAGTTAAAGGGCCCTTGCCAACATTCATTGAAATGAATATCCCACTCAACTAAACCATGCTCTTCGATACGGTCAATTTGAACAGTTATAAAGAATGGAACATCATGGGCGAACCACTGTTGATTATCGTCCGTACCAAATTTGATTTTAGAGTTCTGTGCTGCCACTTCAGCCTTATAAACATCTTCAGCATGCTTAATAAGATTCGCTACGGGTGTGCCTTTCATGAACCATGTTTGTTCAATCATGCAGTCATTTTCTAAAGTAAAACCTTCAATGGCGCTTATAAAAATGAACCAACAAATTTGAGTTCTTTCATCTTCATAAAGTTCAAGTTCTTCATTCCAAGTGAAATTTTCTAGAACATGAACCGTTAATGACTCAAATTTAAAATGTAAAGCTGTTTTTTTAGACATGATTACCACCCCAATCCTTGCTCTATACGAGCTTTTTGTTCTTCTTCTGCATGGATCATTTCGGATAACTTAATTCCTTGATCTGCTGCATCTTTCATTGAGGTTGCAAAAATCCACTGGCAACGGTACCGCCCTCCTAGTGAATTAGAGACGTATTTACCTTCTTCGTTAAAGTTGAAATTAAACGGTATAGCAATATGAATACTGATTAAAAATTCAAAATTGGGATGATGACGGATCAAATTAGTGGCGTGTTCTTCATTCCATTCACGGTCTGAATATTGATTTACACCATCAATAAATTCTTTAAGTTGAGGGTATTGGTCGATTAGATCTTCAGCATTTTTAGAATCCATATCTCCTAAAAACTCTTCAAATGCTTCAGGAACTGATTGACCTACAGCCAACGTTGGAAGATGCAGAATTGTATGAAATTCCACATTGTTATTGAACATTTCTTCTGCTAATGAGAAAGGGAAATTAGTATTCGACATGGTTTATCCCTCCGCCACTACAGGTTCAAATTCAAATGAATCGTCGTCAACATTGTTTTCAAAATATAATTTTGTTATCTCGAAGCAGTTAGATAACCAGCCTTCTTCATGAAAAATAGAATTAACGCCATATTTTTCATGTAAAGAATTTGAGTTATTTTCATAACACCACCAGAAGACACTTCTTCCGATCATTTTTAAAATCACAGCAACAATGTCTCCATTGTTAGTACTTAGACGATCTTTATGACCAGACCAAAATTTATTGTGTTCATGTAGTTCATCATCAATACATTTAATTACGACTGTGAATTCAAGATCGCATGTATCATCATGCCAATCGTTTAGCTTCACTTTGAATGTACGTGGCTCACATTGTAAATACGCAGGAATTTCCGCTTGTGTGGTTTCTACGTTAGAATCGTTTTGCATAATTGCTCTCCGGTGATTGTGTGGCACATACAGAAGTTGCCGCTTCTGTATGTGTGTTTTTAAACTTTCATTAATTGATGAGTTTTAGCTTTTACTTTTGCCAGTATTAGATAACTTTCGTTTGTTTCTCCCTTCGCATAATTTAAATAAAGTTGGTTATATCGAGCCATTTCCGATCTGGTCATTAACATCAGATTCTCTATACGACAATCTGATCGATCAAAATTTTTGAAGGCAATTACATGACCTTTAGGAACAGCTCCCTTCTCTTTTTCCCATTCAACACGGTGTTTCAGTTTAAAAACATTCGGCTCTGCCACTTTGACGTGGATATATCCTTGTTTTGAATCTTGATATTCATAACCAATAGGTTTTGAATTCCACGGTGACTGACCTTTAGTAAAACTAGTTTTATTGGCTCCAACTAAACCCTTTTTACCTTTGTTCGGTGGTACATATCCTTTTTCAAAACAGCCGTTACGGCCCGTTAACCATTTATTCCGTTTACATAACCCACTAATTTGATCAACGGTATAAGTAGTTTTGAAAATTTCATTCACCTGATTTGTCAGTTCTTTACGAGTCAAACGACAATTTTTTTTAATGAACGCTAATTGCTCATTTGTGTATGGAATAGGGCTGGCCATTAGTTGATCCTCAAAGTTGGGCTGAGGATTGCTGGCTGTTCATTACTAAGCCCTTTATGTTCTGCAATAATTTTTACCGCTTCGAGGTGTGTATTGTGTGCTGCAATGACTTGTTTACTGATACTGGTCATCGCATTTGCTCTGTCAATTTCCTCTTTTAAACTCTCACCTTTTAAAGTGTTATCGTTAAGCCGATTTAACTGTTCAAACAAATGATTATTTAAATCACTTAAAGTGCTCATATTTGCTCTCCGGTGTTTATGTGACTCATACAGAAGTTGCCGCTTTTGTATGTGTGCCTAGTCATTGCCTTCTAAAGAATCGAGCGCTTCATCTACAGATTCTTCAATTGATTTAATTGTTTGCCTAGCCGCTCCATAAAGAAACGAATGGGCATTAGGGCTGTCACGTTCTTCAATCTGCATTTTTTGAAAAATAGAAATTGAATTTTTTATGTCTTCAAGCGATTCTTTAATTGAATCAATTTTTTCTGAGTCCAATTTTTTCTCCTTAATGAATGGGATTAATCCCGTTGTGATGAAGTTGGTTTTTCGAAGATCCAACACCGTTTTGTTGAACTGGTAATTTTGCTTTGTATGGCTTTATTGGCTTCAATGAAGCGGTAATGAAGGCTATGACGCAGTGCATTCTGAAGTTCATTTACGTCAGGTAATGCATATCGATAATCCGCTGCGACCTTGTATAGATGGGCAAAATTGATGGCCATAATGTCTGCCCTAGCAGAATGGTTTACGACCGTATCGTGGTTTTCCATTTTTCTAATTGAATCTTCCATTTCTTCGATCGTGTTCCAGAAGTTCTGAACAATGACCGGATCTGATTTGAGGACCTTGTCACGGCTCTGAGCCATCTTGATAAATTCTTCAGTCACCTGTTTTTGTACTTGTGCCGGCACTTCAATTACATGGCGGCACATCGCATCAAATAGAGACATAAGCTGGGCATGGTTGTGAACAATACGAGAGCTTTGAATATTGAATTTGTCTTCGTGCAGCAAAGCATCATATTTTTCATAACCAATATTGAAGGCTTCCAAAATGTCTTTTTCTTTGCTCAAACATTGCAAAAGAAATTGGCTAACATTCTCAGGTTCATATTTTGATAAGTTACGTGAAGCAAAAAGACTCGATTTACTAAGTTGATCTTTAAAGAATTTAACGTGGACAATACGGCCCATGATTGCTTCTGAAGCTAGTACTTCAGCATTTTGGCTAATGATCAAAATGCCCATGAATAAAGGTTCATAGGTTGCATTACCGCCTGCCTTTACACCCATTGCCCCAAGCGATCCACCGTCATACATGGTTTTGCACATATCCCAATTGAATTGCTTAGATGAATTTTCACCTTGGCGATCCGATTCAATGAATACGACTGGTAGGTTAGATACTTGGCGTAAAGTACGGATTAAACCTGCTTTGGATGTTTTAGTAGGATCTAGACCTTCATAGTTCACACGACCAAACAACTTCCATAAAAACTGAATTAAAGTTGATTTACCTGTACCCGGTTCACCTACTAGTTCCAAGAATGGAAATGATTTGTGAGTCTTACGGATCTGCTGGGCATATAACCCACCAAAAAATGCAGTTAAGCCAATTAAGCCTTTAACTCCATACGCATCAATCAGATCTTTGACCCAAGCCTGCTGATAGTCTTCTTGGTTCTTGTTGATTTCCAATGCAAATGGTGCATTACACTTTAAGTTTGTATGTCGTGGCAGCTCAAAATAATCTTCTTTATTGATCACGAATTGTTTACCTGATTGATAGGCCAAATCGCCTAATACATAAGTTTTTTGCTCAAAGTGATATCCGACGTAGTCAATTAGCTGAACCCGTTTAATATCCTTGAGCTCACGTTTTAGAAATGTGAGCAGCTGCTTACTATTCCCTTCATAAAAAACACCAGGTGCAACATGTAGAAGTCGCTTGCCAAACTCTGGAGCTGAAGAAATATGTGATGGGCTAAATGTGTTCTTAATCGTCTTCGCACCACGGGGAAAATCTATCTGAAAGTAATAATCTGCTTCATCAATTTCTTTCTGGTATTGGTAGTAAAGCCCGTGTGGACGGCATTCCATCATGATTTCTACATCGGCAGAATGTTCAATGGCTGAATCTCGTCGATCTGCTATAGCTTTGTCTTTTTCTTCTTGTGCCCAATCTTCATTATCGTTTGGATCAAAATTAATGCCTTTCATGTAGTCATCATATTTATCCATATTTAACTTGAACCAATAAACGCAGTTATTGAAATCAAAAGGAAATGACTTGGTACCATAACGCTTGTAGATAAGTATGCCTTTATCCACAGGTTTCTCTGCGATTAATAAAGAACCGTAATATTTATAGGTTTCTATGTCTGAAAACTTGAGACGATCTTGTTTATAAAGGTCATTCCAGTCTGTTTTTTTACGCCCACCAGGAGGAAGTGCAGCTTCATTTTCAAAGCCAAGTTCTTCAGCTAAGGCTATATTTTTTCTTATACCTTCATGGCCAGCATTATCGTTATCGTATGCCCACACAAGCTTTGGTAATGGCAGCTCTTGCTCGGCACATTTCATTGCAATGTGGTTGAGTAAAATTTTAGGGAAATTGCCAGCTGATAGAGCTGAAAAACTGGTAATACCTGATAACCATAGAGCGATCGTGTCGAAGATACCTTCGGTAATCCAGATCTCTTTAGACTCGATGTAATTTGTGTTGGGTGTCATCCAAGCGTGGCCAGCTGACAACCAATCTTCTTTAAAAGTAGTTTTAGGCAGAACACCTTGTTCATCTAGAACGCGCTGCCACCACCCTGTGTTCCCTTCTTCATCGGTAATTGGGAATCTTAATGTTACTGAAGTGGTTTTCTTAGGTTTATAACGAGTAATGCTTTCTTGCGTGTATAGACCTTTAAGTTGCTCTAATGGGAAGCCACGGCCTTCAACTAAATAAGCATTTACTGTTTTGTTTGGATCTTCAGGAGTTGGTTCAAAACGTTTTTCCCATTTTTCAAACAACTCAGGGAATAAATCACGAATGTGGTTTTCGCTACCACATTCGTTTTTACGTGGGCAGAACACCACCCACGGTTCCTCAGGATATACCCAAGCTGATGCTTCCTTGTGGTTACAGTCAGGGCATCTACCACGCAATTTATTGTTGCCTTTTACTTTGAAGCCGTAGATATCTTGCAACTTCTCTACTACTAAAGCTTTGGTTTCTGGAAACATCATTTTCAATAAACTGCCTTAAAATAAATGCCGATTTTTCTTTCTAAGTTCCTGCCCTGCTAATTTTCCAAGTAGTTCTTGGATCCTTTGTCTGGCAAGGTACTCAATGGTTTCTTCAATGGTTTGATGACCTAAAGATTTTTGTACTTCCTGTACAATTTCCTTCTCTTTATCCGAAAGAGCGATTTCCTGAGTTGGCATCAATTCAGCTCCTTGAAAGGTGATCTGATGCGCCTTTGTTTAAGTAGTTCTCTAAGCTAAAGTTATCTTGAATGTCTTCTGCGATTAGCAAAGCTAAGGCTTGTTTCATTACAAGCTGACGCATGATTACACCCGGATTAACACCTGTAAGCCGTGAGACAACTTTAAAAAGATCAGACTCATCATCTGTTAGGTTGACGTTGTAACGGTTATCCCGTTTTTGGTTCATGCGACTCATGGGTTTGGGTCCTCGTTGGTTGATGTTTGCTTTTTACCTTGGTAATAGATTCGTGCGATGACGCTAGAACGGCTTGTATCCGTTTCGTCTACCTCTTTATCGATTTCCTGTACTTCTTCTTTTGGTAAATAAACGATGCATGCAACACGACCACCGCTGATCTTTTTAGATCGGGAACGATTAGAAGGTGAAGTTTCTGTACTCATACAGTATCCTACGGTTATAGTGATGTGCTACGAATCACTATAGCATAAATATTTAGTCTTTCAATACGTATCGGTGAAATATATGTCCGAAAATTTGGCTGTAGAGATTACACAAAGGTTCACAGAAGAACTGGAACGCAAGAGTTTGAAAGCAAAACCGCTTTCTCGAAGTATTGATGCGCATGAAAATACGTTAGGTAACTATGTTCGCAACAAAGTGCCTGACCAGTGGGTTTATCTGGCAAAACTACAAAAACAAGGCATTGATATTCGTTACGTGCTCTTAGGAATTGATCCTGACTTTAGTGGCCTGACCAGTGAAGAAAGTTTGTTATTAAAAGCGTATAGACAGCTCAGCTCTGAAGCTCAGGAAGCTTTATTGCGTTTAAGTTCGGTGTATGCAAAAGAAGTCGAAAATAAAGAATGATTAAAACGTAAAAAAGCCCACCTTTCAGTGGGCTTTTTCATTATTCCTCTAGTTCTTGCTGGACTATTTGCAACCGCTGCTCTAAGTCCATCAACTTGTAAATCAGATCATTTCTTTTATAAATTACATCTCTGTTTTCAGATCCTACTTCAAGTGAATTACGCCAGATGCGTACCGCACTTAAAGCCATGTCTAAGTTCAATTCAGCATCATTAGTTAAAAGTTTCATATCTACCCCATTAGCAATTTGATTTAATTGAAATTGCCAAACCCGTACCTCTGAGTTGTTCCAGATCGGGCTGATAATGGTGCGTTCTCCATTAAACTTAGGATAAATAAGATCTTTTAGCGACGAATTTAATAAATTTATATCGATGTTTTTGAATGAATGGTCAGTTTTTGACAGTTCTTCGATCAAATCATTAATTTGATCTGGGCAAATTGATAAAAAGCCCTTGTCAGTCTGGTGGTTAAAAAGGATTTGACTACTGGTTACCGTATCTATGAGCAAAAATAGTTGTTCGCAGAGTAGACGGCTTTTTTCATTTGTAGCTTGTACCCGGGGCGCAATTGGCACATAGGGAATAATATTGTCATTGATTTGCATGAGATTACTTCCCTAAAAAAAAGAAAGAGAATGTAAACGCGACCATACAAATAAATGCAGATCCTTCATAGAGGTTTTTGAGGAAATTAGAACGTTTGATTTGTTTCTGGCGTTTAAAAAACGCTTCTAAATCATGGATAGGCGTGTGTTCGATGATTTGAACAGATTTTTTCATGATGAATACTCTGAGTAAGTTCTTTGCAAACCTACCGCCATTCTTTCCACAGAATGGTGGTAGACCGAACAGGGGTGGAAATACCGTACTCAGAGAACGGCCAGCTAAAAGCTGCCCTGCCCGATCTACCATAACAAGTATAGCCGATTAGACATTTAAGGCAAAAAAATAGCCGCATAAGCGACTGTATTTTGTGCGCTCTGAGTAAGTTTTCAGGTTTCCACGCCTGCACACAGATTTTGCTGTGCTTTTTCATATTGCCGATAGTGAATCGTTATGTCAAGATGCACAAAAATATATTTCGGGGGAAATATGGTGGACAATCTTGAAAGTGAATCATTAACATCAGTAATAATTAAATCTTTGGAAAGTATATGTATTAACGGTTTAGAAATTAAAAATACTTTTGAAAATATCGAAATGGTACAAAACAATTATGACGGGATTTATAAAATGATTCCTTCAAACTTCAATTATACTTCTTATGGTTTTGAATCTATTGCTAAAGAAGACTTAAATATAAAAAATTTAATCGATAATTATATTCATCTTGCAAATAGAGCAAATAATTTATTTTTAAATAGCATAACTAATCGAAACTTATTTTTTGAAAATAATATTTTTCAACAGGCAGTTCTTGTACAAGAAGATAAAACAAGAACACTTAGAAAATCTTTTATGAATTTGTTACAAGAGTTAGAAGAATTTAGGGTTAAACTACTCGAAGGAACAAAAGATAATCAATCAATAAAAAACGTTGAAATTGTTGATGATTTATTTTCAATAGCAAAAAATAAACAGACGTTAGGTGATAGTTTTAGAAATCTTACATTTGATCTTAGAACTTTATTTAATAGTATTGCAAGTACTATTAATGCAGTTGAAAATTTAGAGAATAATGAAAAAAACTTTAACTTATCTCAAGTTGAACGTTTTAAAGAGGAGACAGATCTTTTAATTAAACAATTTAGAAATGACATTAATAATCTTACTGAAAAATATGACAATCAATTTAAAAACTATAGTTTAGATATAGTAAAATCAAATGAAGTAGTTCACTTAGCTAAAAAAAATATTGATGATCTAAAAAATAAGAATCTTGAGTTAAATAAAAACCTTTCGGATTATGAAAGAAGACTCCAGCAAATTACTGATAGTAGAGCTGAGGATATCAAGAATGTTCTAGAGGATAAATTAAATGAGCTAGAGATTATTACTAACAATAAAATCTCAGTGATAGATCAAAGCTATGAAAATGCTCAAACTAACTATGAAAAATTTAAAGATTTAGTTGAAAAAGCTGGGGTATATAATTTAATTGTAAACTATAAACAAAAAGCACAAGATGAGAATGATGAATATAAAAAATTTAGAAAATACACTAATAGAGCTATTTATTGGGCGATAGGCACCGCTTTTGTTATGTTTCTAATTTCTTGGGGGGAAATAGCACTTACTGGAAAAGATACAAACCTTTTCTTTTTCATTTATAGAATGTCAATTTCATTAATGTTTTTTGTATTAGCATTTTACTCATCTAAACAAGCTTCTAAACATTACGAGTGCTTCCAAGATAATAATAGAACATACTTACAATTAGCTGCATTAGAACCTTTTATGGAAAAAATGAGTGAAGATGAGAAGAAAGAAATTAGAAAAAATCTAGTTCCAATTTATTTTAGTCAATCTAGTGAAGGGAAATACTCTTCAAAAGGTGATGAAGTTACATTGCCAGCAGATTTAAAAGGATTTGCTGAAAAACTGGTTGATGTTGGTAAAGGCTTACTTGATAAAACCAAGGATGCATCGAAGCCTTAATTCAAAACAATACGTTGATTTTTAAAGATTCACTATGTAAATATAGTGAATCTTTATTTTTTATAACTTTATAAATATCAAAGGAAAAAAATGGCCATATTATTTACACTTTTATTTTTTATTGGATTATTGGGAACATTAATTTGTTTGATTAAACCCTCTCTTACCCAATTCAAAAATAGATCTCCACTATCAAGACCAAAAATTCTAATCTTTGGTATAGCCATAAATATTATTTTATTGGCAATGGTAGGTGTATTTGCACCTAAAATAGAACAAAAATCTAAAGCTGAAAATGTAGAAAAAAAGGACATTACACCCCCAACTAATACACCTATAGAAAACAATGCAAAGTTAGCCGAAAGTCCTATAAAAAAGGCTGAAACAAGTTTAGGAATGACACCAGAACAGTTCCGAGAAAAGTTTAATTTTACACTTCATTCACTTGATATTGATTCCATATCCCCGTTATCAAAATTCGATGTTAAATCAGGAAGTGTTTTTGATAGCTTTCAGGTTCTATTTTCAAAAGATATTGCTATGGTTGGTACGGTAACAAAGGATGGCCAATTAAAAGAACTTACTTTTATCATGGGTAAAACCGACCAGTATGAGCAAGCAATGCATGATCTTCTTATTGTGTCTGGTATCAGTACTAAGGTTGTCAGTCCCGAAGATGATAAAGCTGGGAATACAGTTGTAAAGCTGATTACAGAAGCTTTGAAAAATATTGAAAAGGAAGACAACTCTCATAGTAAGATTATTGGTAATGTTAAGTATTATGCAATGGCTAACGCGAATACAGGTTTATGGGTTGGTATTTCTCCAGTTGAAGATTGATGATTTTCAAATTATAAAAAGGTCGCTAAATGCGACCTTTTTTTATCGAATTGGCATCTGTTTTTAATCTTATTTATAATTCTCAAAAGAGGAAATTTTATGCAAGTCATGATTAGGGTTTTAGAGTCTAGAAAAATTGAGCATGGTTGTAATTTGCTTGCTGAAATAAATAAGAAAGGCGAAGTAACCAATCTTTATGATTACAATGGGAATGAATTAAAAATAAATTTCTTACGTAATGAGGTTTACTTTAATAAGATTTGGTGGACGTTCCCCTCTAAAGTAGAAAACTTTTAATTAAAATCTAACTATATTCATTAAGTTTTTCGTTATAACCAGCCAGCCACATTTGTGGTGCCTCTGCCCAACTCATTAAGCCCATAGGCTCTCTTACATTGTTGTATGCATTAATAAACCGTTCATACCAGAATCGCTTCATAACTTCTGAATAATATTTAGGGAAGCCTGGTGGGTTCATGTCTAAACGGACATTTTTGTAAAAAAGTTCAAAAAGTTCTTCAGGAAGCATATTTTATTCCACGCCAGCTGCTAGATCCCAACTACATAAGTAATTAGTCCTAAATTTTTCTAATGAATTAAATGCGTAAGACATTGCATCTGCTGTGTCACTAAACCTTTTAGCAGCCGTCTCAGTTGCCTCCAGCATTGAAGCTTTCCATTTATCTAATGATGGCCATTCATATTTGAAAATTTTTAGTTTTTTGGTTGATCCTGGTTTAAATGTTTTTTTATACAGTGCAAATGACTGATAGCAAGCTCTGCGAAGTTTTCTGTTCTTTACTTTATGGATACTTTTGGGATTAAAAGGAAAGTCTAAAGAAAAGTCCCAATACAACTCAGGTAGCATTTCTGCACAACGATTTAGCCAAATAAGTTCACGGCCATTAACTCGGCTTACATAGAAAATATTGCCCTTAAAGACAATATTTAAAATGGGAGTTAGATGCTGGACTCTTTTCATTTCATGTCAGCTCCAGTTAAATTTTTTTCTTCCTGCAGCTGCTCATATTCAGCTAACCAGTCTAAGCGATTAAAGCCAGCTTCAACTGTATTTGGATAAATACCGGCAATAAAAAAACCTTCTTCATGTGCTGTCTTTTGATAGGTATGGGCAATGATATTCACATAATCGCATTTAAGATTTTTCAATGCTTCATAGGCATCATGGGCAATCGGATGGTCAGGTGTGACATTAATCATAACGAATAGTCGCTCCCTTCAGCCAACCACTGCAAACAGTACCTTTAACTTTCTGGCCATCTTTATTTTTAGCTATAAATTTTGTGGAAAATGTATCGTCTTTACTACAAGCAAAAAAAGCATGACCATCAGTTTGAATGTCCGTAAATCCATTTGCTTTTAATGCCTTAATTGCATCATTAGAAGAAGAACATCCCAATAACACAACGCTTAGCAATACTATATTTAAATATTTACACATCATTTTCTTCCCAATTATCATCATTTGTTGCTTTTAACTCTAATAAAGTAGGTATATGAATCTTCGGATCTGGTGCTGCACTTGGTGAAATAGTATGAGTAATTTCAATATGGCCCCCACAAGTAAATCCGCAAAATAAGTTCGGGCATGTGAGCCAAACATCTTTAAGTAACGGATGCCTTTGTTCACTTGATCTGATCTTCAAATTGTTACTTTTACAGTGTGGGCAGATTATTTGTGGACGGGAATTGTTCTTGTTAATAGTGTTGTAGTTATTGGGTGAATTCATTCGGCACATCCTAAGAACATATTTATATATATTTTAAATTAAAAGAACAAATATTTGTTCTTTTTCTATATTTTTTATAGTATTTAGTTAGTTTTTCTAATGCAGAAAAATATATGCAAAATTTAAAATGCCAATGTTGTTTTAAATTATTGGCTAAAACAAAGGGGTTTGATCACGTTGAGATTAAATGCCCTCGCTGTAAAACATTAAATACATTCCAGAGCACCCAGAGTGCCTTACCTGAATGCCCAGAGCATCAAACACAATCAGGTAAGATTCATGACACAAAACCTCTCACCACAATACAATCCTAGTGGCCATAGTTTCAGTGGTTGGCTTGGCGGTAAATCACAACTAGCTAGAACCATCATTGAAATGCTTCCAGAACATAAAACTTATGTTGAAGTCTTTGGAGGAGCTGGCTGGGTTCTTTTTAAAAAAACCCCTTCTACTTTTGAAGTTATTAATGACATTAATAACGATCTGATTAATTTATATCGGATTTTGAAGTTTCACTTTAATGCCTTTATTGCTGAATTTGAATTGTTGTTATTTTCGCGGTCCCAATTTGACGATTTTAAACGTGATCAATCTGGTCTCACTGATATTCAAAGGGCAGTTAAATTTTATTATTTAATACGCTCTTCCTTTGGCTGCCAATTAGATGGCTCTTTCACGTATTCAAAAGATAGAGTTAATCGTGTACGTCTAGGTGAACGTCTACGGGACCATTTACTGTCTATTCATGAACGGTTGTTAAATGTAGTCATTGAAAATCGGTCTTATGACTATGTCATCAATCGCTTAGATGGTCCTGACACATTGTTTTATCTAGATCCACCCTATTGGGATTGCGAAAATGTTTATGGCAAAGGCATTTGGTCCAAAGAGGATTTTTATACTTTAAAAGACAAGCTAGATAAGATTAAAGGGAAGTTCATTTTAAGCTTAAACGATGTGCCTGAAGTGAGAGAACTCTTTAAGGACTATCAAATGACACATCGTAAAATTAATTGGTCTGTGAACTCTAAAGCAGCTCATGAAGAGCATAATGGCAATGAGTTGATCATTTATAACTTTTGATCTATTTTGACTTGCTCAAGCATATCTTTTTTAGCATTAAGGCGCGGTAACTCGCGCTTTAATCGTTTCTCGGCAGCAGCTTTACTATGAAAGACTCGATCAATCACTTTTGGATTTGATTGATCACCCAAGGTTACCCACTGACGTGGAGTTTTATTTTTTCCGACCGTGTATTGGGTTTTCAAGCCAGTATAAGGTTTCTGATCTAGTTCGTTATGCGCTGTAAATTTACCTGTTTCAAGGTCTAATAACGCGTATTCACGATCAAGCCGCTGCTGCGCTCCAGCTTTAGTCAGATAAAGATAAGAGAAGTGTTTAGGGGTTGCTTGATCCCCTTTTGTGAGCTTAACGGCCTTATCTCCCTCTTGATAATAAACGACGACTCCAGTCCATTTTTTATCTTTCTCTGAGACAAATTGGTCTTCAAATAACTCAGATACATCGTCAGCATCTGGGAAAAAAACTTCAAGCTGAAGATCAGTGGTATAACCACTGGAGCTGTCTAACGTATCGGTGATGGTTGTTCCAAGCCAATAAATTTCGTCAATTTGTTCTTTGATCCCAATAAATAAAAAAGTCTGCTCCGGGACAAGATCTGGTATCCCCTTGGCCAGCTTATATGTGAGCGTTTCGGCTGTTCGTTTAAAGTGATTAAGTTTGGCTCTTGCAGCTAAAGTTGCAGTTTGTTTATCACGATGAATATGACGTAGTTCTTTTATATTCTCGTTAGATTGATCGCCGACAATGACTTCAAGTTTTTTGGCCATCTTCTCATCATAATAAAAAGCACGAATTGCTGTGACTTCTTCACCTCCATCGCTATAGCTATAACGATGTTCATCGCCCATAGTCCTGGTCAAAAGTTTGGTAGGTAAATCTTGGCCAGAAATGGTCTGGCTCTGGCCTTTTGGCATAAAGAGTAAGGTACCATTTTTGATGGTAGCTATAGCATCGTGCTCATCTGCCAAACGAGTCAGTAAATTTGCGTCTGATTCATTTTGATCGATATGAATAATTTTATGTTTGGCCAGTTCTTCAGATACTTGGTCATTAAGATCATGTTCGATTGCTATCTTTCTAATAAGATCTCCCAAAGCAATATCATCAAAGCTACGTTCCTTTTTTTGCTTTAATGACTTTTTCATATCTGCGCTGGTCGCACGGATGCGAAGTGTGTCTGGTGCTCCGCCATGCTCAACTTCTTTAACAATGTAGCTACCTTTATAAACTAGTCCAGAGTGCTGCCAGCCAAGCCATGCTTGAATGACTGCACCCTTACTTGGGATTTCAAGCAAACCATCATGATCGGACAGCGTTAAATCAAGCGTATCAACTTCAAAACCACGTTTGTTTTCAATACGCATTTGCCCTAAGCGATTGTTGACCTTTGATGAGATATCCACGCCATCAACAACAAGTCTATAAATTGGGACAGAACTCGCCTGCAGTACATCATCAACAACCGAATTTATTACGGAAATAAGGGTCATAATAAGCCTATTAATTTGCCTGCAGCATTACCGATTAGAGTTCCTGGTTTCTGTCCTTGAGTCAGTTTTAAACTAAACTCAATTTTGCGTGGGGTGCCATCTTTAAAAAAATAAGTTTGTGTTTCTTGTAAATCATCAATGTGATAAAGCCCAAAAACTTTACCTGTTCCTGCAATAAGCGGAAAGTTTTTACCTGTATCACCCATGGCACGTAAAGCCGTGATACTCATCTGAGAGCCAAACTCCGGCACAATACTTCCCTCTAAAGAAATTGTATCTTCCCCCCTACCGACAAACTGATAGGCTGGCATATCACCAACCCGTGAATTACTTGGATGCCGCCAATTGGTACTGCGCTGTAACTGCTGGTAAACCGCAGTCGGGATGCTAAACGGGAACATGCCCAATATCATCATCATGTGATTTACTCCTGGTCTGCCATGATTGTCCGTACACGTGACAATTTGTCGCGTTGTAAACGCATAACAACTTGTTCAATTTGACGTTCAAGATCCTGAACAAGTTGTCCTGGTGCAGCATGAATATGGATGGTGTATGTGTCTCCAGCCACAGCTAATGAAGACTGTCGGCTTGAAGTTAAATTTGGTGCGGTTTGTATTTTTGAAATGACTGGAGCAGCAATATCAATCTGATCCATAATAGGTGACTGGGTTTTATTGGTGAACAAATTGAGAACTTGATTATATTTGTTCTTTAACTCTGGAAAGGCCTGAGTTAAACCCATTCCAATACCACCAACAATATGACCACCTAGACCAGCCATCACACGACTAGGACTTCGGATAACCATTCGTTGTTTCAACCAATCAGGCATGTAATCTGCAACGGTATTCCAGATCTCTTTTAATTTCGGGAAATGTGATTTGATACCGTTGATCAAGCCATTAATAATATTTGCACCAAATGTAGAGAATTTTGTTGGTAACTCAAAACCGAACCAATTCATCACAGCAGCAAATGCAGAATAGAACAGGCCAAGTGGTGACCAATTCAAAATAGTTGCTGAGATATTGCCAATACCACTTTGAAAGAACCCTTTAATCATGGCCCAGACTTTTTGGAAGTAAGGACCGACAGTGTCCCAATTTTTATAAATCAAATAAACACCGAACGCGACTGCAGTAATTAAGGCCAAAAGAGGATGAGCCATCGCTAGGCGACCAAGCCACATTAATGCTGAACCTACTCCAGTAATAGCTCCTCGTAATAATGAAAATGGAGAAAGGAGTAATCGGAATGCAAAACTTAATGCACTACCTTGCACACCCAGTGTCACCATCATGAGCCGCAGACTTAACATGCTTAAAATGAGTGGTGAGAAAACAAGAAGTAAACCGCCAATAGCGACTAAACCTCCAGCTATCAACAAAAGACCAGTACCTAGTGCTTTTGCCAAAGTCGGGTTCTGTTGCATCCACCCGGTAAAACCTTGCATCGCATTTGTTGCCATCACTAATGCTTGGGTATAGATCGGTAAAATAGTCTGGCCAAACTGTAAATATGCATCGTTAAGTTTTGCTCTTGCTTCTAATTCTTTACCAGATGTTGTGCCTTGAGCCTGTGTATTGAGCTGATCAATATTGAATGCACCTTCATTCAGCTTGGCATTTTTATGGATCTGATCACGTTGCATATACATCTGAGCAAATAAGTTTGAAGCAGTACGGTTACTGAAGACACTACCAATCGCATCGATAACGTCCCCTTCTTTAGTTATGCCTCTGGCATTCAGTGCCGGTACCAAAACTTGCTCCATCCAAGCGAATTGATCTTTTTTAAAGAGATCTGCACCTTTAATCGCACCAATATCTAAATAAGATAAATCTCCAGTCTTGTTATGCTTAACTTTTGAATAGTCACCGATAAGACCAAATTTATCGAGATTAGCAGCTGCTCGTTGCGTAGTTCTGCCCTGGTATAAATTCTGATAAGCCGACATCATGGATGTACCGACACGATGTCCACCCATTTCCTGAACTAATGGTTCCATTTTGTAATAGAAGGCTTTGTTTTCCATGCCTTTTGCAGCAATACCACCCGTCTTGATTACATTGAGCCATTCTTCAGCTTGCACACGTCCACCTGTGGCTGTAATCACTTGCTGAATAATATTGGCTTGTTCCTGAAAGGATGCTTTGCTCTTTAGACCATTACGCATTTCAATGACTTTAAGCATATCCATGAATTTTTTTTCATTTTCTACACCGTGATCACCGTACATGGCTTCATTTGCAAATTTCATTTTGGCCAGTGTTGGAGCTACCCATTGAGCATGATGTACATCACCAAAAGCTGTGACACCATCACGGACCAAGGTTAAGTTATCAAGCGTACTGGTACCAAAAGTTTTCATTGCCTTACCGTATTGAATCGCTTCATCTGTGGCTTTTTTCCCAAAGCCTAATGATGCAATACGGTTTTCTTCCACATCTACACGTTTGGATTCATCAATTGGTTTACGCATTTGATATAAGGCAGCTGTACCAGTTGCGGCCATGCCAGCACCATACATGGCTGCGGTCCGCACATTACCCGACATATTGCTATGTGATTTTTGGAAGCGGTTCAGATTTTCCAGTTTATTTTTTTGGCTGTCGATCGATGTATTGGCTGCATTAATTTTTTCTTTTAATTCTTGCTGCTGTTCAGCAAAGTTTTTTGACTTTAAACCAGCATTGTTTAGTTCATTTCTTAGCTCAATAAGACGTGGACGACCTTCAGTCACGACTTTAGCCAATTGCTTAACTTGCGTTTCAGCCTTTTTTAACTCTTTTGTCAATTTTGCATCAGGATTAACTGCTAATTGCTCACGTAATGACTGTACTATTTTTTTATTACGTTCTAGTTCAGTAGAGGCTTGTTTAACGTCCTCTTTGAGCTTTTTAAATGAATCGAGTTGCTTTTGTTGGTCATTAAGTCGTTTTAATTCATCACGAGTATTTTTTAATGCTTTGGAAGCAGCATTGCTACTTCCAATCATTAACTTGAGAGCTGGACTTAAACTATCTTTTGATCCAAACAGGACTTCAAGTTTTAAGGGTTTCATTCGGCATCATTTCCATTACGATCAATGGCTTTTTGATGCCATTGCATCAGTTGACTGATTGACATATCTATAAAGGCTTGGGGTGGCCAATGAAAGACCACCGCAATATTTGCTATTGCATCGTCTACTGTTGGCGTAATACTTGAACACGCGTCGATTTCGGTTGCAAAAAAAGTACGATCACTCCACCAATTTGAGCCAGATCAGAGGGTTCTAGCTGATTAATCTGAGATTTAGTTAGCTCAGGTGTACAAATACGTGGAAGTACGGCACAAATAGCAGTTACATCACCTTGTAGAAGGTCTGCAATTTTTGCACCCTGCAATGCCGGAACATTTGGTTTACGGATCTCTAGTGATGAAATTTCTAAACTACCCATCATGAGTGGTTTTTCCAGATCTACTGTCTGAATGTCAGGATTAATAGTTGCAGTGTTTTCTACTTGCTCTAAAGTTTTCATAGTGACGCTCCAAAAAATATATAAAAAAACCTCTGCTCACGGGACATGAACAG
Source organism: Acinetobacter sp. 1124_18A (assembly GCF_052824995.1). Taxonomy (NCBI): domain Bacteria; kingdom Pseudomonadati; phylum Pseudomonadota; class Gammaproteobacteria; order Moraxellales; family Moraxellaceae; genus Acinetobacter; species Acinetobacter sp. 1124_18A. Next base: position 50,341 of record NZ_VTDF01000012.1, on the reverse strand, counting down.
AGGGATGGAAAGTTAAATTAATCCGATGTTGGCACGGTGCTTTTCGAGCATATCCACACCGTTAACCATTTCTTTAACACCAGGGATATCAATTTCGATAACAACTTCACCATCGATAGTGAGCTTGTAATAAGACCAAATTGTTTTGACTGTTGTTTCAGTATCATCACCAGCTTTTGCATTACCAAAGTCGATTTCTTCATGACGGCCACGGACTACGATTTCGACTGCAGTATCTTCACCCGTATCATCACGCTGATATGAACCAGCAAAACGTAAACCGATTGCACCAATGGTGGCAGCACCAAACTGTTGTAAAACAAGTTTATCGATACCACCAAGCTTCCATGTCATCTCAATCGCATCATCACTAAGACCTAAATCGACCTTAACGTTGCCATTTAAGCCACCGCCTCGCCAGTTTTCGAATTTACGGCCTAGTTTTGGTAACGTGACTTCACCAGTTTGGCCAAGATATGAATTACCTTCGTTATAAAGGTTAGAGAGTTTTAATTTGCTTGGTATAGCCATGATCTAGTCCTTATCCAGCGGTTACACGTGAAGCAAAGTCGACCAAGTAGCGGTCTGTAATGCGTTGTCGTAACACTAAGTTTTCAAGTGGTGGAACAGGTGTGTAGTCGTAGTCAATATAGAACTTGCCAGACTTGAGGACTTCTTTTGTATTGATAACTGGATCTAACCAACACTCACCACCGAGTAAATAATTGCTTTGAGTCATTTCACGCATTTTGGCGTTAATGCCTTCAATAATGTCTTTGGCCAGACCAGGTGTAAGTGGTAAATCAGCCGCCCACATGTGCCCTTCCGCCATGGTATCTGCAAGGATTTGTGCAGTACGCGTGTAGTTCTCAAATGCGAAAAGAGGATCGTCAGAACAAGTACGTGAACCCCAAAAACGGAAGCCATCACGTTGGATGAGAGTCGTAATGTCATTTTGGTTTAGATAGCCAGCATCCGTTTCAGGATCTTGCAACTGCCAATACACATCTTTGCTAATGCCTGTCACACCATTGACAGCAACGTTAGAAAGCGATTTATGCCAACCTGTTTCATTATCGATTTTTGCTCGTAGGCCAAGTGCTCGAGCAGTCGCTTCAAAAGTTGTGGTTGCATTAGTCGCTGTATCCCAACCTAAGAAATCAGGCCAGATAAGCATTGCTTCACGTGCACCAAAAGTTTGACGGTACGCTTGAGCTTCTTCTTTTGTTTCACAGCCATTTGCAGAGAGATAAGCAAATCCACGTAGTTTTTGCGCTAATGCAACTAGAGCAACTGAAACGGCAGATTTATCAAGACCAGGAATACCTAAGATCCGTGGTTTCACACCTAGCTGTGCTTCAGCAGCAAGTAAGGCTTTCATACCAGTGTATTTACCGTTGACTGAACCACCGATAATTTCGGAAGTTTGTTCAGCAGCATCGGCTTTTTGTTCTACACGCACGACTACAGTTGCAGGATTGGTTTGATCTGCAATTGCTTGAAGCGAACGAGCCAACGTACCTTGATCCCCTGCTTTGTCTAAAGCAGCTTGAACATTTGTGAGTAATACTGGTGTATTTAAAGGAAATTTGGTTGCATCTGCATCGGATGCAGTACATACCATACCAACGACAGAACTTGATACAGTTCGTATTGGTCGAGTGCCATCATTGAGTTCTAAAACTCTGACACCGTGGTGATAGTCTTGAGCCATAAAAATAGCCTGTAATCTGGTTAGTTTTCAGATCACAGGCTTACAAATTGGAGTTTTTAAGTCATGTTTTAAGGTTTGTATATGAGTTATATACAAATGATGAATGGAAATACAAACCACGATTTAAACGTGGTTTTTTATTCTGTGAAAATGGTTTTTACATAGTGGTAAGTGCCGAATAAAAAAGCCTGTTAATTGAGGTTTTAATTCAACAAACAGGCTTGCATGGGTCTTAGTAAAGCTAAAGTGTATGGGCTTGTATTAAGTGGGTTTTTACAAATTAAATCAGCCAGTTTACTTTTTTGAAATTTTGATTATCTGCATATACATCAGCTTTAATTACAAAACTTTCTGCTGCGGAAGAACGGCATTTAAGTTTTAAAGTCTTTCCTTCCCATAAAAAGTCTATGCCATACAAATTGTGGTTTAACTTCTCTACAGATATAACTTCAATATTTGTTAAATCTGAAGATGCTATTAATTCAACAAATGCTTTAGCACCTGCTGCTTCAGTCGCATCTGTTGCGGCAATTGTAATATGCGTTGTACTTCTGTTGTTAATAGTCAAAACATCCTTATATTCTGGTGTTAAGGAAACCTTTCTAATTTGAGAAACGAAGAAAGCGTTGGCAAGATTGCTTTGAAGCTCAATATTTTTTCTTTTATTTTCACCTAGCAATGTTCTATCTACAGGTTCAATAGGTATCAGATTGGTAAAAGTATTCTCACCCCATGATGCATTTGAGATTGAATTTTGTGATGGGGTTATATTAAAAGTATTCTTTTTAAATAGAAAATCACCACCGAAATCTGTTTGATAAGAGAAAAAAGATCCCATTGAGCTTATTTTATTAAAAATATTACCAATGGCTTCACCTTCTATAATTTTACAAAGTGATGTAGAAACCCCAGCAAAAACAGGACCTTCAAAAATATTATAGTATAAATACAATCCCTTAAAATTATCACTATTAATTCTTATATTTGAATAACCTAAAAATGAACAATACTTAAAAGTTATATCAGCATATCCATTAGGTGAAACGGTATGCTTTAAAATAACCGAACTGTTCGATGTTTCTTTAACTTTATTCATTATTACATTTTCAAAAACCAAACCATAGGCATAGGATGGTGTAACTGGTTCAACATCTAAGAGATAAAGTCCAGGTAAAATGTCTGCGTCCTCAGTTAATACTGAGTTCTTTATTTTTATTTTTGAACCACCAACAACTGACATGATATTACGACTAGCATATTCAAGGATTGCATATTCAATTTCTATATCTTCAGCACCATTATTAATATAAAGAGAATCATAACGTGCGTAACTCGATTTAATACCCCATGCTTTAAAATTTCCTGCTGAAATAGCCAAGCCATAAGAAGCGCGTTGAACTCCAAGATTATTCCTACCATCCATTTCAATTAATTTTAAACGCGCCCCAGGTTCTGTTACTTGGATTACTTGCGTAGAGTCATTCGAAATTATTTTCGTTGCTGGGGTAAATAAAGTACCTGCCAATATACTTCCTTCAAGTGTAACATTGGATTTTAACTTAATATTGGCAGATATAGTAATAGCTGGCAGAGTAACTTTTCCTCCACCATTCATACTGACAAAATCAATAACTTGTTGAAGTTGTGTTGAAGATGAATTTGATTCATTATTCAGGACACCTGCACACATTGCTGATATCTCTCTGTTCTTATAATCTAATATCCAACGCCCAGTTGAAATATTATTAACTTGAATAACAGAGAAACCATTGTCCTCAAGATTTGATCCAGAGTCCCAATAATAATCAGCTCCACCTTTACCTGTTCCTTCAAAATATTCTGAAGTTGTAATTCTTTGCTTATTTTTATTTCCTTTTGTTGTTCTAAGGTCTGAAATATTCAAAGAGTTTAAACTGACAATATTTTTTATGTCATCGACTTCCTTTCGTGTCGCTAATACAACATCAGGATCCACGATTAATTCAAAACTTCCAGAGTTATCAACTTGTATAACAATGCGGATAATTTGAATTTTAGCAGCACCTTCTTCAACACTCGGTTTATAAGTTGGTGGATAGCTAGCGATTGCCAACATTATATTGCCTGTATTGTCATATAAAGCAACTTCACGAATATTAAATCCACCAATTGCAGATGGAATAATTGCTTCGCAGACTAACCAGTTTGGGTTCTTGTTATGAACTTCAACTTTATTCAACCCAGCACGATAGACTTCATTGACCAATGATGTTGCATTTTCGACTGGTTCAGGAATATAACCATTACCATCGCCAAAAGCCATATAAGTAATCGGTACTTTTGAATTGTTGTTCATTGCAGCGGTAATGGCTGCTAAACCTGCTTTCGTAATTTTGGTGTAGTAACTCATAAATGAGCTCCGAATGGATAGACTTCTGTTTCTGTTTGTTCATAGAAAGCCCATATCAGTGCTGCAGTTATCACAGCATCTTGGACTTCTGGAAAAATTGTGGTGTCGTCACCGCTGTAACATCCAGCCAAGGCATAAATTTGTGCGTAGCTTGGAGTGACATTGATTTGAATATGTTTGCAATGGCGCGTCAGTGGGCGTGCGTCATCGATGAGCTGAAGTAAAGTATTTAGCCCTTGTTCTGTTAATGATTGGTTGTTGGTATCGATTGCGATTTGGAAAGTACCTGGTTCACTCATCGGTACTTCTTGCCACCACTCATAAATTGTGACGCTATATCCAAACGCTTCGACAATTTTACGAAGGGCATAATTCGTGCCTTTGTACTTGTGAACTTCAAAACTTGCCTTGATCTGCTGTTTTTTGACTTCTTTCGGCCAATCTTGTTGCCAACGGTCAACACTATTTTCCCAAGCCAAATGCGGTAAAAACTGACTTGGTACATCATTCAGAGTGACAAGGCTGCGTAAATTTGCAGGCAGGTTTGAGTTATTGCCAAGTTCTTCAGCAACTTTGCGTTCAAGCTCTGTACTGTTTGGAGGGAGTAAGTTTTTCATTAGCCCTCCGAAATAGTGATATCAACACCAGAACAAAATGACGCTTCAAATGCGGTAACTAACACATCTGCAGAGGGACTGATCAATTCAACACGTTCAACGCCTGAAACATGTAACTGTTTAAAAATGGCTGACAGATAAATACTTTGACCAATTCGTTTTGGTGAGTTGATAAATGCATTGATGTTGGCAATTGCTTCTTCAAGAATTGGATCAGTTTCAGGCAAATTATTGTGATGAAGTACTGCTTGAATTTGATATTCAATAATGCCAGCTGATTGAACTGTCACACGGTCGGCAGTTGGGCGTAGTTTTTCACCTGAAACATACTCGTAAACTTTTTGGCACAGTTCAGGTGTAGCGGCACCATTTTCGGAGTTACGCTGTAAAATGGTAATGAGTGCCTGGGCAGGCGATGGTGAAAACGCATAAGTATCGGCTACACGACCATCAGCACTAAGGGAATGAAATTCATATGCTGACGTCGGACCCGCAACGGATAAAGCATCAAAAGCTTTACTTGCACGATAGCGAAGTTCCTCATCTCTTTCATAAACTGCGGGTGTTGGTGGTGTTGTACTTAAATCTTCAGGGGATACAATTAAACGTTGAATACCATAATCTGCAACTTTGACATCAAGATCAGTATCAGTCGCATATGCTAAAAGTACAGCATGATATTGAGCATTTAGCTTTGAACGAAGCAAGATTTCACGATATACATTTTCTTGCAAAAGCTTTGTCAAAGGCTCACTTTCACGTTCTAATGTTTTACGAATTTGGTTTTGTTGGTTGCTTGGCCAAAGTGCAATGAGGGCTTCTTTTCGTTCATCGAAAAGAGCTTCAAAATCGAGTTCTTCCACCGCTTTTGGGGGAGTAAGTTGGTTAAAGTCAACACTCATAATGATGATCCCATTAACAGTGGAATATTTAAATTAAGAGACTGGCCAGTAAGGGTATGAACTGCTTCTAAATCGAGTTGCATACCACCAGCAAAGACCTCGCTAACTTTTAAACTTTCGATACTGATTCGTTCTTCCCAACGTGATACTGGCGTATAGATTGCGCTGTAAAGTTTCACTTTAATAACATCACTCATGGGTTGATCAATTAAAGATGGAACGATAGAACCATACTCCCGTCGCATTACTCTGCTTCCAATTGGCGTGGTAACGATGTCTTCAATCGATTGCTTAATACTTTCTATTTCTGTGATTAATAAACCCGTTTTTCTGGACATCATGGAATTGGCTCTCCTGTGGTACCGCCACTATCACCAGGATGTTTATGATGCAGGGTTGAAACCGATCCTGCTTTCACATCACCTTCAGTACTAAAGTCCCCACGTGAATGACTTGACCCTTGCACTAACTGACTTCCACCAACGGTGTTATTCCCCGTCATGGCTGTGCTGCCATTGGTTTGAACATTTCCATTTGTTGTAGAGTCACCATTGGTGATGAGATTTCCATTAATGGTTGTATTCCCATTAACAGTTAAACCACCTGGTGCAGTCAGTATGGCGGTTGCATTGGCTGGCAAGATAGCTTGTAAAGAATGGTTTTTAGTGTCGTAACTAATGACGGCACCATCTTCAAACATCCGTAATTTAATATCTGGATCTTGTGATGGCGTAGGAAAGTCTTCGTTATTTAAACCAACGACGACAATGCCAAGCTCAATGACCCCACAAGGACTAAGTACAATGCATTCTTCGTCTTTACTTGGTAAATCATGAGTGGAGTCTTTTCCAGCTCTCAAATTTAATAGACGTAGCTCTTTAGTTACGATGTCACCTAAATTGACTGTAACTGTATGAAAAGGACTAGACGGTGTTACGGTCTTGATACGGCCTAAACGGATCGTATTTTCAAGACGACGGATGGTTTCTGCATTCATGCTGCAATCGTTATGCAGCTAAAGGTTTAATGCATTTGGTTTGGTTTGTATGTCAGTTATATACAAGTGGTTTTATTTTGAATCGAAGAGTTTTAAAACATCATTTTCTATGATTTCAACTTCAGAATCAGTAAATCCAAGTAAGATTCGTTGAGCATATCTGACCTTAAATGTCCGACCGTTATATTTTAAATTATCGACCAAGCCGTCCTGGTGAATTCTGGCAAGCCTTGATACTCGTTGATCAAAACCAATAGTCACTCCATCAGGGATTTTTTCTATTTTCATGAATTTTGCTGTTTTCAACTTCATGAACATCTTTCTTTTAATTTGGCCCTTTTTATTTCTTAAATTTTTTCTAGGGATATAAGAACTTCCATCAGGATTTTGTTGACGTGTAATTCTCTGGCTTTGGCTTGCACGAACTTTTCGAGCAATCATCATTGCAAATTTACGACGTTCAGGATCACTTAATGTTGTTAATAGCGCATTAAGATGCTCGGAAAGAAATTCAAGCTCAGCCATTTATAAAAAATACTCTTGCTGTGGATCTCTTGATATCCAAGACGCAAGCTCGGTACCATCTTTATCAAACAATGTAACTTGTTTAGATTCTTCAGCTTTATGATATTGTGGCTCGTCAGGATAATCGACGCTAAGGCCTTCACTAGTTTGTTTAACGATAACACGCTCAGTTAATGGCATTTGGATTGCCAAATCTACTTTATCGTTTGCCAAAATTTCAGCTTCAAACTTAATGCCAGATTTAACTTTATCTAGATTGGCCATTAGTTCAGATTGGTTGACTCGAACCCAGTCGAGCACAGGAATACTAACTGCAGCAAGATCGCCAGCATAATCTGTCAGAATCATGGTCAGTGTATAGACATATTCAAATGATAAGCCGTTTGCCATCGTACTCCGCACCGCACCCTCATCAACAAAAATAAGAATGCGATCTGGATCACGACATAGTTCAGGGATAGCAGCTAGTAAATGAGCTCTTAAACTTTGTGGTTTCTTCATGCTGCTTTGATCCCACCATAGATAGGTTCTAAATGATCGTATTCTTTTTGGAATTTCGCCTGATACCCAAGTTTTTTATAATTTGCGCCATTATAAAGTGTGAAAACAATATCCCAGTTTTCTGCTCGCAGCGCATCAATCAAAGTGACTTTTTTCTTATCAAAAGTTCCTGTTTTCCATTCAATGAAACGGATAAAAGCTTCTAGTTGATAAGACTCACTAGCAAACTGTTGTTCAACAAATTCTTGTACAGATGCATAACCTAACTGTTTCCAGTTTTCACCCATAACTTGAAATTGCCCCCAACTCGTCGACATCAAAGCACTATCAACATCGATTTGTTTTGCCTGTTCCAAACGAACATATTCAGCTTCATTACCCTGATATCCACCAGTTTTTCGGTTAACAATATTGGGGCGTTCAGCAGCCATTTTGTCAGCGAAAGCGGTTCCTTTTTTCAGTCTTAAATATGCATACATACGGTGACGTTCAAACAGGATTTTAGGTTTACCATTACTAAGAAAACCAACTCCCCTGCCTTCAACTGCACCAAAAACACGAATGGTAAGTTCCGAAACTTTCAAACGCTCAGCTGCTTTTTTATAGTCACTATCTTTAAGAAATTTAGATGTATCTTGGTCAAATAGAGCTGCTCTTGTTTTGTCCCCTACTTTGCCATCTGCTACTAAGTTTTTTTGCTTTTGGAATGTCATTACAGCAAATTCAGTAGATGCACCAAAATCACCATCTATTGAAAGCTCTTTTCCCTTAACGCCTTTTAAACCGAGCTTTTTCAACTGCTTCTGCAATGTAATGACATCATTACCTTTAGAGCCGAATTTTAAAATCATGTTGTACTCCAGATAAGTTTTGCGACATTACCTTTCGCACGGCAAATAAGGACGGCCAGAAGTACTGCAAAAATTGCATCCCATAAAGTGACTGGATCTTTAAAAAACAGGATGTGAATTGACTGGCCAATAAAAGCTGCAATAAGTATCGTGGCTAAAATTGAAAAGCCATGACGATGACGAAGACCTTCAGCATCAAAACAAATGATTCGTAGGCCACAGATCAGGTATGCAATAAGAGCAATCAGTTGAAACATAATTTCGATCATGACTTACCTCCTCCACGAAATTTATTCCAGATGTCAGTTAGGCTAGATTGATCCACCCAAACCATAATTTTTAAAATAATCGGTAATGAAAAAATAGAAGCAATCATCCCTGCTGTAGCATCATTAGTAATGAACGTTCGGGTAGTCACTTCCGGTGCTAACAAATATCCAAAACCCACAGCAATAATCATTGTTGAAAGGCGTTGTAAAGGTTTTAAATCTTTTTTCGTTGTTGCAAAAAGAGCTGCTCCGAAAACCGCCCCAAGTAAAGCATTACCATTTACGAATGGGAGTAATGAAGCTGCGCTAATTGATACTGCTGTTACAGCTGCTGTTGTAGTTGGTTCTGGCATTATTAATCCCACAGTTGGACAGTTTGTTTAATTTGTTGTGGTGTATCGATATCAGGAAGAATCACTGAAGTGCCAATTGGTAGAAAAACACCGATATCAGCTAGATTGGGATTCGCTTCAAGCACTTTTTCAACCACGCCTGAACTACGTCCGTAATATCGCCAGCATATTGAATCGACGGTATCGTTCTGAATTGCTGTAATGGTTTTGCTCATATCAACTCAACTATGCTGTGGTTTTCACCTTTAAGCTGCTGAATTGCCCATTGCTTATTACGACGATAATCTTCAACTGAACATTCAGTTACTTCAGATTTTTTTACACCTGAGTTAGTGCTGTCATAATTTCGATAGTTTTCATTTACTTTTGCAGCCACCCCATTAGAGACAGCTGACAGGTAAAGAACTTCAGTATCTGGTTTACCGTCAATCTGATTAACAGCTAAATCCACCAGTTTTTCGGCTTTCATCACAAGGCTTGCAAGCAGCCGATTTACATCAATGATTTCTTCGCGGATAACTTGTCTTAAACGTACATCGGTGATGGATCCGTCGATACGAACAACACTTCGTATTTCATCTAGAGAAATATCAGGAAAGAATGTGCCACTGGAAATAATGATATTGCTTGGTGTAACGGCACCATTTGCGACAAATCCCATGTAGATCTCCTTCATAGTGCACTGGGAGGGGCAATGGCTCGTTGAAGATTTACTGTGATGTGAAGATCACGACCATTGCACTCCAGTGCGGTGCGGGGCACTTATTCAGATGTCGGTACCAAACTACCGTGGTTATCAACCACTGGCGTTCCATTTTGATTTAACAAAACGTTGGTGACTTCTGGTTGTTCTGTTTCATTAACCACTGGGTTTTCGCTTAATAAAATATTAGTGGCTTCTGGTTGTGTAGATTGTTCAGAGGGTTGAGGTTCTTCTTTATTAAAGATTGCACTCAATTTACTGGCTAGCTTTGTCATTTTGTTTAGATCAGTACGACCGCCACATTTGTCATCGAGCTTGCAAGCCTGGTCTAAGAAATCACGAGCACGGGTGGCATGCACAAGATCAACTAACTCTTCACCAGAGACAAAACGCATTTCAGTTTTACCTAATGCCAAGTAAAGCTTGGCTTTAACTTCATCAGGCATATCACGCTTGGACTGAACCAATGATTCATCTGTAATTAACTGCTCTAAACGCTCTAATACAGTGATATCTACCGCAACATCGGTTTTAAGAGTTTTTAAAAATTCATCAGCAATATCTTCAGTAATAAAGCATGCTTCAGAACGCTCAAAACGATCTGGTAGCTTCAAGCCATGTTCAAGAACATATTCAGCAATATTGAGTGCAAATTCATATTCACCGATATCAATTGCCCAAACTAAAATCTCAGTGATAACTGCATCTTGAACACCAGGCTTCACTTCTAAAATGCCTTCAACATATGGCTTATAATTTGGAAGTAACTGGCGTTTCAGTTCGATTTTATTTTGTTTTGACTGAATATTTTTGAGACGATTTTTATCACTGTTGAGCTGCAAAAGTTGCTGCTCATAGGCGTTTGTATTTTGCATGGTACCGAACTCCGCAGCTGTTTCAGCTGCGGATATGGCCTGATGCTGTTGGAAATGCTTTCGAGCCAAGTTCATGAAGAATTACTCCGGCAGAATTTCGATATTTTCAGCCATACAAGCAAGACCAAGATCTTCGATGTAATAATCTTCATTCGATGATTCGAAGTTTTCGATTTGATCACGTTTTGGATTATCAATGACTGTGCGACGACGTGAACTTTCTTGAACATAAATCGATAAGTTATCGAAGGTCGTTACAAGAATGATGCCTTCAGGGAAAAACGGTACTGAGTAAACTGGAAGGTTACCCATACGCTTTTGAGAGATAATTATATCTGCTGCAAGTTTTTCGGAGTTTTCCTGATCTTTGTTTACCAGTGGGAAGTACTTATCCGAAACAGTTTTTCGGTTACACAATACGACAAGATCTGGATTCTCTTGATGAACTTCGTCGATCATTTCATCAACGATATTCATTACAAGTGCATCTAGGTTTTTGTAGTCACCCGTTTTTCCGATAGTAATTTTGTTTTGTACAGCACCTGATTTCATCACACGCGATTCATTTTCTTCGCGCATTTTTTGCAGCCAGCCTTTATTGACATCTTGGAGTTTTGGATTAGCAACAATGTCAGTATCAACTGCAATACTGGTACCATTAAATCCAATCATGATTCGGTCAAGTGCTTGACGTTTTACGATCACACCACGGAATCGTGGATAAAAATCTTTGAATTTTGCCCATTGGTCCAGTTTTTGATATTTAATTGCTGTATCAAAATCCGTTTTACGGCAGAAATAAACACGATTATCAAGACCAGTTGGATCAACTGGCTGACGATCTTTCGTATTAGTATTTGTACGTGATGCGATAGGACGATTGATTCCAAGTCCAATAGCTTCAGCTGATTGTTCAGGCACTAAGTGAATATTAATTTTTTTCAAGAATTCAGAAGATTGCTGAATACGATCTTCAAGCTTTTGCTGAACTGAAGGCGAGACAGTGAATTTCTTTGAAACGTCTTCAACATTATTGAGTTTAGCTAACTCAACCATAACCTTATTGTATTTAGCACGTGTTTCATTACGCATTTTGTTTACTCTAAATATGAATTAATGGATTGCTCGAACCGATTGAATTAACAGTCGATTTCGCCGATTTCTTCTGAATATTTACTGCCGGTCGATGGAGGACGTGGTTGTCCTTGAGGCTCTTGATCCAGCTTGTTTTTTAGCTGGTTAAAATCAGACTCAAGCTGCTCATATTTATTCTTGAACTCGGAAAATTCAGCACCCTGATTTGCTGTCTGTTGTGCAATTTCAAGAATGGCTTGTTCGTTTTGACTAAAGTTTTCTTGAGTCTGCTGTTGTTGCTGTTCTTGGGTTTTAAATAAGTTCTTAACTTTATTCACCAAGTCACTGGCAAATGACTCTTTAACTTCTTTAAATTCGAGTTTTGTTTCTTGTGCTGCACTGAATAAATTTTCAGGACGTAATTTCTTCGCTTTAAGTGGGTTTTCAGTTGCTCCAGCAGCAAATGAGAGCATTTCAGTACCAAGCGATGCAGGACTATCAGTAACCGCAAGACCTACTAGATAGGCTTGGCCAGTTTTTGCAAAATTTTCATCGACTTCGATAGACGTGTAAATTTTTTGATTTTTCTGGTTGAGAGCAATCAAATTTTCATTTGGTTGGATCTGAGCAAACAACGCATCTTTCTGTTCACCGTTAATGGTAACTTTTTCGGATTTAAGCGAGATCACATCACCATAAGCACCAAAAATGCCATCTGGAGAAACGCCCTTAATGTGCTCTAAATTGATACGAGCACCATAAGTATTCAGATTGTAAGTTTGCGCCATTTGGATGATCCATTCAGATTGAATTTCACGACCATCTGTAGTGTCACCAGCCACGGCAACTCGAAACCATTTCGATTTAAATTTTTTCGGCTGTGTTTTATCAGTCATTCTGCTGTACCTGTTGCAAGGTTTTTTGGGCAATTTCAATAGGTGCAGAATGGGCAATATTAGTTATGTGTAGCAATTGAGCATGCTTGTATATAACTGACATACAAATTGCCATGACTGATAAAAGCGAACTTGCCTGCCATCGTTTGCGGATGAAATTAAATCAATCCGTAAAACATGAATGAATTATCACAATTAGCTAATCTAGAGCTGATTCTCGATAACAAATTAAAAGCCAAGTTTCTCTTTTGGCTTGGCTGGAAAATTGTCGATATAGCTGAAGCGCTAGACGAAAATGAACGTACAGTTCAGGCTTGGAAAACCAGAGAAGAGTGGGATAAAACACGATCAGAAAGTCGTGTGGAAGAGGCATTAACAGTTCGTTTAATGACACTCACTCTAAAGAACAAAAAATCGAGTGGTGACTATAAAGAATTAGGCGAATTATTTAAAAACTATAAAGAATTTGCCCGAATTGAACGCTATAAAGATGGTGGTAATGAAGCGGATCTTAATCCCAATATTGCCAAGCGTAATGCAGCACCCAAGAAGAAAAAAGAAAATAATCAGTTTACTGAAGAACAAGTTGAACAACTTATATCTGCTTTTGAAGATAGCTTATTTGACTATCAACGCGATTGGTATAAAGCAGGCAATCAACGTACTCGAGTAATCTTAAAAAGTCGTCAGATCGGTGCGACATGGTACTTTGCCCGCGAAGCATTAGTCGATGCAGTCAAAACTGGCCGTAATCAAATTTTCTTATCTGCGTCAAAAGCTCAGGCCCATATTTTCAAAGAATATATCAAGGGTTTTGCTTATGAGGCATGCGGAGTTGAGTTGGTCGGAGATCCAATCGTACTCCCAGATAATAATCAGGCTTCACTATCATTTTTAGGTACAAACTACAGAACGGCCCAAGGTCACCACGGTAACTTTTATTTTGATGAGTTCTTCTGGACGTTTGGCTTCAATGAGTTAAACAAAGTCGCATCAGCAATGGCTTTGCATAAAAAATGGCGTAAAACCTATTTTTCAACGCCTTCGACGATGGCACATGAAGCATATACATTCTGGACTGGAACACGTAATAACCGTGGTCGACCGAAAGACCAAAGACTGGATATCGATGTATCTCATGATTCACTAAAGAATGGTCGTTTATGTGAAGACCGCATGTGGCGTCAAATCGTTACGATATTAGATGCTGAAAATGGCGGGTGTGATTTATTCGATATTGAAGAATTGCGATTCGAATATTCACCTGAAGAATTTGCAAACCTGTTGATGTGCCAGTTTATTGATGATGGCGCATCTATTTTTCCATTAGCAATGCTTCAACCTTGCATGATTGACTCATGGGAGGTTTGGGCCGATGACTACAAACCATTCCATAGTCGACCTTATGGAAATAACCCAGTCTGGATTGGGTATGACCCAGCCGAAAGCGGTGATAGTGCTGGCTTAGTAGTTGTTGCTCCCTCCCCTGTTCCTGGTGGAAAATTTCGAGTACTTGAAAGAATCCAATTTCGGGGAATGGATTTTAAAAATCAAGCTGAGATGATTCGCCAGACAACACTACGTTATTACGTGACTTATATCGGCATTGATATAACAGGTATGGGAACAGGTGTATCTCAATTAGTTAAGCAATTTTTCCCAAATGTCACCGAGTTCAGCTATTCACCAGAAGTCAAAACAAAGCTTGTGCTTAAAACAATGGATGTAATCAGAAATGGTCGTTTGGAGTATGACGCAGGCTGGACTGACCTTTCTCAATCCTTAATGAGCATTAAAAAAACTCTTACAGCAAGTCAGCGCCAAATGACATTTACAGCTGGACGCTCTGAAGAAATCGGACATGCGGATCTAGCTTGGTCTCTCATGCATGCACTTTATAACGAACCACTTGAAGGCCAAACACAAATGAATCAATCTTTCATGGAGATCTATTAATGAATCCCCTATCGACAGCAAAAAGTTTAGTCAGTTTTGCAAAAAGCCAACTACCAGTTTTTCAGAGCAAATCAACTAATAAACAAGAATCAATGGCCTTTACTTTTGGTGATGCAGTTCCAGTACTTAATGGAAATGAATTATCAGATTACATGGAATCTTGGTTTAATGGCCGATGGTATGAACCACAGGTTAGTATGAATGGCTTAGCCAAATCATATAAATCGACACCATATTTAAATAGCGGAATTATTTTTAAACGTAATTTTCTGGCTAACCTTTTTATTCCACATGCAAAGTTGAATCGAAAAGCATTTGAACAAGTCGCATTGGATTATGTTTGGTGTGGCAATACCTACTTAGAAGAAATCAAATCACGACTCGGAAGTGTAATTCAATATAAACCAGCTTTAGCAAAATATATGCGTCGTGGTGAATATTCAGATCAGTTCTTTTTACTTTGTGATGACCATAAAGGCTATCAAGAATTTGAGTTTTATAATCGGGTTTGTCACATTCGAGAAACAGACATTGATCAGGAAATTTATGGAGCACCTGAATACATATCTGCTTTACAAAGCGCATGGCTCAATGAATCGGCGACATTATTCCGTCGTAAATACTACAACAATGGATCTCATGCTGGGTTCATCTTATATGTGAATGATGCAGCACAGGATCCGAATGATATTACAGCCTTACGTCAGGCACTAAAGGATAGTAAAGGACCAGGCAACTTCCGTAATTTATTTTATTATGCACCTGGTGGAAAAAAGGATGGTATCCAGATCTTGCCTGTTTCCGAAATTGCAGCAAAAGATGACTTCACAAATATTAAATCTATCACCCGTGATGATACTTTGGCAGCACTTCGCATACCTCCACAACTCATGGGTATTGTTCCTAACAATACTGGAGGTTTTGGATCAATTAAAGATGCAGCAGAAGTGTTTTATCAAAATGAAATTGTTCCTCTCCAGTCACGCATGCAGCAGCTCAATGAGTGGGCTGGTGATGAGATCATTAGATTTAAGGAATATGATTTAAAAAACGTCACATAATCGTTTAGAAACAAGAAAGCCAGCATTAGCTGGCTTTTTTTATGGGATTTTAGCAACCCTCGCTTAAATGAGAATAATTATCATCTATATTGCAGGCTACTGGCTCCAGCGCAGTCACCCGCGCGCCTGCGGTTCCTCTAAAGGGAGCAATTTCACTGCAATCATATACACTATTGGATAAAAGCTGAGAACCTGTAAACCTTAGGCTATTGAGAAGAAAAATGGAGAAATCGGATACTGCATATTACTACAGTACTACAGTTTGAATGATTTCTATGTGTTCTAACGGATGACCAACTACAATGGCTTGTCCTTTATCACCTATTTGCAAACAAAGTCTAGATAAAACATTGTCATTATATTTCACACGCCATTGGTTTAATGGCTCATATTCTGACTGTAAAAATATAACTAAACCAATTTCACCAGATGGGTGTTGAATTAAGTCATTTTCAAAAATTGGGTTTCCAAAGTAATCTGACCAAGGAGCTAATCTATTTGTTTTGGAAAGTTCTTCTCTCTGCAATAAAAAACTTTTGTATTGATCAAATTCAGTTTGCATAAGATTTCTCTACCAGAAATAGCCCTAGTTAAAATCTTACCCGATATCATTTTTTAAGAACATAAAAACGTGCTTTTCTAGTTTCTAAAATCGATTTGAAGTAATAAAGTAATAACAGAAGTTAAGTTATTAATAATTAATGATAAATTAGATTACATAAAAGTGTAATTTCTTGTAATAAGTAAAGTAATATTTTATAAGTCATTGATTTTATTAAATAGGAATTAGATTGAAAAACACTTATTTGTACAGAAATAAATTACGTGGTTATTACATCAATCTTACATTTTGGAAATAGGATAATCTATTGAATATAAATGTTTTATTTTAAAATATTACTTTATTACTTCAAAAACTTCATAACCTAATTATTTTTTGTTGGTGCTTAATATATGGGGTTTTGCATGATTTTCATACTCAAATCATTTTTTTGATGGGAATGATTTGGGAATGCTTTAGTGAGATATATGTACGCATAAACACGTGGTGTTGTATGGGTAATATTTACTATGAGATTTAATTTAGTGGGTTTTTAATATCTGATTTTCTTTAAAAATCAAGAATATGGTCGGAGCAGTAGGATTCGAACCTACGACCCCCTGGTCCCAAACCAGGTGCACTACCAGGCTGTGCTATGCTCCGAAATTGGGGTGAATGACGGGATTCGAACCCGCGACAACTGGAATCACAATCCAGGGCTCTACCAACTGAGCTACATCCACCATCAAATAGTTCTATGTACCAAGCTACCGAGTGGCGCGCCTGACAGGATTCGAACCTGTGACCATCCGCTTAGAAGGCGGATGCTCTATCCAACTGAGCTACAGGCGCTTAACCGATGATGCTTATCATGCGATACTTCGCCGATCTTAAAATATTATTTTAAGTGGTCGGAGCAGTAGGATTCGAACCTACGACCCCCTGGTCCCAAACCAGGTGCACTACCAGGCTGTGCTATGCTCCGATCTATCTCAGCTTTTTCTGTATCGCACATCGTGCGGTACGGTGTGCATTCTAGGCGCGACGCCCTCAGACGTCAACACCTATTGTCAAAAAAAGTTAAAAATCCTTATCAAATGTATATTTAACAAGCATTTTGAGGTTTTTTAACGCTTTAACGATGCACTAAAGGCTAACATTCGATCTAAAGGCATTTTGGCACGTTCAGCAAGCGCTGGTTCGACGTGTATTTCCTGATCGCCCTTTTGTAAAACTTCTAAAATTCCATCGAGTTCATTCATTGCCATCCACGGACAGTGTGCACATGAACGACAAGTTGCACCCTCACCTGCTGTTGGCGCCTCAACTAAAATCTTATTTGGTACAGCTTGCTGCATTTTGTAGAAAATACCACGGTCAGTTGCCACGATAAGTCTTTCATTTGGCAAAGTCTGTGCAGCTTTAATCAATTGAGAAGTACTACCTACAGCATCTGCAATGTCTACAACCGATTCTGGCGACTCAGGATGTACCAATACAGCCGCATCTGGGTACAATGCTTTCATGTTGGCAATACCGCGTGCACGGAATTCTTCATGCACAATACATGCACCATCCCAAAGCAACATATCTGCACCAGTTTTCTTTTGAATATAGCGACCTAAGTGCTGATCTGGTGCCCAAATAATTTTTTCGCCTAAGCTATCTAGGTGCTCAACAATTTCGACTGCACAGCTTGAAGTCACCACCCAATCTGCTCGTGCTTTAACAGCAGCCGATGTGTTGGCATAAACAACTACGGTGTAGTCAGGGTGCTGATCACAAAAGGCAGTGAACTCATCAACCGGACAACCTAAATCGAGTGAACAAGTCGCTTCGAGTGTCGGCATTAAAATTGTTTTTTCAGGAGACAGGATTTTTGCTGTTTCTCCCATAAATTTAACACCTGCCACAACCAGTGTAGAGGCGGCATGATCTCGTCCGAAACGGGCCATTTCTAAAGAGTCAGAAACACACCCGCCTGTCTTTTCGGCAAGTTCCTGTACTTCAGGGTCGCAATAGTAATGAGCAACAAGGACAGCATCACGTTTTTTGAGCTCTGCTTCGATCTGAGCAAACTTTTGTTGTTTTGCTTCTTCACTTAAGCGGTTGTCTTTTGGCTCACCTAAACGGTCTAAATGCGCTTGTACAATGTTTTTTGCATCGTTGGCAATTAAAGTCGCATCACTCATAAAACGTCTTCTCTATCCTTCATGCTGGCATACCTGCTCGCATATAACGTTACTGCTTAAATGATTTACTAACTTGAATCATTTAATATCAAAAGATGGGGCTAATAAAAAAGCCTCTTTGTCGAGGCTTGATTATAACTGATATTTAAGAACGGTAATCAGCATTAATTTTGACATAGTCGTAAGATAAGTCACAGGTATATACCGTGTCTTTGGCTTGACCGCGTCCTAAATCAACTCGAATGGTAATTTCTGTTTGTGCCATAACACGCGCACCCGCCTCTTCGGTATAGTCCTCGGCAGCTCCACCATCCTTACAGATTTGTACATCATCTAGCCATACCTGAATTTTAGATACGTCTAAGTCTTTCACTCCAGCATAACCAATTGCCGCCAAAATACGGCCCCAGTTCGGGTCAGATGCGAAAAGCGCGGTTTTTACTAACGGCGAATGAGCAATACTATAAGCAATATCACAACATTCTTGAGTGTTGCCACCGCCTTCTAAAGCAACAGTAATAAACTTCGTTGCACCTTCGCCATCACGTACAATTAACTGTGCTAAACGATTCATAACACGAGCCAGTACTTCTAACACTTGAGCATATCGTGCATCGTTAATTGAAGTAATTTCAGCTCCACCTGCCTGACCTGTTGCCACAAAAATACAAGAGTCATTGGTTGAGGTATCGCCATCAATCGTAATACGGTTAAATGAATGCTCAACTGTTGTCTTTAATAAGCTTTGTACTAAATCACGGCTAATAGGTGCGTCTGTAGCTACAAAGCTCAGCATGGTTGCCATGTTTGGACGAATCATGCCAGCGCCTTTACTAATACCTGTCATGGTGTAAGTAATGCCATCAAGCTCAAATTGTTCAGATGCGCCTTTTGGTACTGTATCTGTGGTCATAATGCCAGATGCTGCATCATACCAAGCAGCCTCTTGCAAAGTGTTTAATGCAGGTCGAAGTCCAGCGAGTAAACGTTCCATTGGAAGCTGTTCGCCAATCACACCTGTAGAAAATGGTAAAATTTCTGAGCTATTTACCCCAGCAATCTCAGCTAATTTTGCGCAAGTATCTTGAGCATTTTTCAAGCCTGTAGGTCCAGTACCTGCATTAGCATTACCCGTATTAATCACTAAATAGCGAGGATTATCTTGGGTAAGATGGGCTTTAGAGACATGAACAGGTGCAGCACAAAATGCATTTTGGGTAAATACACCTGCAACATTTGAACCTTCTGCAAACTCAAAAATGACTAAATCTCGTCGGTTTGGGTAACGTACATATGCTTCTGTTGAGCCAATTTTTACACCTTTTACCACATGCATTTGTGGCATTGTTACGTCACCGACAGCCATTTTAGAACATCCAGAGTTTGTTATGAATAAGATTAATATTTCAAAAAAGGGATGCAATGAAGCACCTTCTTCATGAAATATCATAGTGGACAGCTTAGTAGAAAAGTCTAAAAAAATCGAGCGCAAAAAAGGCTCATTGTTGCTCTAGTTTTAATAAAATATCTTTCTTATCAAGCCCACCTGCAAAACCAACTAGGGCACCGCCCGCACCAATGACTCGATGACAAGGTGCAATAATTGAAATCGGGTTTTTGCCATTTGCAGCGCCAACTGCTCTCACCGCTTTTTCATTGCCAATTTGAACAGCAATATCTTTATAACTTTTTGTTTCACCATAAGGTATGGTCAGTAAAGCAGACCAGACCTGCTTTTGAAATGCGGTTCCTTCGAAATCTAGTGGTAATGTAAACTCACGGCGTTTACCTTCAAAATATTCTTTTAATTGTTGTTCGGTCTTTAATAGAACTGGATGCTCAAGTTGTTCGACCAGCTCGGCCAGTCGAATACGTTTTGGATTTTCATTGTCCCAGAGTATTGCCACCAAAGCATTTTCATTCGCAACCAGTTTTAATTGCCCAACAGGCGAATTGATATACTTATAAGACAGCAACATAGTTTTATTCTCTTAGGACGGCGATGAAATTTTCATTAAAACCAAACCTGACACAATCAATACAGCGGCAATCATTCGCATAGCGCCAACAGGCTCATGAAGAAAGAAAATACCGACTAGAAATGACCCGATTGCGCCAATTCCTGTCCAAACCGTATAGGCAGTGCCAAGGGGTAAAGTTTTCATTGAAATTGAAAGTAGAATTACGCTCAAAATCATAAAAACTACGGTAATAACACTAGGGGTTAAACGTGTAAAACCTTCGGACATTTTCATAGAATATGCCCAAATGATTTCAAATACACCTGCTAAAATTAAAATAGCCCAAGCCATAACATTCACTAATTTTTATAGTGTCAGGTCGTCCCGACATGATTACCCAATATGGGGGAGGTCGTTCCTCCTTTATGTGAGGGCTCAGTTTACTTTAAAATAAAAAATGAAGGCAAACCCTATCTAAAGCTTGCCTGTCTTAGAAAATATTATTCGTTTTTTAACTGTAAAATTTTTCGTGCGCCATTTAAGACAAACAAAACAATGATTAATCCAATCATTAAATCAGGATAAGGAGAACCTGTAATGGCAACCAATATTCCCGCGACAATGACACCTAAGTTTACGATGACATCATTTGCAGAAAAGATATAACTCGCCTTCATGTGTGCTCCACTATTTTTATGATCACTCATTAAATAAAGACAAGTAATATTGGCAGCAAGTGCTAACCCGCCAATTAAAATCATAAGAATTGAAACAGGTTCACTGCCATATACAAAACGGCGTAGCACATCAATTAAAACAATCATGGCTAAACCGAACTGAAACCAACCAGAAAGATGTGCAGCCTTTAATTGAGCATTAAGATTTTTACCTACCACAAATAAGGCAATACCATAGATTGCAGCGTCTGCGAACATATCGAGTGAATCGGCGATTAACCCTGTCGATGATGCAATGATGCCTGCCATAAATTCAATGACGAACATGACCCCATTAATCAGTAACAACCACTGTAAAACCTGTTTTTGCGATGCACTTGTAGAAGTGTTACTTCGTACTTTTTTAGGTTTTTCGACGTAATCATAATGAGGTTGCGTCTGCTGCAATTCTGCGCCCAAGCCTAAGCGCTGTAAGCTTTGGGTTAACATTTCAGCCTGAGCACTGTGATAAACCGCTAAATGACGGGCAGGCAAATCAAAATAGAGTTCTTGAATATCATCAGCGTAAGAGGCTAATGCCATCCGTACCATCTGCTCTTCTGCGGCACAGTCCATTTTGGGAATATGATAATAGCTTACCCATTGACTCTTTTTAGAGACGAGCTGACTTGCACCCATATCTTTTTGAGGTGCGACTTCACTTGTACACCCACAATTTGAGCAATTTTTATTTGCATTTATTTGATTCTCTTGTTTTTCTAAAGCCATCTGTGCACCATAACTGACACAAAAAACAATGCCATTAGTATAAACCAATGGCATGTCGTTAAGCTTACTTTTTGTTCTGCAATTAGAATTTAAGTGTTAACCCTGCTCCATAATACCAACCATGTTCAGAGTCGGTTCCAGTTTGCCAAGCCGTCTGTTTTAAACCTTTTTCATAGCCATAACCGAAATCAACAAATGGCATTACCTTTTTGTTTATTTCATAACGGGTTTGAAAACCAGCTTGTAAACTCGATATACCTGTTTTACTGGCATAGCGAGATTCATCTTGCAAAATAACATCTGCTTTTAAATAAGGTTTACCAATCAACTTTTGAGTAAAGAGTAAGTCTCTTTCCGTTTCTAGGCTTAGCTTCCATAGCTGGTCTTCACCTGCATACAGATAGGCATCGGTTTCAAAAAAGTAAGGTGCCATGCCATGTAAACCAACTACACCAGCCCAGCGATCTTGCTTTTGGTCTTTCCGCTGTAAACGCTCGTAATTTACCCCAGCCTGTACATCCCAATAATCAGCTACATTTCGGCTGTAAAGTAATGAGCCACCGTAATTAGCATCTTCGGACTCGGCCTTTTCAACATAAGCTTTAATGAACAGTTTGTTTTCATCAGTTCCCACCCAACTTTCTAATTCAGAAGAAAAACTGCCTTCTCCTTCTTCATTTTGAGTCCAGCCCGTATCAATCGTAGTCGCCTGATAAACCTGACCGCCATGTTCGCGTAAATGATCATGCGTTAAGGGTTCTTGGGCAAAAGTAACAACCGATACACCAGAGAAAACACCGCAACATATCATTTGAGAAAATAACTTAGTGATGTGCATGACTAGCTCCTTTCTCATTTTCAGATTGAACAGGTGCTTGAGATGCATCTACTGCTCCATCATTCACTTGAGCCACAATCAACTTATTCATCATCCCTGCACTCATGTGATAGAGCAGATGACAATGAATTGCCCATTCTCCTAATGCATCGGCTGTCAATAACGCAGTAACAGTCTTTCCTGGTGGAACAATAACAGTATGTTTATTGGGTAAGTTTTCAGCTTGCTGACCATTTTCCAATTGCATAAACATGCCATGTAAATGCATTGGATGGGCCATCATGCTGTCATTCACAAACTTCAAGCGAATACGTTCACCATATTTAACTTGCAATGGTGCAGCTTCACTAAATTTCTTACCATTAATGGTCCAGATATAACGCTCCATGTTTCCGCCTAAACGAATAACGAGTTCTCTCTCTGGGGCACGTGTGTCTGGCTGAGGTGTTAAAGACTGCAAATCACTATACTGCAATGCTTTCATACCGACTGGTGTTGAAGCATTTGCCCAGCCATACACCGGCTCATCTTTTTTAACTGTAGTTTTAGGTTGAGCAGGCATCTCATGATTCATATTCATCATAGCGTGATCATGCTCACTAGATGGCTTTGGCTGCATATCGTGTTTCATTTCAGGCATCGCTGACATGTCGTGCTTCATTTGCATCATGGAATGATCATTTTTGTCAGATGACATGTCTTTCATGCCATGGTCCATGTTCATCATTGCATGATCATGATTGGCATGACTTGTCTCTTTTTTCATTTCAGGCATGGTCGACATGTCATGTTGCATGTTCATTTGATGGCCAGCATGTTCATCACTCGCTCCATCACCATGACTCATGCCCATATCATCCATGGTCAATAAAGATCGCGGGCGTGGCTGTGGCATTTGAATTGGACCAACCGCCTGAGTATTTTCATCATGCAAAGTACCGATAGCAAAGCCGCTACGGTCAATTGACTCAGCCTCAATCTGATAATTTGCTTGTTTAGGTTCAACAATCACATCGTAGGTTTCGGCTGTGCCAATACGAAACTCATCAATCGCAACAGGTTTTACTGGCTGCCCATCTGCACTCACAACTGTCATTTTCAAATTTGGAATTCTGACATCAAAAAATGACATGGCAGAGGCGTTAATGAAACGTAGTCGGACTTTATCTCCCGCCTTAAAATCACCTGTCCAGTTTTGCTGCGGTGTCTTACCGTTGACTAAGAAGGTATAACCCGTCACATCAGACATATCGGTTTTTAACATCCGCATTTGGTTCCACATCGAACGATCTTGCCAAGTTGCTTTTAAGCCTTGCGCTTTAACTTGCTTCCAGACATCAGATACGGTTTCACGGCGATTTTGATAATACTCAGCAGATTTTTTCAAATTCTTCATAATGCTATCGCTAGAAGAATTATGAAAATCTGAAAGCATCACAACATAATCACGGTCAGTTTTTTCATGTGCAGCTAC
Source organism: Acinetobacter sp. 1124_18A (assembly GCF_052824995.1). Classification (NCBI taxonomy): domain Bacteria; kingdom Pseudomonadati; phylum Pseudomonadota; class Gammaproteobacteria; order Moraxellales; family Moraxellaceae; genus Acinetobacter; species Acinetobacter sp. 1124_18A. The sequence goes on along the minus strand of NZ_VTDF01000012.1, from coordinate 26,207 downwards.
GGGTATTTTCCCTTGTGGATAAATCACGAGCGGGCCATATAAACCATCTTGCTCTTGGCCTTTACTATGGGCGTGATACCAATAAGTGCCATTTTGTTTCACCTTAAAGCGGTAAACAAAATCTCCGTTTGGAGCAATTCCTTTGAAATTATTAAAACCCGGTACACCATCCATTAACCCCGGCAATAACAAACCATGCCAGTGCAAAGACGTATCCTGATTTTTTAATTGGTTATGCACATGAATAACTGCATCATCCCCTTCTTCGAACTCAAGGAGTGGTGCTGTAAATTTTCCATTTACTGTAATTCGCTTTAACGGTTGACCAGTAATATTTACCTGTTGTTCATTAATATTAAGGTGATATTCCTTAATTGCCGCGAGGGACCATGGTGAAACCAATAGCCCAAATACAGCGACTAAGCTGCTAATTGTTTTATGAGACATTGCTGTAATCCTTTGAACTAAAAAAATAAGTAAGAAAGGATTAAGCTTTAGGAGGACGTAAAATTTCTTGCCAGTATCCGGCTAAATGCTGAGCCTGATAAATACTGCTAAATTGAGATGATATGGGAATAAATTGTGATTCAACATCTGGGACTGCTTGTTGCAATGCCAGATTCACGATTTGACAATGTACGGGGTTACAGTCCTTACAATGCTCACCGTGCGAATGATCAGACTGAGTCATGGTTTGGTGACATACAGTCTGATCATCTGCTTGAACATGCATATTCTTATGCGAGTTTTTTTCACTATGACATGGCATAGTGTGAAGATCATGCTGCATAGGCGTCTGAGCAATAGACACACCACTCCACCCAATGACCAAAGTCATTAGGAACACAAACCAAGCATACTTGCGTAAGTGTTGTAGGGCCATTATCGTTTATTGCCTTATGCAATTTATAAATCTTAGATGCACTAGCATAACCAAGTTTTAAAACAGATACAATTTCCCATCTTAACTGTTTGTTTTAAATTAATTAAACAAATGGTGGTTGATGCTGAAGCACTAAATCAATTACCTGCAATGCACCTTCTTGTTCATTACTTGCAGCCGCATAAGGCGCTACTGCTTTTAAAGCTTCTACTGCATTTTCAACCGCAAAGCCATAACCCGCAGCTTTGATCATCTGGATATCATTATTGTTATCGCCAATCGCAACCACTTGATCAGGTTCAATTTGCCATTTTTCTAATAGTAGCTTCAAACCATGTGCTTTATGCTGATCTGGAAGAATAAGATCGATAAAGTCAAAACCACTTGAAACAGGAACTAATACTTTATCTGCCACAAAACTTTGCTGCTGAAGATCTTGAAAAATAGTAAAACTTTCGTTTTTCTGAGCAATAAAAGTAATTTTGCACACCAAGTCATCTAGTGCATAAAAGTCATCAATAACTGTTAGTTTTTCAAAATATCGAGCGACTTTGGCATAGTCCTCGGCTTGCATACTCGTATGTACATAAGCACTCTGTTTTCCACAGATCACCATTTTAGATGTATAGGTTGAATCAATCGCCTTTAAAGTCTCAATAAATTGTTGCTGACTTAAATGAGCAAAAGCTATTTCTTGTCCTTCATCTACAACATGTGCGCCATTTTCTGCAATAAAAGCAATTTCATGACTAATTTCTGGAAAGTAGGTAACAAGCTTTGCGAGTTGGTTACCACTGGCAACCACAAAATGAATATTATTTTGTTTGAGTTGTTCGTACTGTTTTAAAAAACGTGCTTTGTTGTACTGCTTTTTAGAATTGAGAAAAGTCCCATCCATATCTACCGCTAAAATTTTTACCGTCATTAATTGTTTAAATCTCTTACTAAAATCTTATTAAACCAAATTTAGCTTTATTTTTCATGACACTTTTACAGTTTTATACTTATATGTGCCTAAAAGATTTTTACACAGAGCCATATCGTTTTTTGCACAGGTTATTTTTTAGTTAAGCTTAATAAAAAACCAGATAATAAAATATCCAACACGCATAAAAAAAGAACGCTAAAACGTTCTTTTTTCATACATTCTGCCTAGAGAATAAGCAGTTGATCTCATTTTGTTTATTTTACCAACATCTTATCCATATGGTTATCAACACAGTTATCCATACAGTTATAAACAAAGTTATCCACAAGCTTATTCTCGGTTCAACATACTTTTTAAGCGTCTACACTACCTACTTTCGCAAGCTCTGCACGCATTTGATCAATTACAACTTTATAATCTGGTTGACCAAAAATGGCTGAACCTGCGACAAACATATCTGCGCCCGCTTCTGCAATTTCACGGATATTTGCAGGGCCAACACCACCGTCAACTTCTAAACGAATATTACGGCCACTCGCATCAATAATTTTACGAGCTTCGCGCAATTTTTCTAATGTCATTGGAATGAACTTTTGCCCGCCAAAACCGGGGTTTACACTCATGATTAGAATTTGGTCAACTTTATCAAGTACATAATCTAAATAATGTAATGGCGTTGCAGGGTTAAATACGAGACCAGCTTTAGCACCACCTGATTTAATCAGTTGTAGTGAACGGTCAATGTGATGTGAGGCTTCTGGGTGAAACGTAATAATATCAGCACCAGCTTCCAAAAAATCTCCAATAATACGGTCAACCGGAGATACCATTAAATGCACATCAACAGGCGCTTTAATTCCATAATTTTTTAAAGCCTTACAAATGCCAGCACCAAAAGTTAAATTTGGAACATAGTGATTATCCATTACATCAAAATGCACTACATCTGCACCCGCGGCTAACACTTTGTCTACATCCGCACCTAAACGAGCAAAGTCAGCAGATAAAATAGAAGGAGCAATCAAATAAGGCTTGGACATAGGTGGATGACCTGGCTAAAAATTTAAGGAGAGGCTTAAAATTATAACAAAAAACCACCTACTTGGGCCGCTCTTCCTTGCTCAAATGACAACATTTCAAACTTGCAACGTAATGTTGCAACAATAGAATGCCAAGTACTAAACGAATTTGTTAAGGTACATTTAACCAATGTGAGGATTTATAATGAAAAGCACAACTCATCTATTAACAAACGATGGTAAACGTATTGCAAAACGTCTAGTTAATCATTGGAAACACAAATTTGAAGTCCAAGAAACAGAACAAGATTTCAAAATCTTAATGCCTACAGCAACCATTACGCTTGCACCTGTAACAGAGCAGTTAAACGTTGCTATTGATAGCCAATTAGATGACCACGACCACTTAGAAAAAGTGGTACTTGATCATCTAAACCGTATGGCTCAACAAGAATTTCAGGTGGAATGGCAGCACTAATTAGCCATTTACCTTTTCTAACTGGATTGCATGAAACTGCAAATGCTCATCCATAAAGGTTTGAATAAAGTAATAGCCATGATCATAGCCAGCATGTTGTCTTAAAGTTAAAGGCTGTCCCGCTTTTAAACATGCTTGCTTAAATTTTTCAGGGTGAAGTTGTTCATAAAATTGGTCATCCAATCCCTGATCAACCAAAATTTCGTCAAATACTGCACCATTTTTTGAGACTAAAGCTGTGGCATCATGAGCCAACCAGCTTTCGCGGTCTGCACCTAAATAATGACTAAACGCTTTATCTCCCCATGCACATTCAGTGGGCGCACAGATTGGAGCAAAAGCAGATACCGACTTAAACTTCTCAGGATATTTAAACGCTAAAGTTAATGCACCGTGGCCACCCATTGAGTGCCCAAAGATACCAACTTGTTGAGCGTTTACAGGAAAGCTTTTTAAAATCCGTGGATATAACTCATCAATTAAATAACTTTCCATTTGATAATGCTCAGACCAAGGCGCTTGCGTTGCATTAATATAGAAACCTGCGCCTTGACCTAAATCCCAATGATCCCCTGCAGCGACTTGTTCTCCACGAGGAGAAGTGTCCGGTGTAATCAGTATTAAACTTAACTGTGCTGCCATATGCTGTGCATGTGCTTTTATGGCAAAAGTTTCTTCAGTACACGTTAAACCTGCTAAATAAAACAAGGTTGAACAAGGTTTACCTTCTAAAGCGGCTGGTGGCAAATACACACCAAACTTAGCTGGACCTTTTAAATAAGAAGATTCAAATTGGTATATACGCTGCTCACCCTCAAAGCAGCGGTTTTTTTGCAGGAGTTGCATCGTTTTTGGCCTCTGTTTTTGTTTGAGCAATATCTACACTACCAGTATTTTGCTGAGGAAATAGATACTTTTCCAATTGAGGTAGCATGAGTTCCATATTTTTACCAATCATCCACTGAGGCTCTGAAGGTTCTACACCTTGAGCTACTTCCCATTTGGTTACCGTTTGCTTAGCTGTACTAAACGAGTCTTTCATCGAAGATTGCTCTCGCATAGCTAAATCAAAGAAAGCCCGACCAAAATAAGTATAGTCGGCTTCGTTATTACATCCAAAAGAAGTTTTATCAGCAGCAGATGCAGTAATAATTAAGGTATCTGGAGACTGTAAAGCAGGAATAAAGCTACCTGAATAACAGGCTGAGATTACAATCACACGCCAGCGAATACCGGATTTATCAAGTGTTTCACGCAACCATTTAGGGTCTACCTGCCCTAGATCTAATGGCGCATTTTCAATTTCAAAGTGGTTCTGTTCACCGTGTGAAGTCATATATAGAAATAACACATCACTATCACGGTTCATTTGCTGACCCATACGGCGTAGGGCTAACTCGATACTGGTTTTAGAGGCAATTGGAATTTCTGTACGGGTGTCTGGATTATTGACTAACATCATCGAACGACCCACAGTACCAAAGCGTGTATCAAACTGTTCTTTAATTCGGACTACTTCCGATTTAAAAACGTCTTGGTAGCTATCACCTGCCACGCCTAAAAAATACCAATGACTTTTTGCCTGCTCACCATATTGCACTTTCTCTAAAGAGTCAGTCAGTAGCTTACTTTGTGCGTAAAAAGCATCTTCAGCAAATGTTGGAGCCGAATCTTCGACCTTCCAAATGGGTTGATCTTTTACGGAAAGTTGCCACACCACCATTGTGGCAATAGTCGCAACCATGACAAGTGCACGTTCCCACCAAGGCCACTTGAGTTCGCGCGAGAAAACCCAAATTACTGCTAAACTTTGCCACACAAACAACGCTACAAATAGGCTGGGTAAAATTCCGTTATAAATAGCATCGGGAATAAAGTTGAGATAACCGTTAGAACCCAAATACTGAATTAAACATTGAATTAATAAGATATTTGTATCTAGTACCAACCAAAGTAAAGCAGGCACTAGCATTAAGCGAGGTTGGTTGGTGCGCTGTGATAAGAAAATCCCAACAATTAAGGCAATGAATGGCCAAAGTGCATAACCAATTAAACCTTGTGAATTAAAATCACCGATTTGACCAGCCACAAGCCAGCTATAAAGTGAGTTAGTACATCCCCCTAAAATTCCCCAGACAATGAGCTGGAGAATAGAGGGATGTACAATTTGTAAAGAACGTCTTGATCCCAAAAACAGCCACATTCCGGCAATTTGGTTGCTTTTAAAATCATGCCAAAAGTTAATGGAGGGTTTAAGATCAATCATAAAAGGTTTTCAAAAATTTCGTTTTTGTCAGGCATCTTAAGTGTATGCCTGCTAAGAATTTTAGCAATCATGCTTTTGAACTATATCACATATATTTGTGCATTATTCAAGCAATAAAACCTAACCTTACATAAGCCTACTGAAAATACGCATCAAAACGACAAGCATCTCCTTGCCATTGATGAGCTGGCTCTTGATTTGCCAAAAAAATAGCATGGCGTGGTCGCTTAACCACTACACGTTTAGCAACTTTCTGTGCCAAAACCAGCAAATTATCCCCCAAATCCATTTCGCCATCCTCGGGTAAAAGTAGATGTAAAAGCTGCATCTGTTTTTTAACTTGGGCTTGCTTTTTGACTACTTGATGATTCTGATCGCGTTGTGGGAACATCGGGTCTAGATAAACTACATCAACCATTTGAGCTGTTTGCTGTAACTGCTGTAAATAACTTGCTGAGTCAGCAAAGATCAGTTGGATCCGATCCATAAACTGGCTTAAAAAGCTATCTTGCTCAGCTTGTGCTTTTGCATCTTCAAGTAAGGTAAATAAAATTGGGTGGCGTTCAACCAGCTGTATTTGTGCACCCAGATAAGCCATGAGTAAACTATCATGTCCTAAACCAGCTGTAGCATCGACCAAAACTGGTTTCTCTCCAAGCTGACAAGCACGGGCAATCATTTCTGATTTAAGACTTGCACGTTTTAAACGGGAAATTTCGGCTTTCCAATCGGGCTGCATTTTCATGCCATTTGCAGATAGCCATAACCCGTTTTCATCTACACAAAGTGCCAACTCAGGATTTAAACGCAAAAAACGTGCATTCAGCTTTTCAACTGGCTGCAATTCTACAGTCACACCTCTAGAACAAAGCACAGCTTGGTAGTGCTGTGCTTGTTCTTGAAAATCTACTTCAAAATATATGTGCATGAGTAGTGCCTTTATTTTGCTTTACCCTGATCTGCTATTTTTTTCCATGCATCATCACGTAAATAAACTGGTAAAGCATGTTCAGCATCAACCCACTGCTTTTGCGCTGCATAAACACGTGCAATAGAAGCAATGTCTTGAGCAGTTGCAGTGATTGTTTGATGTTCTGCATCAGCTTGAAGGAGCTTCGCACCCGAGCCAATTAAGCAATGTTTTGCATAAGCAGCCGCTTGCTCATAGCCCATTAATTTTTCTTCATCAATACACTGCATGATTCCATGCTCATCGAGAACAAAACTTGCAATATAAACTTCATTCATACGCGCATCGAGAACCGCAGTCACTTGTTCCAAACCTTCAAGTCGGTATGCTGCTTGTGCTAAAGCTTGCAAACTCGAAACGGGAATAACGGGTAAATCTTGTGACCATGCCAAAGCCTGAGTCACAGCTGCATTAATTCGGACGCCACTAAAAGAACCCGGCCCACGGCTAAAGGCAATTGCATCCAGACCAGCAACCTCAAGACCTGTTTGTTGTAGCCCCTGCTCAATCATGGGCAAAATGGTCTGGGTTTGTGCTTTCGCCCGCGTATCGAGTTGAAAAAACAGTTCTTGGGTTTCATCGACTAATGAGATAGAACACTGCTCATTTGCAGTTTCCAACGCCAGCAATTTCATGCACAACCTTAGTATTAAATCAGATTAAAAACGAGGGTTATGATACCCCACTCGGCTCTGATAGGCGAGTTGTTCTCTTTCTAAATAAAAATGCCAAGCTTGTGCTTGGCATAAAAATATTTTGCTAAAAAAGAGTTAAAAGTGGAATTCTTTTAAATCTGCATAGTTCTTAAAGTGCTCAGCATAATGCAATGCACTCAAACGTATTTTTGCAGTGCCATCTTCATCTAAAGTTTTAACAATTTTGCCAGGTGAACCCATCACTACTGAATTATCTGGAATCACCTTTCCTTCAGGAATTAAGGCATTCGCACCAATAATACAGTTTTTACCAATCACAGCCCGATTTAAAATTACGGCGTTCATACCAATCAGGCTGTTATCACCAATCGTACAACCATGCAGCATGACTTTATGTCCGACCGTGACATATTCACCAATGTTCAATTCAAGGCCCGCATCGGTATGTAGTACAGAATTTTCTTGAATATTAGAGAAATCACCAATTCGAACTACACAGTTATCGGCACGTACTACAGCTCCAAACCAAATGCTGACCTGACGGCCTAATTCCACTTGCCCAATCAGCGTTGCTGTTGGAGCAACCCAACCATCCCATGGTTCATGTAAGGCTTTTGGGTGCTGTCCTTGATAGCTATACATCATAATTTATCAATCCTGATCATTTATTCTTATGAGAAAATTTTGGCATGCCAAATGTTGGTGAATTGAGTAAAAATGGCCAATCTTTCTGATAACCCAATCCATATTTAAACAGAGCAACCAACATACGAGCAGTTAAACCCCAAATAATTTCATTATCAATCTGTAAACTCGGAAAATATAAAGATTGATGAGCATAACGCACTTCATAAGGCATTGGTCTTGTATCGATTAATTCTTGCAAAGGCACAAAAAAAATTCGATCAATTTCAGTAGGCTGAGGTATTAAAGTCACCTCTGGAGGAATAAGCCCAACGATCGGTTTTACAGACAAACCACTTCTTGCACGTTGCATTGGCAAATCGCCGAGCAACTGTACATCAAACGGATTTAAAGCTGTCTCTTCCTGAGCTTCTCTTAACGCTACAACAATATTGCTGGTATCACTAGGATCACGCTTTCCACCAGGAAAAGAAACCTCCCCCGCATGGTTGTTCATATGTATTGAACGGCGTGTAAGCAGTACCTTTGGATTATTCTCATTAGTAATGGCAATGAGTACTGCAGCTTGTGCTTCTTGTATGCGGGTGGAAAAGCGCAATCTTTGCTGTAACTTTTTTGTTAGCAAGTGCTCTTCCATACCATTCACCTATTATTCTATCTCTCTTTGCATCATATCTGAAAATCAAACTTAGGGAATAGAGTTGATGCGTAAGTCTAAAAATTCAGTTATGCTGAGTCATCTCTATACTCGATGATAATTATGAGTTTCTGTGTAGCGTGTGGGCATAAAACCGAACAAAAAATTCCTTTAGGTGATCATAAAGTACGCCGTGTTTGTACTCATTGTGGAAATATTCATTATGAAAACCCCAAAGTAATATGCGGTGCCTTAGCGTTATGGGAAGACAAAGTACTACTCTGTCGTCGTGCGATTGAACCTCGTTATGGTTTATGGACTTTGCCTGCTGGCTATATGGAATTGTTCGAAACCATGGAACAAGGGGCAGCACGTGAAACTCGTGAAGAAGCAGAAGCCGAGATAGAAATAGAACAACTTTATTGTATGTACAATATTCCACGTATTGGTCAAATTTATGTACTTTTCAAAGCACAGCTGAAAGATGGGATTTTTGGTGCAGGTGAAGAAAGCATTGAGAGTCGTCTGTTTGAAGAGCATGAAATTCCATGGGGAGAGCTAGCCTTCCCTAGTGTTGAACATACACTAAGACATTATTTTGAAGACCGTAAAAAACAAGTTTTCCCAACCCATCTTGAAACTTTGGGTACGCGTTTAGATCATACGGGTTAATCAATTAGATAATAAAAAAGACCGCCTAGCGGTCTTTTTTATTTGTTTAATATTTTAAGACTTAGTTTTAATTGCTTTACAAGCTGGAATAGATTGATCCGCTAGTTTGATTGTTACTGTACCAAATTTACGTTGAGCCAAAGCTTTATCCGCAGCGGTTGGAGCAGGCACATCCTTAAGCGTATTATAGCTTTCTTGAGCTGCCGCATGTTGATTAAACCAAACAGTATTAGTATCGAAATCAATGCTCGTACTATCTACCTTATTTGCCAATAAATTAAATAGATTCAATTTCGCAGGCCCCGGAGAAACGCCTACAAAAGTTACCCCAACCATTGCACCATCAATATTCTCAAATTTTGGATTAGATAAAATCATACGAACGTAAACAGACTGTTGGCTATTTGAAGGATCATCAACTGTCGCCGCTGTAGTACCAATTCGATATTGTTGTACGCCATTACTATCCACTAAACTAGTGTCAGACACAGTCGCACATTGGCCTGACATATCATTTGTTATTGAATTAGGTTTGATATCAGTACGAATATCCCCATGTTCATCAATAACAATACCTAAATTTACAGGTTGAATCGTCTTATCTGAAAAATTAAATGTCAGAGTCGCATAAAGAGGAAAAATATAATTCTCTCCCACCTTTACGTTACCAGAAGTTTTGAAAACCCTTCTCTCTAGATAACTAATAGGACTGCTTTTAACAATACTCAATATCCCATTGTAGCTATCACCATCAACATTTTGACGCCAGAAGCCATAATGTTGCGGATTACCTGTACTGAGTTTTGTTAAGTATTTATAGAATGGTTCTGTCCCTGCCACTCCATAATCATTAAAGAATTTACCTTGATAAATCTGTAAATCTTCATTCGGATTATCAGAGGCGCTAAAACGAAGCGGAGTAGTTGGCTGAATCTCACGGCTAATAGGATTTAACCAGGCATTCTGTGCATTTGCATTTAATCTAGCTGGTTTAATTTTTGAGGTTAACAAATAAGGGTTTTGTACTTGATTGTTTATTGCAATAGCATTCCCCTTCCACTGCAACCCATATCCTAATGTATAACCTTGTCGGTCTGATAATAAATAAAACTCATCTGCTGAATGTCTTAAGTTAATTGTGTTATTAAAACATTCTTCCTGTGTAGTTCTATTACACCCATAAAAAACTTGATAGTTTTGAAATATGGGACTTGAACTAGTAAATAAATTGAATGACTCAAAAATGCCAGCATTACTTAAGTTAGTCGTTTGTACCACTAACTTATAAGCTTCATCATCAGAGATTTGTCCTACATCTAACCAAGGTTTTAAAATACTTGCATACGCACCATTTTTTAATTCTGTAGCTGTTATGCTCTGAGAAATTTTAGTAAGCTGATCTTTCTTTGTATCTGTAAGTTGGGTGGGTTGTATATCCCCAATCAGGTTATCATCATTTTCCACACCAATACTTTGAAAGATTTTTATTAAAGCAATCGCTACTTTAATTGTTTCATCATTTTTATCTAATGTTGCTGGAATTTTACCTGTAATACCACTTGCTAAATCCACCACTCTTAGATATATCGGATTGATCACTTTAGTCCTACCATTCACGGCAGTAAACTTCCCAATCGTATCCAGATTAACGTTTCCTAAGAAAACCTTTTTATTATCTTTACTTTGAATATAAAAACGTGCTGTATCTCCTACTTTGCACGATCCAATTACCGCATTTCCTGAAAGTTTAGTCGCATAATGAAAATTTGTTGCCGAACTACAATCGAAATTAATACCAGCTATCGGATAATCTAAAGCGAATTGCAAACAAGTTGTATCTTCTGCACCAGTGTCGCTCGTTGTTGGCGTACAACTACCTGAAGATAAATTTCCGTTATTAGTACCAGAATTCGGATCTTCACTAATATTGGAACTACCGCCACCACAACCATTTAGCATAATCGCTAATGTGGTTAGTGCAAAAGGCCATAAAACTTTTTTATTCATTAGATACCCTACTTATTTTTAACGTAATACGGAAATTTGAATTTGTCCCTGATTTGTTAACTCTTTTTCTGCAACATCCACTGCAGAAGATAAAGGTGTCATCATCATGTAATGTGCCGAAGGTGGTACTTTTAAAACACCTTGAATTGATGAATGTTGTAACATCGTAGAAGGATAAGATTTACTCTTAAACCCACTAACTCCTTCTAAAATGCAACCCTTATTATCTAAAAAGATGACTAAAGGCCAGTAATAAAGAGGCTTCTCATTACTAGCAGCAAATGACATAAGTTTTAAATGCTGAACAGAAGGGTTTAACTGTACAACCTCATATTCAAATTTTTCTTTCAATGGCTTACGAGGCCATACACTTACTTCTTTATTTATACTAAGTGTCTTAATTTGTTTGTTATAACCTTTAATAAAACATTTGTCTTGTTCAAAAGCTGCTTCTAACTCTTGCGAAGATAAACGCATATATGTTGGAGCCAATACCACAGTAGACTCTTCATCTTTAACCTGCCGATTAAAAAGCTGATCTAAAGTTGATCGACTCACACCTTTTTTACGTTCTATTGATTCAGTTCTTCCTAAGCCGTCAGGCATAAGATAAAAACGCTTTTTACCTTCAAGATTAAATTCTTGATCTTCGAGATACTCATTATTTACATATTCAATATTATCAATCGTTGTAAATTTAGATTTATCCTGTGAAGAGACGGCTGATGGAGCTGCCTGTGATGTGCTTTTTATTGGCGGCGGTACTAAAATAAGCTTTTTCTTCCACTCATTATTAGCGACTGGTTGAACCTTTTCACCTTCGAAAGATTTAGTTTTCTCCGTAGATGTTTTTAATTCTTTATCAGCAACAGTAGCAGTTTGAGTTTTTTTTGGTGCAGTCGGTGCAGTCGGTGCAGTCGGTGCAGTCGGTGCAGTCGGTGCAGTCGGTGCAGTCGGTGCAGTCGGTGCAGTCGGTGCAGTCGGTGCAGTCGGTGCAGTCGGTGCAGTATTTAGTTTCTTTTCTGTTTGTTGTTCTACTTTTTTCGAGGAATCTGTAGTTTGTTCTTTTTCCCTTGAAAGTTTTTGAACAGGCAAAGCTACAGTCTTCTCTGGCAGATTTTTGGACTGTACGTCTATGCTAGGGAGAGACTGTTTTTCCTGATCAACTCTTCTACTAGGCACAATCATAGGACGACCATCGGGACCTATAATCGTATAAAATCCGTCTGCATAAGAAACAGAAACATTCGCTATCGCAACACATAAGGTTAAAATAGCGAAACTAGGGCTAAACATCCATTTATACTGTTTTACCATTTTGTTCTATAACTCAAACCAAGTACTGTGACTTTTGTATTCGTTTTTACATCTAAACCTGAATAAGGGTTTAATAAGATATTATCGACACCACACTTATTCGATAGAGTACTACTACAAGCTGGAATATTGTCACGACTACGTAAGAAACCGACAGAAAGATCTAAGTCTGTATCCGTATCAAAACGATAACCTACGCCCAAACCGAATAATTGCGCATTATTGATCGGAACCATAGTATTACGTTTATCATTAGGAATAGAACTAGCACGCGGCTCATAACCTGCTCGTAACTTCAAACGATCAGTTGCTGAATACTCTAAACCAATACCCCAACTCCATGGTGAAGTAAACTTTAATGGCAATGCTAAAGAGTTATCAGTCACATCATTCGATAGAAGTTTAGCAATCTTTAATAATGTAATCTGTCTATCAAATTCAAATTTAAACTTATCCCAGGCAGAATAATCAGTCCATCCAACATCAAAGTTTAATTGTAAATCTGGAAATATTTTGTATTTAATACCGGCCTGGAAATGTGCAGGATATTCTAAATCCATCGCGACTAAACCAGACTCAGTATCAGGAACATATCCTGGTAGTCCAAGAATCGCAGCTAAAATTTGCCCAGTTGCCGATGAGTTTAATCCCTGAACCAACTGTTGAGGAGCTTTGGCATTATTAATCATGTATTTGCCTTTGAGACGCATCTTGGCAGCACTTTGATATACCATACCAAAGCCAAAATCATCTGTCGGCTCCCAAAGCAATCCCAAGTTATAACTAGGGCTTAATGATTGTTCTAATGAAACTTGTAATGAACCCATTTTATTAAATGGATTCATTCCTTCTTTCGTATTACAAATTCCCAATAAGAGCAGATCAGTAATCATATCGTTATTGTCTTTGAAGGGTGCACACACCACATCATCAACCATACGCAGTACACCAATCATTTCATTAGGAAAACGTAAATCGGTATTTAAAGCAATCGCGTTATACGACATACCAATCGAAGCACCAATTGATAAATGATCATTTACTTGATAACCAAAAGATGGGGATAGATATGTAATACGCTCTACAGCAACCTGTTGTCCCATATAGTTACCAGGATTGCCATTTTCTGCTCCAAAACCGGCTACTAAAGGCGCATACATTGCCGTTGCAAAAGTTACTTTTGAGCCTGGTGGTTTATAGGCTATACCTGCTGTAGGCGCAACGAGTGGATACCCCGCTCCCAAGTCAACCATTTTTTTAAGAATGGGTACATATAAGCTTGCATACTCGACATCACCATGTACAGAATCTTTAAAATCTGTACAAATATTGGCAGAAATTTCTGGTCCATCATTACAAACCAGAGGATCGTCTGAATAGCCAAAAATGTTGTACCCAGGAGGAGCTGAGAATTCACGCTGGATATCAAAGTTTGCAAGAATACCTTGTACATCTGTTTGTAACCCATCAATTTTCGCTAGTGCTGCTGGGTTAAAATGAACTGCACTAATCCCTGGCGGATCTGCCGTTACAGCATTCCCCATCGATAGTGAACGAATATCAACAGCTAAGTTTTGTCCTAATTGAGCATTGGCAAAGCTAGAAAAACCGGAGATAACAATTGCCGCCGTTAGAGGACATAATTTAGGATATTTCACCTGCATATCTCCTTATTTTTGTTTTTTAGTAAAACCTAAAATATCTAACGGGAATGACAAGCCAAGTGAAATATCTGGCGCATCTTCGGTTAAACCAATACCTACCGTACCATTAACAATTGTTTCAGGTGAAACACGGACACCAAGAGCAAAAGACAACATTGCACTACTTTGGTCTGGCGATTTATATGATTCATCTCCATTATTAAATTCAAACTCAGCGTTCATGTTAAAGCTTTGTTGATACGACATGGTTAATGAAACATCGTAGTTAAATGAGTAAGCAAAACCGAATGAGAAGCCGCCACTAATGCCTGGATCAAAAGAAGTTAAAATCCTTGGCCCCTTAGCCCCGCTACCACGCGCCTGATTCAAACCTGTTTCTTTAAAACCATAATTGGCAGAAGCAGAAGCAAATAAAACAACTGGATCAATATATTTACGAGTACTCGCACCTACGCCAGCTGAGTAGTAACCTTTACCTGTTGATAGCTCATCTAAACCAATTTCATATGGGCTATCACCTGTCTTAGACGATAAACTACCAAAAAGTACCAATGGTAATCGGCCTTGTTTTAAGGGGAAGGGCTCCCAGCGAGCGCCAAGAGAAATATCCCCTAACCCAGCAGTAGTCGTATCACGAATAATTTCAGACTTTGCAACAAAAGGAAGAGTTGCCGATAAAGTTAAGTTGTCCAAAACTCCATATTGGACCGTAAAACTATTTGTTAAAGTATGGTTCGCATCTTCTTCGACGCGTAAACGGTTAAGTTGAGATGAATTATCTGATAAAGCTAAATCAATTCGTGTATCACGATAATATGTGTAATCGAGGTCATAATAAGATGAAATGCCCCCTTTTTTAATTAACGAATATTGCCGCTCATTTGAAGTAAATACTTCTTGTAAATTCGTCTCTTGACTTGCATCACCTTCTTTTTTCTGTAATGCAGTTGCAGCTTGATGTGCCCCCCCCTCATTGGCGGGTACAGTGCTATTGTCCGTTGCAGGTGTATCAGATGACTGTACTGTGCTTCCTGCTATGGCTGTATTCGAGCTTGTTGTATCTACAGGTGTAGAACTTCCTGTGCTACCTGCATTTACATCTTGGCTCGATCCGCCTACTTGTCCTTGTTGTACTTGATCCTCAGCATAAATTGTCCCTGTAATGGCACTCATACTTAAGGCCAATACACTCATCTTTATCCATCGATTATTCATATTTTTTCCCACCCAATTTATTTATTTTACTAAATTAAAATTTGACTATTTACGTTTGTAATAAAGACGCATATAGGTTTCTATTGGTAGTCCATAGGTTGCAGAGTGATTATCGTTATCTAATACGCGTCTCATGGTTGAGGCTTTATTTGCTAAACGATCATAATTAAATGTCGGATATTGCACGTCAACAAAAGCATATCTGTTGACGGTTGCATCCTCTACATGACGCATATCTGCATCTTTTAAAGCCAATAGATCTTTACGCTGAGATTCGGGGACTGAAATAACAAATAAAGTATTATTATCCCAAATTTCTTTAAAGCGATTTTCATCAAAGCTGATATTGCCTAATGCAGGATCAGCCACATAGACTCGCCCATCTTTATAAGCTTTATATACAACAAAATGTTTAAAACCAGCATAAGAAATTGGAACAATTGCAGGTTGCCCAAGTTTTACTAAATCAGAGAACTCACCGCGATAACCACCACTATCTAAACCGATTGCTGTGACAAAGCGTTTCATATCGAGTAATGAGAAACTTCGACGCTCAATAATGCGTTGATATTCGCCATACTGTAGCAAACCGCTCATGGTCTGTTGCTCAGTCAAACTGGTTCCGACATAGCCATTTAACAAAGTGGTAAGCGCAGCCGAACCACAGCTATAGTCATATGCTTGCCGAACAATTCCGCGAAATTGATCTTCTACAGCAGGTTTGATTTTGACTGGTTCAATGTGATTTCGATGAAATGATAAATTACGTGAGTCGGCAGTCTCTGTGTAATAAACAGTTCCTGGTGGCTTTTTTTCTATTTCGAAGGCTTCTGTCGCAAAGTAATACATCAATGCTGAGCCTAAAACTATCTCTAACATAAGCACTTGGTCTAAATTGTGGCCTAACCGGCCTTATTCATTTTATTCTTAGAGCAATAGCTCTACATCCCTGTGTGTTGAAGATACCTTTTTTTTTTGTAAAAAACAGCTTTTTTTTAATCTTTTTGATGAATGCATAGTTCTACTTTAATTAAAGTGTTAATTAACTCTCATTCTTAAACATCAGTATTTTTAATATACTTATTACACATATAAAAATATTATATAAATTAAATATATAAAATTATTTTAAATTTTCATTCAATAAAAAAAGCGCGTATTAAACGCGCTTTTTTTATTTTGAACTTTTTAAATTAGTGACCAGAAATTGTAATTGTAGAAGTACCTACATTTAAACCTTGAATTTCTAAATCACCAATTGAAGCATTAGCAGCAGCACCTAGGTGAATCCCTTGCGCATATACATTCATGCCTTGAGTACTATTATTTTGGATTTTTAAGCCAGTTGGTACAACTGAAATATTCGCATTAACGTCTAAATCACCAGTTGTATTACCAGCACCACGTACCATTACTTTATCTAGGACAATTTTACCGCCGCCAGCAGCGTCATTAATACCAAAGTTAGATAGTGTTAAACCACCTTTTAAACTCGAATTTACTTTGATCATTGCACCTTGTGGTGTAGCACCTAACTGAACATTCGCTGAAATCTGACCTAAAGATAAATCTAAACCAGAGATAATTTCAGTTGGAGCTGTTTCTGTAATACCACGTACAGCAGTTGTTTGGTTTAAAGTACCAGAAGTACCTACACCAATTGAACCTACATGAATATCAACCGCACCTACTGTCGCAGCAACGTTTAAAAAAGCACCGTTTGAGCCCGAAGCACCATTTGTATCAATTGCTAAATCTAAAAGATTACCTGTACCTGTTTGGGTAAGAGTAACGCCGCTGATTGCGATTGCACCACCAGTACCTGAAGCACCAGTAATACCAGTTGATGATGCTAAACCATCATTATCGTGTAGATATAATTTATCGATAGAAACACCGCCAGAACCTAAAGCGATACCGATGTTAATACCATCTTGACCTGTAGCAGCGCTTAGTGCAGCATCGTCCATTGACTGCATTGCCATTGCATTTGCACTGATAGCTAAAGAAGAAACTAAAGCAAGTTTAGTGAACATTTTCATTGAGCACTCTCCCAAGAGCATTTATTTTTTGACTTCAACCACTCTCATTGTCTCAAGTTGCATTTTTCTTTTATAGCAACCGAAACTTCCAATCCTTGAGTAGTTTTGCTTAGCAATTACTAAATTACATCTACGTTACTTTTTGTTCAACTAGTGTTGTGCATTTTTTGCCAACTACCCGACAAACGGTACACTCGATTTATTTCGCTTTTAGCTTCCAAATATAACTCTAATCCCACACTAAAATTCGACTATTTTATCAGCAAAAAGTACCTCTCCTTTAAGTCTTCTCCCTGATGATCCACAAGTTGTAGTAAACTAATATTTCCCTCATTAACTATTCTGTTATTTAAAAATGTCTCAGTTAAAGAAAAAAATCTCATTACATGGTAAAAATGCTGCCGAGATTTTAAAAAATTTACAAGGATTAACTGGGCTCATTTATTTAAATGACAACTACAACCCTATTATTGGCTTTCTTCCTCAGCAATACTTTCTTATTCAGAATAAAAACAACTTATTATTCCAGCGTCAAAATTTTAATAAATATAAAAATATATCAATATCAAATCAATTATTAGATTTTATCCAGCTAAAAGAAAAAGACTTAAAAGAAAATAAAAATATTAAAACGATAACAAGTTTTAACGGCGGCTATATCGGTTTTATTAGTTATGATTTTTCTGCACATCAATTTATTAATGCTCAAACTCATATACAGCCATCTTTATTCTTAGGCCAATATCGTTCTTTTTTAAAATATATAGATAATGATTGGTATTTTTTTAGTGATGAAGCAGATGCCTTAGACCTATTCAAATATATTGAAAAAAAATTAGAGGCTTTTAATATAAATAAATCTCAAAATATATTTAAACTAAAAACTGCTATTCAGCCAAGATGGTCTAAAGAACAATATTTTTCGGCTTTTAATAAAATACAGGAATATATTAAAGCTGGAGATTGTTATCAAATTAATTTAACCCAAGAATTTAAAGCTGATTTCAAAGGGTCTTTATTAAATAAAGCTGAAGATTTATGGAATCTTACCAACGCCCCATATGCAGGTTATTTAAAATTAGATCAATTTGAGTTATTAAGTTGCTCCCCTGAGCTTTTCATTGAATTCAATCAAAATAAACAAATTAAGACCCGACCTATTAAGGGAACCATGCCTCGATATGAGGATACCGAAAAAGATTTTATTTCTAAACAAACTTTAAAAAACTCGCAAAAAGATCAGGCAGAGAATGTCATGATTGTTGATTTATTACGTAATGATTTGAGCATTTATGCCAATACAGGGTCCGTAAAAACAACTCAATTATTCGAGATTGAAAGTTTTAATCAAGTTCATCATATGGTCAGTGAGATTGTTGCCACGCTTAAAGATGATATTAATCCAATGCAAATGTTGCTCTCTGCTTTACCGGGGGGATCGATTACAGGAGCCCCAAAAATTCGGGCAATGCAAATTATTGAAGAGTTAGAAGAAGAAGCAAGAGGTGCCTATTGCGGGACATTAGGTTACTTCAATTTTGATGGAACGGGTCGCTGGAATATTCTTATCCGCAGCTTTCAACAATATCAAAATCAGCTCTCTTTATGGGCTGGCGGTGGTATTACCATTGCCTCAAATGCAGAAGCAGAATATCAAGAAAGTCTTGATAAAATCTCTGCCATGCTGAACTTGATGAACAGCACAGCAGACTAAAACTTAAAGAATATCTTGCTTTAATGTTTGTACTAAACGCATATTTTGCTCATCAGTACCCACTGTAATACGCAAAAACTGATTAATACGAGGCTTATTGAAATAGCGCACAATGATACCTTGTTCACGTAATTGCTGTGCGAGTTTGCCTGCATCATGGACTGAGTGTGAAGCAAAAATAAAGTTAGCTTTAGAAGGTAAAACTTTAAAGCCCAAAGCAGTTAAGTCATCTACTAGCTTTTCACGACTAGAAATAACTTTCTGACAGTGTTCTTCAAAATAAGCCTGATCTTCAAAAGAAGCTACCGCGGCTGCAATTGCAAAACGGTCAATAGGATATGAGTTAAAACTATTTTTGACAGCTTCAAGCGCTGCGATTAAATGTGGCTGAGCGATTGCAAAACCAACACGTAAACCAGCTAATGAACGAGATTTCGAGGTTGTTTGACAAACAACAAGATTTTCATAGCGATTTACAAGACCTACTGCGGATTCTGCTCCAAAATCTACATAAGCCTCATCAATCACCACCACCCGATCTGGATTTGCTTTTAAGATTTGCTCGATATCTGGCAAACCCATTGCAACACTGGTTGGTGCATTAGGGTTTGTAATAACAATCCCGCCATTTGGTTGTATATAGTCCTTAACTTTTATCTCGAAATTCTCATTGAGTGGAATTTCTTTAGTTTTTGTTCCAAAGAACTGACTATAAACTGGATAAAAACTATAGGTGATATCTGGATAAAGAATTGGTTCGTCTTGAAGAAAAAATGCTTTAAAAATATGAGCAAGTACTTCATCTGAACCATTACCAACAAAAACTTGAGATACCTCAATATTCTGTTGTTTAGCAATTGCTTGCTTCAAAGCTGTTGCATCTGGATCAGGATATAAACGCAATGCATCAGCTTGCTGAGTTAAAACAGCTTGAACTGCTGCAACTACTTTTGGCGATGGCGGATATGGATTTTCATTCGTATTAAGTTTCAATAAATTCTGAATTTTAGGCTGTTCACCCGGAACATACGGCTCTAATTCACGAACTTCTGGACTCCAAAAGCGCATTTGTGCTGTAGATAAAGTCATGGTCTTATCTCAAAAAGGGCTGAAAATCAGCCCTGAGTAATAATTAAAAAACTACAAGGTTTATAAGCTTATTGATAACGATAGCGAGCTGAGCGTGCATGAGCATCTAAGTTCTCTTGGACAGCTAATATGTCGGCTGTTTTAGCTAACGTTTTAACTCCATCTTTCGAACACATAATCAGGCTCGAACGTTTTTGGAAATCATAAACGCCTAACGGAGAAGAAAAACGAGCAGTTCCAGATGTTGGCAATACATGGTTTGGACCCGCGCAATAGTCACCGATTGCTTCGGGTGTATAAC
Source organism: Acinetobacter sp. 1124_18A (assembly GCF_052824995.1). Classification (NCBI taxonomy): domain Bacteria; kingdom Pseudomonadati; phylum Pseudomonadota; class Gammaproteobacteria; order Moraxellales; family Moraxellaceae; genus Acinetobacter; species Acinetobacter sp. 1124_18A. Next base: position 5,704 of record NZ_VTDF01000012.1, on the reverse strand, counting down.
GTCCCATGAAAATAGCGCCAGCATGACGAATCTCTTCGCTCATGGCTTCGGCATCATCTAGACACAGCTCCAAATGCTCTGGTGCAACTTGATTAATCAACTCAATTGCTTCTGCACAGTCTTTGACTAACACTAAAGCACCACGGTTTTCAATTGAAGTTCGCGCAATATCTGCCTTTGGCAATTCATTTAAATGCTTTTCAATTGCCAACTCGACTGCATTAAGCAAAGCTTCATCTGGCGTTATAAAAATAGCTTGAGCAACTGTGTCATGTTCAGCTTGTGATAAAACATCCATAGCCAACCAATCTGCATTATTCTCACCTTCTGCATATACTAAAATTTCAGAAGGTCCAGCAATCATATCGATGCCGACTTGGCCAAATACAGCACGTTTAGCAGCTGCTACAAAACGATTCCCCGGACCAGTAATTTTATCTACAGGTGGAATTGTCTGAGTACCATAAGCCAAAGCTGCTACAGCCTGCGCCCCACCAATGGTAAACACTCGGCTGACTCCTGCAAGATAAGCTGCGGCAAGAACCAACGGATTTAATTCACCATTCGGTGCTGGAACAACCATAATAATTTCAGGTACACCCGCAACATGAGCGGGTACAGCATTCATTAGAACTGAAGATGGATAAGAAGCTAAACCACCTGGCACATAAATACCTACACGGTCTAAAGGCGTAACTTTTTGCCCTAATGTATTGCCCAAATCATCTATATAAGTCCAGCTATCTTGTTTCTGAGCTTCATGAAATGTACGAATACGCTTTGCTGCCAACTCTAGAGCATCACGAATTTCTGGGCTTAAATTATCAAAAGCAGTTTTTAGTTGTTCTTGAGATAATTCTAAATCTGAAAATTGATGCGCAGGATGTCGATCGAACTGTTGAGTAAGCTTTAAAACATGATCATCACCATGCTGACGAACATCAGCAATAATTTGATCTACTGTTTGCACTAAATTAAGATCATTCACGGTTTCGAATGCTAAGAGCTCAGCAAAAACCTGTTTGAAGTTCTGATCTTGAGTCGATAAACGTCGCATCAATTTACCCACAAGGCGAAAAAGAAAAAGTAAGTTTACTCTTTTTCTGCGCGCTTGTGGGCATCATCTAGCTTAACTATCGCAAAAGCATGATGGGAAATTGCTTTTAACGCGATTGAACAGCTTGCTCAAGCTGTGAAATGATTGGATTTAACAAAGTTTGTTTACGTTTAAAACTGGCTTTATTTACAATTAATCGAGAAGACACTTTGCAAATCTCTTCTAATGGCTCAAGACCATTTGCTCTTAAAGTATTACCAGTATCGACCACATCTACAATGTAATCACCTAAACCAACTAAAGGTGCTAACTCCATAGAACCATAGAGCTTAATAACATCAACCTGTTCACCTAAGCTTGCATAATATTGACGTGTAAGATTGACATATTTCGTGGCAATTTTTAAACGACCCTTTGGATGCTCCATACCTACCTTACCAGCTGTCATTAACTTACATTTAGCAATTTGCAAGTCAAGCAACTCATAGACATGCTGAGCACCATGTTCCATCAACACATCTTTACCTGCTACACCTATATCTGCTGCGCCATTTTCTACATAGGTCGGTACATCAGATGCACGTAAAATTAAAATACGTACTTGCTTATGCGTAGTAGGAAAAATTAGTTTACGAGACTTTTCCGGATCTTCGAGTAAATTAATACCCGCTGTAGCCAATAAAGGTAACGTCTCTTTTAAAATACGCCCTTTACTTAATGCCAAGGTCAAACCATGATCAAAATTACCCATCACATCAAAATTAGGATCATCGTTTCTTACATCATTCATTAAATTACTCGCTTAATTTTGGCACCTAAACCTTGAAGCTTCTCTTCGACATGTTCATAACCACGGTCAATATGGTAGATACGATCAATTAAAGTATCTCCCTCTGCAACTAAAGCAGCCAGAACCAAAGAGAATGAAGCACGTAAATCTGTTGCCATAACAGGCGCTGCCTGTAAGGTTTCAACTCCGGTTACGACAGCATCGTGACCTTCTACTTGAATATTAGCGCCCATTCGTGACAATTCAGGAACATGCATAAAACGATTTTCAAAGATCGTTTCAGAGATTGTCGCGAATCCACGGCCAATAACATTTACTGCCATCAGTTGTGCTTGCATATCAGTTGGAAATTCTGGATGTGGCAAAGTTCTAAAACTTACAGCTTTAGGACGTTTGCCCAACATATCAAGTTCAATCCAGTCATCACCACGAGTGACTTCAGCACCCATTTCCTCAAACTTATCCAAAACAGACTCAAGCAATGCTGGATCTGTGTGAGTTGTTTTTATGCGTCCACCCGTAATTGCAGCAGCTGCTAAATACGAACCTGTTTCAATGCGATCAGCAACAACAGCATATTCACAGCCATGCAAACTTTCTACGCCGGTTACAACCAGAGTATCTGTATCAAGACCTTCGATCTTAGCGCCCATTTTAATTAACATCTGCGCAAGGTCCGTGATCTCAGGTTCACGAGCTGCATTACGAATAGTCGTAACACCATCTGCTAATGCTGCTGCCATTAAGATGTTTTCGGTACCGCCAACAGTAACCATATCAAAAACAACTTCACCACCTTTTAAGCGACCATCAACTGAAGCATGGACATAACCATTTTCAACTTCAATATGTGCACCTAAAGCTTCTAGAGCTTTTAAATGCTGGTCCACAGGTCTTGAACCAATCGCACAACCACCTGGTAAAGAGACTTTAGCATTACCATAACGTGCTAATAATGGTCCTAAAACCAAAATTGAGGCACGCATTGTTTTCACTAGCTCATAAGGTGCAAACTGATTATCTAAAGTAGAGGTATCTGCTTTTACTGTGTCATTTTCATAGCCAATTGTTACCCCTAATCCACCAATTAGTTTTACCAAAGTATTCACATCTTTAAGATTTGGAACATTGGTTATTGTAATTGGAGAGTCTGCAAGAATAGTTGCAGCAAGTAAGGGCAAAGCCGCATTTTTAGCACCAGAAATGCGCACTTCGCCTTCGAGCTTAACACCACCCGTGATTAAAAATTTATCCATTAATATTTAAGCTCCGAAAAGGCTTGCTTTACGCCATTCATCTTTGGTCATTGCACGAATTGTTACCGCGTGAACTTCCCCACTTGCAATATAAGTATTTAATGGTGCATAAACTAATTGTTGACGAGCCACTGTACGCTTACCTTCAAATTGATCATCCACAATACGGAGGTCAAATTTTCCAGCCTGTCCGCTCACCGCTACTTCCGCTACAGGGAAAGCTTCTTTTAAAATTTGAGTGAGCTGTTCACTATTCATTGCAAAGACCTCTGACACAACCTAAGGGGTAAAACGGAGTATTTTACTATAACTTTTTCCAAGAATTCAGTACGTGTTTATATTTTATCAATAAAAAAGAGGCTATCTTTCAAGCCTCTCTTAAATTAATAAAACTTATTGAACAGAAACAGTAACTTGGGAATAAGTACATTGCATTTTTCGATATCTTAATAATTGTCTTTTTAATTTTTCAGTCAATTTTTTAATTGAAGTATACATATCATCAGCGGTTGCCTGAGCAAACAACTCAATCCCCGGCAATCTTACAATCGCCTCTGCAACATGATTTGAACTGCCCTTATGAGAGCGCTTATCAATTTGATGATCTTTCGTTAATTTAATCTGCATACTATTCACCTGATCTAGGTGTTTCGTTAATTGATTAAACTTTGATTTAATATTTTCTTCTATAGCTGGTGTAATTGCCAAATGATGACCACGAATCGTTATTTGCATAATTCTATCCCTCACCTTTTTTAGGTTATTTAAAGAAGAACCAAAAAGATTTAATGCTATCAAAAAGAAATTTAGGGCAATTAAACCATTTTAGCGCCTCCTCTTGGTGAAATTAAAATTTCATTATTTCGTCATAATGAATCTCTAGAATAGCCATACTTCAAAATTCAGATCAAGACTTTTCTTTCAGACGATGAAGGAATATGTAACGATTCTCGATATTTTGCGACAGTCCTTCTTGCTACTTCAATCCCCTCATCTTTCAATAATGTAGCAATTACATTATCTGACAAAGGTTTACGGGGATTTTCACTGGCTACAAGTTTTTTAATCATTGCACGAATTGCAGTAGAAGAAGCCTCACCTCCAGCCGTTGTGCCTACATGGCTAGAGAAAAAATATTTCAACTCAAAAAGGCCACGTGGAGTAAGCATATACTTATTTGTTGTTACACGAGAAACTGTAGATTCATGTAATTCTACTTCTTCAGCAACATCTCGAAGAACCAATGGTTTCATTGCTTCTGCACCGATCTCCAAAAAAGCTTTCTGATGCTCCACAATACAAGATGCCACTTTTAATAGTGTTTTATGCCGTTCATCAATGCTTTTGATAAAGTTTTTCGCCTCAAGCATTTGATTACGCAAATATAAATTATCTTCACTCTGATCTGCTCTACGAATCATGCTAGAGTAAAAAGAGTTAATTCTTAATTTAGGTAACACATCTGGATTTAGTTGAACCTGCCAATGTAAATCTTTTTTAGAAACCACTACATCTGGAATTTGATAGTCTGATTCTTGCTTATCAAAGTCCATACCTGGATAAGGTTTTAATGTTTTTAAAAGATTGATTGCAAGCTTTAATTGCTCTTTCGTTAAACCCGTTTGTTTGAGTAATTTATTTAAATCATTTGCTATCAAAAGCTCATAATATTGCAATAAGCTTTTTGCCTCATTTAAATATTCAACATCTTTTGGTAGAAATTCGAGCTGTATTTTTAAACATTCCGCTAAATTACGCGAACCAATTCCCAAGGGATCAAGTCTTTGAATATGCTTTAACACAACCAAAACTTCATCTTCCTCTATCTCTTCTTCAATATCCATTTCATTCAAAAATTGCTGTGAGGCTAAAATAATTTCCTCTAATTCAGCATCCAAGAATCCCTTGTCATCTAATGCATCAACAATACAGTAAGCAATTAATTGATCTATTTTAGAAAAATGCAGAAGATTAACTTGTTCTAAAATATGTTCTTTTAATGATAATTGAACTTGGCGATTATCCTCTCGCTCTTCAAATTCTGGGGTCGCCAAAGCTGTCGATTGATGAGTATAAATATCATCCCATTCAGTATCGACTGGTAAATCATCAGGCAAATGATTTGCATTTAATTCAGTTGTTAAATCATCTGACTCTTTACTTTCTAATGTAGACAGACTTTCTGTTAATGACTCTTCTTCTATTTTTTCAAGTAAAGGATTACTATCTAGTTGAATCTGAATTTCTTGTTCAAGCTCTAAACTAGAAAGCTGTAACAAACGAATCGCCTGCTGCAATTGAGGTGTTAACGATAAAGAATTCGCAACTTTCAACCCAACAGATAATTTCATATATTTTAGATTCCATAAAACAAGCAAAAATCATGCCTACTTAACATTTATAACATATAGTTTCCATTTATCATATATATCAGCGTGAAATTTCCAGAAGAAAAAATGGATTTTTTATTAAAAAACTTGCTAGAAAGCTATCTTATTCATTGATTAGATACCTTTATTAACTAAGAGATGCTTCGCTGGTCTTGTTATTTCCGAGTATTTTATCTACTACGATTTTCCCATATAAAAAAGGACTCTTCTG
>NZ_VTDF01000011.1:0-89458 GCF_052824995.1 Acinetobacter sp. 1124_18A | reverse complement strand
AGCCTTAGCCATGTTTTATAGTCCTCGTTTACGTCGAACACAATTCTGAGTAAAACTCAGCATCGACATATCGCCTAAAAAATCAAACACCCAATACTTGAAAAGCAGACTAATAAGCCTGCTTTTTAAATCTTTGTAGAAAATCTACTAAACTGTATCTGGAGCTCTTATCGAGATTTGAACTCGAGACCTCTCCCTTACCAAGGGAGTGCTCTACCACTGAGCTATAAGAGCGATTATCCTTCGATGGAGCGGGAGACGAGGGTCGAACTCGCGACATGCAGCTTGGAAGGCTGCCGCTCTACCAACTGAGCTACTCCCGCACGATGCTGGTATACTTAGCACTTCAATCGAAGTTAATGGTGGTGAGAGAAGGATTCGAACCTTCGAAACTTTCGTAGCGGAGTTACAGTCCGCCCCCTTTGACCGCTCGGGAATCTCACCACATCACACTTATTTCAGTGTTATCCTTTACTTAACAACTTTACACTTTAGATGGTGCCGGCACACGGATTCGAACTGTGGACCTACTGATTACAAGTCAGTTGCTCTACCAACTGAGCTATGCCGGCGCTTCTTAGTGTTTCGTACGTTTCGTATCGGAACGGTGTGCAGTTTAGCAAAACTTCCAAACGATGCAAGCAGTTTTTTTAAAAAAACTGCTAAAAACTTATAAAATCAATCCATTTGACGATAATTCAACCGCTTTAATCACTGCACGAGCTTTTATTTGTGTTTCATTCCATTCTGATTCAGGATTTGAGTCAGCAACCAAGCCTGCTCCAGCCTGCACATAGACTTTTTTATCACGGATTACACACGTACGGATTGCAATCGACATATCCATTTCACCATGCCATCCTAAATATCCTACTGCCCCGCCAAAAACGCCTCGCTTAACAGGCTCTACTTCATCAATAATTTCCATGGCACGAATTTTCGGTGCACCAGATAAAGTACCTGCTGGAAAAGTTGCCTTAAATACATCTAGTGCATCGATATCATCACGCACTTCACCTTGTACATTTGAAACGATGTGCATGACATGCGAATAGCGTTCAATGACCATTTGATCAGTCACTTTAACCTTACCAATTTTAGAAACTCGCCCAACATCATTTCGACCAAGATCAATCAACATTAAATGCTCTGCGATTTCTTTTTCATCAGAAAGTAAGTCTTTTTCTAAAGCAATATCTTCTTCTTTAGTTTTTCCACGTGGTCTCGTACCAGCAAGCGGGCGAACTGTCGCAATACCATTTTCCAAACGAGAGAGAATTTCAGGTGAAGATCCTACAATATGAAATGGTTTTTGATCTGTAATTGTTTGACCTTGTACTAAGAACAAATAAGGCGAAGGATTTAAATGACGTAAAGCACGGTAAACCTGTAAAGCCTCTCCATCAAAGTCAGAAACCATGCGTTGCCCAGGAACAACTTGCATAACATCACCAGCACGGATGTATTCTTTAACCTTTTCTATGGTCTCAAGAAATTTCGCTTTACCCGTAATCGATTCAAAATGAGGTGGTGTATGTGGCTTAGCTTGCAAGCTAACTGGTGTAGCCAACAATTGCTCTAATTGATCTAATTTTTGCTGCGCATCTTCATAAGCATTTGGCTGTGCTGTATCGGCATGAACAATTAAAAATAAAGTATCTTTCAAGTTATCAAAAACAATGACTGTCTTTGAGAGCATCAACCACAAATCTGGTAAAGCAATTGGATCAGCCGCAGGCACATTCTTTAAGCGCGGCTCAATATAACGAACTGCATCATAGCCCAAATAGCCAACCAATCCGCCAGTAAAACTTGGTAAGTCAGGCAGAAGCTCAGCGGGTGGAACTGTAAATTGCTTCTGAAACTCACGAATATATTCAAATGGATCTAGACAATCTTCTTGTGTGATTGAACCATCAGCATGCTGTATAGATAAAACGCCAGCATTACATGAAAAAACTGTCGACTCACCTAAACCAATCATGGAGTAGCGCGCCCAGTTTTCACCACCTTCAACCGACTCAAATAAATAAGCTTGTTTTTGTTCCTTAAAGCGAGCAAAAACCGATAAAGGTGTTTCCGTATCTGCCAAACGCTGACGATAAACTGGAATAGTGTTGTAACCTGATGCCTTAAGTTGTTCGAATTGCGCTAATGTAGTCATGAATTTTTCTCTAATATGGTTTCGATTTAAAACGGTGTTTTTCTAGTTTCGATTTAGACACGCCATCGAAAAACCATACGCTTATTCATGCTGATCTCCATTTCACTCATTAGATAATTAACTCAGCCAAACTATCAACCACTTGCTGAGGTTGGCAATCATAGATATTTTCTCCATGATTATAGCCATAGCTAACCACAATACAATCAATTCCCGCACGACGCGCAGCCTCAATATCGTTACTTGAATCGCCAATCATTAATGATTGCGAAGCAGATATTTTTAAGCTTTGCATGCAATGCAATAAAGGCAATGGATGTGGCTTTCTCTCTGGCAAACTATCGCCCCCAAGTACAACTTGGAAATAAGAAGAAAGTTCTAATGCATCAAGCAACCCTTGAGCAAGTTGCACAGGCTTATTGGTAACACATGCCATATGTATATTCAAAGCTTTACAATGCTTTAAAAACTCAGTGACTCCCGGATAAATTTGAGTATTCACACAAAGTTCTGCACCATATATGTCAACAAATTTCTGTAAGAGGACTTTATGCTGTTCAGTGTCTAATTTTCCAAAAATATGAAGTAGAACGCTTTCACAGAGTTTAGGCACTCCTTTGCCGACCCATGCTCGTATCTGGGCTTCTGTTACTAATGGCCAATTGAGCGCTTCTAAACTTAAATTCATAGACCGATACAAATCAGCAGCAGAATCAACTAATGTTCCATCTAGATCAAATAAAATTAAATCGCGCTTATTTAGTTGTGCAACAGACATCTTGTTCTTCTCAAAATTAAAAAGGCATGCGTTTAGCATGCCTTGATTGTAAAAGCAGTAACAGATTATTTAAAGAATAACCATGCCAATAAAGCTAAAATTACTAAAATAATAATGGTGATTAAACCAACTGAGGCATTCTTCTGTTGCTCTTTTTCTTCAGCAACACGAGAAACAGGCTCCTCAAAGGCAACAGGTGCCTGTTGTGGTTGTGCATTAACATCTACGCCTTCTGGAATCGGTGCAGGTTTTGGAATAGAAATATTCTGCGGCATACCATCGCGACTAACTTCTATTTCAGCAGCACGTTCTGTAAGGCTTGGCATGCCTTGATCACTTAAATCTTGGGTTGATGCCGTATTTACAGGCTCTACTTCAATTTCTGGCAAATCTAATATTTCTTTCGCAGGCGCTAATACAGAAAATTTAAAGCTAGCAAATTGGACAATATCACCATCATGCAACTGTTTTTCTTGCTCAATACGAATATCGTTTATGAATGTGCCGTTCGATGAATTAAGGTCTTGCACCCATAACAATTGATCTTTTAAAAGCAAAGCAGCATGGCGACGTGAAATTTCAGCAGCTTGTAACAATACATCAGCATCTTGATGGCGCCCCACCAACATATCACGATCAACACTAATTTCTTGGCCAGTAATTTCGCCAGTAATTGCTTGTAATTTCCAAGTCATGCGTATGTCCTATTCATTTTTTATCAATCATAACATGCTACTACGGCGCTGTGCTTGGACGCAGTGTCGTTGTTGTTACGGTATTTTTAGTACGATTAACTTCAGGTTCGGGCAACTGCAAGGTTTGCTTTCGAACCACAGGCTCTACCGCCACAGGTGTTATTACTGTCGAGCTTTTGCCACCTGAAGGAACCTGCTGATAGTTTTTTGGCTGAGGGCCAATATCTGGTGGTGTCATTTTTTGATTATAGACATCATCAACCTGTTCAGGCAGTTTGGCAAAGTTGCCATTTCTATCCATCGCCAATTGCAAGCTGTAAAGCTGGTTATAGCGCTGCTGAGACAAACGACGCACATCATTCGCATCACCCACAATTGTTGGATGAATAAAGACAAGTAGATTACGCTTCGTATTACTTCTGCTGTCTGATCGGAATAACCTACCTACATATGGAATGCTGCTTAACCCAGGAATACCTTGACGACTAAGCTCAACATCATCAGACACCAACCCACCTAAAACCACTGTCTGTCCATGTTCGGCCAATACAGCAGTTTTAATAGCCCGTTTATTGGTAATTAAATCAGCCGCCTGACCTTTACTGGTCTGAACATTCGAAACTTCTTGCTCAACTTCAAGACGAACCGTACCGCCTTCACCGATATGAGGAACAACTTTTAATGTCACACCCACATCTTTACGTTCAACAGTTGTGTATGGATTGATACCTGTACTATTTGTAGTGACCGAACCTGTTACAAATGGAACGTTCTGACCGACAACAATATAAGCCTCTTCATTATCCATCGTCACAATGGATGGTGTCGAAAGTAAATTTGATTTGGTGTTAGCTTTGAGGGCTTGAATTAATGCACCATAAGCCTTACGGGAATTCTCAAAATTACCCACAGCAAAAGTTGCACCATTACCCTTATTAGTACCACCTGCAATAGCAGACGCTGCTCCAGCCGAACCACCAGACAAATAACCTGCAGCAATAGAAGATAAACTTGCACCCACATTACTGAAGCTAAGCAAGCCAATTCCACTAGATAAATCACCTAGCGCCCATTGAATCCCAAGTTGATCCGCATCATCTCCTGAGACTTCAATAATGGCAGCTTCAATTAAAACTTGCTGGCGGCGAACATCGAGTTGCTGGATAGCAGATTCAATTTCACGCATTAATTGTGGATCAGCCTTAACCACTAACGAGTTTTGGGCATTATCCGCGATAATGCTCACACCATTTTGGCTAAAGCTAGAGATACTGTTCTGATTACTACTGTTTGAATTACCATTTAGGTTAATAGATGGAGTAGAAATTGAGCTACCATTTGAACCAGATGTATTTGAGCTAGAATTCTGGTTATTACCCATCAAATTATTAATCGGATTCGATGAGTTAGAGGAATTATTATTACTATTTGACGAAGAAACAGCTTGCCCTGTTACAAGGCCTTGTAAAATCTCAGATAAGTTTTTTGCACTTGCATATTTTAATCGAAAAACTTTTAAGCCGCCTAAGCGGTCTGCCGAAGGCACATCCAGCATCTCAATCATGTGGCGAATGCGCTTACGTGTTTCAGGATCACCCTTCACCAAAATACGATTCGTTCGATTGTCTGCAATAATACGAATACGTGCACCATTAAAATCTTTCGAAGCTCCAGTTGCGCTCATTGCCTCAAGTTGAGTAATGATTTCTTCCGCTTGGCTCGATTGGAGGCTTATTGCCTCAATATCATTTTGGCCAGTACCATCTAGATTACGAATAATATTTTCAAGTTGGTAAATATTCGCAGCTCGGTCCGAAACAATCAGCGCATTAGTCCCTGCTATCGCAGCCATATGTGCAAATTGCGGCATTAAAGGGCGAAGTGCTGGAATTAAGTCATTTGGATTGGTATTTTCAAGCCAAATGACTCGAGTGACGATTTGATCACCACGCAGCCTATTTCTAGAGTCGTAAGGAATTCCCGAATTTTTAACATTACTATCCGGCACCAGTTTGATGGTGTTCCCTGAAGGAATTGCCACGACCCCATTTACATTTAAGACCCCAAGAAACAGATCATAAACTTCATCTTTATTGAGGGGTTTATTCGATATTACTGTGACATTGCCACGCACTCGCGGATCTACTGCAAAGTTTTTCCCCGTAATATCTGCAACTTCATTAATAAATGCAGTTAAGTCAGCATCACGTAAATTGATCTTCCATGTCTGGGCATAGACGCTGCTGCTCACTGTCGCAATCAATGGGGCTGCTGCAAGTAATGCCCAAAGTGGACGTTGATGATTCAATAAAGCCATAACTTGCGATAATTCCTAACTCTTATGGTGACGTGTTATCACTAAAAATTTTGTTGTATGGTCATCACTTGATCACCACGTTTTATTTCTAATTTCACTTGCCCAGCTCGACGAGCCTGTTCAAGTAACTGCACATCCGTTTGTCCTTGCCCAACCGTTTGACCGTTTAAAGAAACAATCCGGTCACCCGGCCTTAAACCTAACTTATTTCGAAGCGCAGTGGGTGTACGTTCTGTAACTTCAAAACCTCCGCCTGAGTTCCCGCTTACCCCCATATCTTTGAGGTACTGCTCTCGGTTCCCTTGCATTTGCTGAATAGCCTGTCCAAGCGCTTCTTGAGTCGTATTAGTCGAAGGTGCCTGTTGAGTAGGAGCTGTTGAATTCTCTGGGGATGCCTGTGGATTAGGTGGTTGATATAATCCGTTTGGCAAACCTTTAAACCGAAGCTCACGCGTACTTCCATTACCTTGACGCAATATCACATGATCCCAATAAACTTCTGCTAACTGGTAGGATGTAGAAGCTATTGTTTCACCCACCCGATACCGGTCAGCAGTATTATCAAGCTTAATAACAGCCGAAGAAAAACGGTTCGGATAGCCCACTATCACCCCCTGTAATTCTAGGTTGACATTTTCCTGGGCTGCATTGGCTGAAGGTTCATTAAAAAGCGAAAAAGTACTAATGTTAGGAATCTGCGGCTGTTGTGATCCTAACTCTACCCGATCAAACTGCATCATTTGAGGAGGTGCAATAACCCACCAAAATAATGAAGCCAATTTCCAACACAGCCATAAAACTAAAAAGGCAAATACGACAACACTTAACCGATCTAATTTTTGCCATTGTAGTTGCTGTAATTTTTCAATCCATACTTTCATTAGTTGCCCCCTTGCATCAAAGGTTGGCGAGAACTAATGACAAATGTATCTAAACCAGCTTTCCCATCGTAAGACGGAATATTTAGTAATAATCTTTGTGTGAGCTGCACATCAAGCATCATATTGGCATCTAATAAAAGATTTGCCATTTTTTGACTGCGTTGATCACGTATATCAATCTGTAATTGACCATTTTGATCCGTTAATTGCCCATTCAAAGAAGGCATATTCATCCGGTCTTGACGGTCACCAATATTATAAATTAAAGCACCACCACCCCAATGCAATTGACCATCAACTGCAGCGAAACCTTGCTCTTTTTTATAATTAAAATCAATATCTTTTAACTGGATACTGTTCACAGGCCATTGCCAGTTCACAATTTGCTTTAATGTTTCAGGCGCAATTTGACCATTCATTGCCCTTACAAGTACTTTTTTACCAACACCATAAGCCATTACCCCAGATAATTGGGTATTTCCACTATGGATATCTACATCAGCAGCGAACCTTAATAAAAACAGGTCAAGAGGTCTAGTTTTCCAATGAATCGAGCCTCTCAAAGTACCGCGCCGCCAATCTGCTTGGCCTTGCCAGATATTTCCACTTACATTGTGTAGAGTTTGATTATTCTTTGAAAATTTAGAAATAAGCCAAGTCGCTGGGATCTGTAAAATAATAAAAATTAAAAATGCAATGAGGGCAAATAACCACCACTTCCATTGCTTAGACTTTTTCTTCATTCAGCCTTACCAACATGCAAATTATCGTCCTTATTTTGAGAGTAGCTCCCTAGTCTGACATTATGCATACTTTTTCAACATCGCCAATTCACTTCATATAAAAAAACCAAGCAATCGGGCTTGGCTTTGGTATTAAGACTATAAGTTGAACGTATGACAAAATCATGAAAACTGGCTAATCAACTTACTAAATGTACGTTTGATCTCAACAATCTATTTAAAGATGAATTTAAACACTCAATTTCTTAAATAATATTTACCGTAAAATTTTAGATATTTTTACTCACAAAAAAGCCAGGAAAATTTTCCTGGCTTTTTAAAACGGCAATACGATTAGATTAAGAAATCTTCAAGTTTTGCGCCTTTTTCAATTTCAGCAACTAACCAACGTGGTTGTTTACCACGGCCAGTCCAAGTCTCTTCAGAATTGTTTTTGTTACGGTAGCGCGGCTCAACAGATTTACGTGTTGTTTTCTTACGTTTTTGAGCACCAAACTCAAGAAGCTGTTCAACACTAAAACCTACATTTTCAGCGATCTCGATAATTTGATTATAAGCATCTTCGATTGCTTGATCTTTTTTACTTACAATTAAAGCTTCCGCTTCTTCTTGTAAGCGTTTTAACTCTTCAACAGATAATTCACTGATATCCGGTTTCATTAATAAATACTCCAGTCTTACAGACAATTCAAAATAATACAGACAAAATTTAAAAACATAAAATCAAGACCAATATTATTTATAATCTATTCAATAAGCAATAGTTTGAAAGCCATGTTCATCAGAATAACTAAAAAAATTACCTTTTAATTACATTATCAATTATAAATGAAATATATTTTATTAATATTTATTTAAGATAAATGTATTAAGTCATGCCCAACAGATTTTTCTAGCTCAATAATTTTTTGTTTTATTTCCTGAGGTATTTCACATTTTCGTTCTGTTAATTTATCTACGCAGACCATAACAGCTTCACCAGTAGCCACGATTTGTTGTTGTGTCTCGCTCCATAATATATAAGCCATACGGAATGCACTATTACGGAGCTCTTCCACGCGAACACCGACTTTCAATACATCTGGATAAAAAACTGGCTTTAAATATTTACACTGACTTGAGGCTACAACGGTATATAATTGTGGCGTTAATATATTTATAGCGTCCATATATAAAATACGTGAGCTTTCAATATATCGATAATATTGTACATTATTGACATGACCGAAAGCATCCATATCTCCCCACGCTACTTTCTGTTCATATATTATCGGGTAGACAGACAGTTCTTTCATTTTTGCCTCATATTTTAAATTTTAAAAAATTCGCATCATTTTCAAAGATTAGGTTTAACTGTTTGATTAACACTTCATCTTCATTAAGCGTAGACTTAATACGTAAATAGCTCATTAAAATATTATCTGGATATAATGATAATAATGTTTCAGCCTCTGCTTGACGTCCAGTTGCCATATAGACATGCCATTTTGCAAAGGTTAAAACTGGCAAATTCATATATTGATTTTCAAACTCAATAATTTTTTCTTCAACATCGGCATAGTCTGGAACCTGCTTAAGCAATTGTTGCTGGAACCACAGGTAAAATACTTCTGGGTCGAACTGCTCTTTTAATAGGTGTAGTGTTAACGCCGCATGCTGCCTGCTCATATCAGGCATACGCGCCAATAGTTTGAGCCATAACAACTTACTGCTATACGGTCGAGTTTGAATCTCAGACTCTAAATCCAGATAACGTTGTTGCAAGGCATGCAGGTCGTCAACAGAAGCTTGATCAAACTGTTGAAGAAGTTGCTGCAACCATAAATCACGGTGCTCAGCATCTAATAACCCATACTTCATTGACCGCAAATATACCCATGGATGTTGCAGCGCTAATTGCCCCCATAACGCGGTTAATCTTTGCTGGTAGGCAGTTTCTATTTCTTCAAGCCAAGGCGACAACTGATGTTGGTATAAAAACTCAAGATGAGTTAATGCACGATCAGCTTCGTTTTGGGCTAAAAAGATTTCGATTCGCTCTAACTCTGCCAATTCAAATGCCATGGGTGGTGACTGATCTAAAGCAGCCAATGCTTTTGGATAGTCCCCACTTAAAACTAGAAACTTGGCATCAATAATATTTTTTAAAAGTGCTGACTGAGTAAAAACACGTTCAATAAATACACGTTGGTCTTCAGCAGCCTCTAATAACCAGACAATACCTAATTGTTCATAGGGATGAAGGTTTTTAAACTGGAAGATGTTTTCACTTTTTCTTTGCTCGCGAGAGGAATATCGTTTAACCCAAAGCCACACCAGTTGAGCAATAAAACTCACCACCACAAAAGCTAGGGTTAATCCCCAGACATTTGTTTGCAACTGTAATTGTCGCCAGTAGATATAGACATACCCCATTCCATAGCCATAACTAAATAAGGCTAAAGCTGCAAAGAGTATTAAGCTGATTACAAAATAAACCGACAGGAGGTGTTTCATATCTCCTCCTTATGAGCCAATTAGACCAAGTGTAGATAATTTAGGAACAGGCACGACAGATAGATGTGCCACTTTAGCAATACGGTTTTTTAACTGCTGACTCGTTGCATCAGGCATTTCATCTAGTTTTTGCATCACAGATTGCAACTCGTTTTGGTACTCTGTCATTTTGCCTTGATTGAGCGCCTGCTCCGCAATTAATAATCTTAATTGCACTTCTTTGAGCACTACACTTCGATTCATTAAATTAATAGACGGCGTTTCTACTTTTTCTATACGGAACCATTTTTTCCACCAAGACACAGACTCAGATTGATCCATCTCAAGTTTAGGCTGAGCTAAAGCTTGCTGAATATTTTTATCAATCGTCTGTAATAAATCATCAATCAATTGATGGCGTTGATTTTGGGCCAAACTGAATTGTTGAACTGCTTGTTTATCCTGCTCAAGCGATTGATTCAAGCTATGTTGCAATGCAGGAGCAATTTCATAGTGCAGAAGGGATTGCTGTAACTGACTTAATTGATCAACTGCGTAAATTAATTGTTGCTGATCAATTGCAAATTGAATTAAATCCAACTTTTGTTTAATTAAAACTGTAGGAGCAATACCTGTCGGTGGAGTATCTGGATGAGCCACTGAACTCAGTTTATCGCCTGTATTTACAGGTTGATTCTGTAATTGTCGCTGTAAAGCAACCAATTGATCATTTAGATTGGCATAGTGCTGTTCTGATTGAAGTAGACTTTGCTTAAGCTCGGGAACAGTACGAGAAATTTGCCACATATCGTAACTGAGCTTAGCCAACCAAGCCACGCCCAGTAAAATGATGATAGAAACAAGTTTTCTCATACGAATCCTTATAATGCCTGAATGTGATGAATCATCCCCGAAGGCGATAAATTTTCAAGTTGAATAATGTGAAAATGAGCCTGTTGCTGATCGCGATATTCTTTAACAATGTGAAAAAGACGTGGTCCTAAAACCAAATATACACAATCAGGTTGTACATTATTTTTTGAACAAAGCTCTAACCAATACTTCCAGCTGGCCTCACTGGTAATTAAGACCAGCCATTTGTTTAAATTATAATTTGAATTGTGTGTCAGATGTTTGAATGTAGAATATGAAGCTTCTGGGCACTGCCGATAATATAAAACAAAATTTAAAATCTGAATCCCTTGCTGCTGCAAGGTCTCCATCATAAATTGACGTCCACCCTCTCCTCGCCAGAAAGCGACGTTACCAGCCTGCTTCATATTATGAAGAATCGGTAGGTTTAACATTCCCTCAGAAGTTTCCACATCCGGAATATGTGCTTCTATGCCATACTCATGAAGACGATTAGCAGTAGCCTGCCCGACCGCAATCCACTGAACATGCTTCAAGTCAGCTAGTTTTAAACCGCTTTGCAGTAAATAATTCATGCCCACTTCAACAGCGGTTGGGCTAACGGCAACAATAGCTTGCGCCTTAACTAATTGCTGGTAAAGCTGAAGTAAGTGTTCTGAAAAGGGTTTGGCAACTAGTTCTAAAAGAGGTAAAGACTCAACCTGAAATCCCTTATTTTGCAAAGCTTCTGTTAATTCAGCTGCACGAGAATCAGGTCGAGTATTAATAAACAACATGGTTTAGTAGAGAGCCTTTAATAGCTCGCCAGCGCCTTGATCAAGTAAGTTTCGAGCAAGGTTTTCACCCAATTGCTGAGCATTGCTGGCTTCATCTGTTAGTTCAGCACGTAATAATGTTTGCCCATCGGCACTTCCGACACGACCTTCAATATGGATTTGTCCATTTTGTAGTGTGGCATAACCTGCAATTGGAACCTGACAACCACCTTCAAGATAGGCATTAAAGGCACGCTCAGCACGTACACAAACATCGGTTTCTTCGTGTAATAACGGTTGAATTAAAGCTAATACATGTTGGTCAGCTGCACGGCATTCCAAGCCCAACGCACCTTGACCCACCGCAGGCAAACTAATGTCTGGTGTTAAACAATGACGAATACGTTCTGAAAGACCTAAACGCTTCAAACCAGCGCTAGCTAAAATAATAGCGTCATATTGACCATCATCTAGTTTCGCTAAACGTGTGCCAACATTTCCACGCAAATCAATAATTTGCAAATCAGGACGTTGTTTTAAAATTTGAGATTTACGACGTAAACTTGATGTACCTACTTTTGCACCTTGTGGTAGGTCAGCAAATTTTTCAAATTGATTTGAAACGAAAGCATCTAATGGATCTTCACGTTCACAAATTACTGCCAAGGTTAGACCTTCTGGCAAAGCCATAGGGACATCTTTCATTGAATGTACAGCTAAATCTGCACGCCCATCTAAAAGTGCTGCTTCTAACTCTTTAACAAACAGCCCTTTCCCACCAATTTTTGCTAAAGGCGTATCTAAGATTTTATCGCCCTGCGTGACAAATTTAACCAACTCCACCGTTAAATCTGGGTGAAGCTCCTGTAATCGGGCACGAATATATTCTGCCTGCCAAAGAGCAAGTGGGCTTTGTCGTGTAGCAATTTTCAAGGTTTTCATAAATTCAAGCATGGGCTGGTCAAACGATACACCCTAAACTTAACTTGATCCCTTAAAATTGCAAGTAAAATCTCGCACGTACAAGATAACTCTTTTTAGGTTTAGAGCTGATGAATCCGCTCTCTAAGCATAGATAAATGTCGACGACTCACCGAAAGTCGTTCATCTAAGCCACGTAATCGAACCTGATATTGTCCCGAACTGACCAACTCCAATCCATCTAAATAGGCAACAGCAACCAACGCATTCCGATGAATGCGAATGAATTGATCTGCAAATTCGGTTTCAAGCTCTTTTAAAGTTTCATCAATTAATACACTGCCATTTTGATGACGCACCGTGACATATTTCTGATCTGCTAAAAAATAATAAATATTTTCAACTGGAATCAGCTCAACCCCACGATAGGTTTTTGCGGCAATTTGGTGTCTCTTTGTTTTGAGATCATGCAAAAAATCATGTTGTGGCAATGCATTAAGCTGTGCTCGAGTAAGCTGAGTCAGTTGACTAAAAACTTGTTCAAGTTCTTGAGGATCAATTGGTTTTAGAAGATAAGCTTGAGCCTGAGATTTAAATGCTTCCAATGCATGTTGGTCATAGGCCGTACAAAATACAATCGCAGGTCGTGGATTTAACTGACTTAACTGTTCTGCACAGACAAGACCATTCATACCTGGCATTTGAATATCAAGTAAGATTACATCCGGTTGATGAAGCCGCGCCTGTTCCAAGGCTTCTTGTCCATGCTGAGCTGTTGATACAACTTCATGTCCCATCTTTGAAACTAAACGTGATAATCGCTCCACTGCAAGTGGTTCATCATCACAAATCAGCACCTTCATTCATCCTCCTTGTCACCGTTAACTTGATCCATGTTTTTATGGTTAACTCTGACTAACTTATTATTTTGTTTGATATTGATAGCTCATAATGGTGGTATATAAGGTTTCACCTTTATAAACCTGAAATCTTACGGAATTCCCATAATATGCTTTCAGGCGCTGTTTTACATTTTCAAGCGCGATTCCATGCCCTTTCCTTGATTTTATTGTATCGTCTGTATATGGGTTGGTAATGACTATACTGACCTGATTTTGCAATATTTCAACCAATACCCCTATGGTTGCCTTACCCATCATTGGTTCTACCCCATGAAAAATACTATTCTCTAACAAAGGTTGTAATGTCAATAAAGGAATGGTGACCTGTTTCAGTTGCACAGGTGAAAGCTCGATTTTCCAATCTACTTTTAAACGCTCTCCCAAACGCACCTGCTCAATCATTAAATATTGTTTACTCAACTCGATTTCTTCATGCAGACTCACCAATTTCAATTCTTGGAAGCTGGCACGAAATAAACGTGACAGACTAATGAGCATGCTTTCTGCTTTATCTGGATCTATCGCAATTAAACTCACCACGTTATTTAAACTATTAAATAAAAAATGAGGATGAATTCGCGCTTGCATAGCCTGAATGCGGGCATTTAACTCCGCAGACTGTTGATGCAGCCACTGTTCTCTGACATATAGATAACGTAAGCAGAAAGCCCCTAGCAATATTCCATAGCTGAGATATAAAGGTACATTGGTAAAATAAATGCTCCAGCTCTGTGTTAAAGAAGCATGTTTATTTAAAAGACCAAACTGAAAAAAATTACTCATGAATGTAGTTAAAACAACAATACCTTGCAGCATGAAAAAGCCAATAGCCAAGGCAAATTCTTGACGTAAACTGCTAAAGAAACCCTGAAAACGTTCAACCAAGGCAAAAAATGACAAGATGACCCAGTTAATAAAAACGATATATTGTAAAAGGCGCCCACCGCTTAACGCTTGCCAAGACTGTGCTTCAGCCAATGCCAAGACTAGTGCCAAAACATTACTTGCGATAATTAATTCGAATAAGTGTTGCCAACGCCCGTTTTTCGTAAAAAAATAGGAAGAATTTTGATTTCGGTATGCTGTAGGAAACAACTTTGTTTGTTGAGCTTCGGCAAGTGATATACTCTTTTTTATTTTACTGAGCCACCATGACCACATCTTCAAATCCCCCTAATTCAGTAACCCCAGACCAAACCTCAGGTATGTGGGGTGGTCGTTTTTCTGAAGCGACGGATGCTTTTGTAGCCGAATTTACCGCCTCTGTTCAGTTTGACCAGCGTTTTTATAAACAAGACATCGCTGGTTCGATTGCGCATGCTACCATGCTTGCGAAAGTTGGCGTACTCACAGAAGCAGAACGCGATGACATTATTGAAGGTTTAAACACCATTCGCTCAGAAATTGAGGCTGGTACCTTTGAGTGGCGCATCGATCTTGAAGATGTTCACATGAACATTGAATCACGTTTGACTCAACGTATTGGCATTACAGGTAAAAAACTACACACAGGTCGTAGCCGTAACGATCAGGTTGCAACCGATATTCGTCTTTACCTACGCGACGAAATTGATGACATTTTAAAATTATTAGAACGCTTACAAAAAGGCTTATTAGGCTTGGCTGCCAAAAATACAAATACAATTATGCCAGGTTTCACACACTTACAAACTGCTCAGCCTGTGACTTTCGGTCACCACTTACTGGCTTGGTTTGAAATGTTAATTCGTGACACTGAACGTCTTCAGGATTGTCGTAAGCGCGTTAACCGTATGCCGCTTGGTTCAGCTGCCCTTGCTGGTACAACCTACCCAATTGACCGCCCTTACACAGCGGAACTGTTAGGTTTTGAAGCTGTATCTGAAAACTCACTTGATGCGGTATCTGACCGTGACTTCGCCATTGAGTTTAATGCAGCTGCTGCACTGATCATGATGCATTTATCACGTATGTCTGAAGAACTGATTCTTTGGACTTCTGCACAGTTCAAATTTGTGAATATTCCTGACCGTTTCTGTACTGGTTCTTCAATCATGCCACAGAAGAAAAATCCGGATGTTCCTGAACTTATTCGTGGTAAATCAGGCCGTGTATTTGGTGACTTAATTAGCTTACTTACGCTCATGAAAGGTCAACCATTGGCTTACAACAAAGACAACCAAGAAGATAAAGAACCTTTATTTGATGCGATCGATACGGTTCGTGGTTCACTCATGGCTTTCGCAGACATGATTCCTGCATTGGTTCCAAATATTGAAATCATGCGTGAAGCTGCCCTTCGCGGATTCTCGACTGCAACCGATCTTGCTGACTATTTAGTGAAAAAAGGCGTTGCTTTCCGTGATGCTCATGAAATTGTAGGTAAAGCTGTTGCGTTAGGTGTTGCTGAAGAAAAAGATTTATCTGAGTTAACACTTGAGCAATTACAACAATTCTCTGACCTAATTACAGCAGATGTGTTTGATAAAGCCTTAACACTAGAAGCTTCTGTAAATGCACGTGATCATATTGGCGGAACTTCACCAAAACAGGTTGAAGCTGCGATTGCTCGTGCCCATACACGTTTAGAACAGTTATACGCTTAAGGATAAACCATGAGTCGACAAGTATTTTGCCGCAAATATCAAAAGGAAATGGAAGGTCTAGACTTCGCTCCTTTTCCGGGTGCTAAAGGCCAAGACTTTTTTGAAAATGTTTCTAAGCAAGCATGGCAAGAATGGTTACAACACCAAACTACGCTGATTAATGAAAAGCGTTTAAATGTGTTTGAACCAGATTCAAAAAAGTTTCTTGAAGAACAACGTGAGAAGTTCTTTAACAATGATGAAAGCGTAGAAAAAGCTGAAGGCTGGAAACCAGAATAATCGGTTTGTTTTAACCTAATCATCATTTAAAAGGCGGGTCTATATACATAGATCCGCCTTTTTTTACGTGAAACTTACACAAGCATAAAAAGCCTTACATAGAGCGAACAGGACTCTACATGACATAGAAAAGCTCAGAACTTAATATCAATTCATAGCAAGAAGAACACGATCCCTGTCGTGTTTATGCATTTGATTTTCTGTCCTGAACTTCCCCCCAAAGTTCGGGACATTTTTTTATCTATTATTTTCAAAAATAAAAAAGCCTTGTTTGAAACAAGGCTTTTAAATATTTCAGCTCAAGATTACTTTTCGTGGACTTTGGCTTCAATTTCTTCAATTTTGGTATGACGAGCATCAAAGCCTTTTGCCATATAAATGACTTGCTCAGCAATGTTACGTGCATGGTCACCAATACGCTCTAAAGAACGTAGAACCCACATGACATTAATAACACGAGCAATATGACGTGGATCTTCAATCATATAGGTCATTAATGTACGCGTTGCTGACTGATATTCACGGTCAATGTCAGCATCGGCTAAAAGTACACGTAAAGCCTGATCTGCATCTAAACGCGCAAAAGCATCAAGAGCATCATGAATCATGACACGGACTTGGTTACCAATATGACGTGTTTCCATGTAGCCACGCGGTGATCCACCCTCTTCACACAAATTTTGTGCAATACGGGCAATTTTTGCTGCTTCGTCACCAATACGTTCAAGGTCAGTATTAGCCTTACTCATGGCAATAACCATACGCAAATCGATCGCTGCTGGATGACGACGCGCCAAAATTAGCGTCAAGCCTTCATCAATATCACGTTCATATTGATTGACTGCATTATCTTTAAATTGAACATCAATCGCTAAATTTGCATCTGTATCAAGCAAAGCATGAATTGCATTTGCGACCTGTTGTTCGACCAAGCCACCCATGGTCATAAACTTTGTGTTTACATCTTGCAATTCTTCATTAAATTGAGAAGAAATATGATGGGTTAACACCGGATTACTTGGACTCAAGGGAAGCCTCCAACATGATGGCGCAGGAATAAAATGATTGAGCATTAGAACACAGCAATCATTAAGTTTTTATGACAAAATTAAATTTCAGATAAAAGCATTTTATTACTGATAGGTTAACCAGTTATTTAGCTCGACCAGATCTTTTTCACTCAACTGACCTACCGCAGCTTTTAAACGAAGCACATTCAATAAATAGTCATATTGAGCATTAAGATAATCCTGTTTTGCAGAAAAAGCATTACGCTGGGCCAATAAAACATCAACCATACTTTTTAAGCCTTCGTTATAGCTCGCTTTCGAAGCTTGAGAAACTAAAGAAGACGAATCCATTGCAGCTTTTCTTGCTTCGAGTTTTGCTTGGTCTGTATCGACCTGCATAAATGCACTTTTTACGTCGACATTGGCACGGCGGATGGCCGCATCAAGTTGAGCCTGAGCTTTACTGGCTTCTACAGTCGCTTTTTTAATTGATGTTCGAGTGCGGCCGCCATTAAATAAATTCCAGTTCATTTCCACCCCAACCTGATCAAATTTTCCGTCAGTCGAAATAAGAGTCTCTGGGGTCTGTTTGGTATAACCATAGCTTGCAACGGCATCAACTTGAGGATAAAGCGCGGCCTTTTCCACACGGCGCTGATCTTCACTATATTGTTGCTGTAAACGGGCTTGCTGGATCTTTAGATTTTTTTGCTGGGCCAAAGAAATCCAGTCATTAAGCTCTGCTGGATAAGGCTTTTGAAAACTAAAATCACTGCGTAATACAGCAAGCTTATCTTGATAGGAACCAATATATTCAGAAAGCTGTTCTTGGGCTAAAAGTAATTGAACATTGGTTGAAATACGATTGGCTCTAGCATTTTGATATTGAGCATTTGCTTCACTCACATCACTACGGGCCACCAAACCCTCTTTGAGTTTGGCATTCATCATATTAAGCTGTTCAAGCAAAGCTTTTTCTTCTTGTAGGTATGCAACACTCAATGCCTGCTGACGTAGTACATTAAAATAGGCTTCTGCTACATTTAAAACATGATCTTGTTTTTGCAGTCTTAAGGTAATTTCACTTAAGGCAACCGAAGTTTTAACTTGCTTATAACCTTCCCAAGCATCCATTCGAAATAATGGCTGACGTGCTGTTAAGGTCGCTTGGCGAGTCGTTGAGGTATTACTTACCAAAGCATCAGAAAGCCCTTCTTGGTCAACACCTGGAAAGTTTGAACGCTTTACAGTTTGTCGATTACGAGTAATGTTTCCAGACAGTGTAACGGTGGGTAATAACGCTCCCGTTGCCAAGCCTAAATTAAGTTGATCTGCTTCAAATTGTTGTTGATTGGCTTGCCATGTCGGATCATTTTGTTTTGCGCGCTCATAAGTCTCAACCAAATCTAGAGCAAAACTCGAAGATGCAAAACTCCAAAGGCCAACAGCGACCATTAATTTTATTTTCATTGTTCAAATCAACGATAAAACTTGCCTTTAAGACTAAGAAAAATTCGAATCAAACTCAAGCCATTAAAAGTTTTAGTTTTTTTAAGCGTTCTCAGTTTTTGACAAAATTAAAATACAAATAAAAATCAAAAGCATGCCTATCCAACCCAACCATGAAACATGCTCTCCCACCAACACAATGGCAAAAATCGCAGCAACTAAAGGTTCAAATAAAGTTAAGGTCGTCGCTTTGCTGGCATTTACTGTTTTTAGTCCAAAACCGAAAAGCAAATAACCCAAAAACATAGGAATCAGCATCATATAACCAGCCACAAGTAAATTGGTTGAGCTTTGTAATAACCCACCACCTGTAACCAACAAAGTAGGAAGCAAAATAACTGCCCCACCCCCCATAATCATGCCCATTGCAGCTTTAGCATCAACACCCCGATCTATTAATCTTTTTGCAGCCCATGAATAAAGTGAATAAGTTGTAGCTGCAACAAGTCCAAGCAAAATACCGAAGTATTTATTCCATTGATTTGTACTGTCTAGAACCGCATGACTTTCACCCATCGACAGCATCGTTACACCAAGCACACCGCAAATAAAACTTAGAAACCAGATAGCTGACAAAGCTTTGCGATCAAAGAATCGCTCTAAAATGGCTGCGATCAGTGGAGCAGAACCAATTGAAACCACGGTACCAATCGTAATGCCTGCATAATGCATTGAAGAATAAAAAGCCAAAGGATAAATACCAACAGCCGCCACACCCAAAAGCAATATGGAAAGATTTTCCCTTATAAATTGTCGGTTTTCCCTTATCGCTCTTGATGCAACCAACGCTTGTAAAAGACCGCCGCCACCCATCGCTACGGCGCCAATAGCGAGTGGGCCAAGTGTCGGAGCAAATGCTGCGGCAGTACCAGTTGTTCCCCACAAAACAGAAGCAACTAAAATCGCAATTGTGCCCCCATAACTACTATTTTTAATGAGGCTAATCATGTGGGCATTCTCTATTTAAAATATCTTCTGCCATTTGTTTTGCTAATAGAAGTTGACGACTATTTCCTTCTAAGCCTGCTCGTGCCATAGAACCTTCTAAAAGAAAAGAAAGCTGCGTGGCCACATAGCTAATCCGCTGTGAGTCTGGTATCAATTTTTTTAAATGCTCAGCAACAATAGCTTCGACTTCTTCCTTATGTTGTCTTACCGAACTTCGCCCTGCACTATTCGCAGGAAACTCAGCCGCAGCATTCAATAACCCGCAACCTCGAAAGCCTTTTTCATAGGCAAATTCCGCATGGTCTTGATAGGCATCAAATACAGCCAAAATGGCTTCTTTAGCTGTTTTTATTTTTTCTAAACGCTTTTGGTAGAGATCAAGCCACTCTTGATGGCGCGCAGCAATATAGGCATCGACAAGCTCACCTTTTGAAGAAAAATTATTATAAAGCGACATTTTAGCAACATCTGCTTTAGCGGTAACCGAGTTAATTCCAGTTGCAGTAATGCCATCGTTATAAAACAAAGTTGAAGCGGCATCGAGAATTTTCTGTCTTGCTGTTTTATCATTCATAGCTTTAATTTAAGTAGACCGACCTACCTAATAATAAAGATTTCTAACAATGATGCAATCTTTTTCCGAGTTATAATTTGAGCAATATTCACTTTGATAAAAATACAATGATGAAAAAAGTTCTAATGATAAGTATGTGCAGCGCACTACTTTTAGCTGGATGTAATAAAACATCAGAGCAAGATCAGGCTGTATCTAAAGAGCAAAAATCAACTGAGCAAAAGGCCATTCAAAAACAAGACAGTGGCTGCTTACAAATTATGGTAGCTATGCACACGATTAATCAAAACAGCAAAATAGAAGACTTAAATCAAATTAATGAAAAGCTTAAAACGTGTGTTCCGTCTTTAAAAAATGATGAACAGCTTAAGTTGATTGATGCATCAACAGCCATGTATCAACGTTTTTTAAAGCAAGACTACACTGAAAAAACAGGCAGAGCGTTTGAAGCTTTTGGCTATGCTGTTTTAGAACATAAACAACAAGACCTTAAAAAGGTCATCCAAACTCAGAAAAAGCTCTTCGACCAACTGAGCCCACGTGATCAATACTTACTTCAACATGAAGGCCAAGCCTATATTGAACTTCTCTATCAAGGCGAAGGCATGTTCACCTATCGACGTCAGCCAAACTATTTAGTTGATGTTTTTTCTAAAGCCTTACCCGCAGACCAAAAAGAGTTCTTAACTCGTATGGCAAAAGACAATCAAAATATTTTTTATAACGATGGTGCTTTGGCTATTTCTTGGAAAGAACTCACTGAACGTGCATTATTTTGGGAAAAATTTATTCAAAAGTATCCAAAAAGCTATTTTATTAGTGATGCAAAACTACTCTTTAACGAATATCGCTATTTTATTTTCTTTGGTCTAGATAACACGACAGTGTCAGATGAATATGCACCAAACACATGGTTTGATAAGGATGCACTTCAACAAATTCGGTTTCTCTCTACACAAAATCAGTCGAGTTTAGCGAAACCAGCCCAACTGTTTCTTAAGTTTATTGCTACGCCTGTAGAGGAGCGTAATAAGCAATTTAAAATAGATTTAACTGATAAGAATGGCGATAAAAAATCAAATTATCAGATTACTCATGAACAACTTGAGCAGCTATTAAAATTAGACTCCCCATGGAACACTGAAGTCTATCGCGACTGCCATATAGATGCGGTTTGTATAGATACAAATTGACAATGCCACCCAACCTAAAACATGTTAGTCTGTAAATCGCTTGACGGAGCGCGAGTAATAACTCGCTGAGATTGTGTAAATTTTGTGTTATAGCAACACAAGTTTGATCACAAGTACCGTTGAACCTGATCAGGTTAAGACCTGCGTAGGAATCAAGCCATCTAAAAACTAAAGCCTCAAATTTATCTAGTAAAGATAAATCCGCCATCGTTTTTGGTCGTGCTTGATTCGTTGATGTTATTCATAAGGATCATGTAATGAACCAGTTAACGAATCTCTCTTCTGTTGAAATTTCAGCGCAACATGAACAAGATGCAAAAGATTTAACTCGCATCTTACCCGCTTCAAAAAAAGTTTATATTGAAGGCTCTCGCCCTGACATTCAGGTTCCAATGCGGGAAATTTCTCTCACCGATACCCCTACTGGTCTTGGTGGCGAACATAATCCCCCTGTTATGGTCTATGACACTTCAGGTGTTTATACCGACCCAAATGTTCAAATTGATTTAGACAAAGGTTTACCTTCAGTTCGCCAAAACTGGATTGAAGAACGCAACGATACTGACGTACTTTCTGGTTTAACTTCAACGTTTGGTCAAGAACGTTTAAAAGACATCCGTACCGCAGATATTCGATTTGCCCACATTCAAAACCCGCGCCGTGCCAAAGCTGGCAAAAATGTCTCTCAAATGCACTATGCCAAACAAGGTATTATCACACCTGAAATGGAATATATTGCAATCCGTGAAAATCAGCGCCAGCGTGAAGGTGTTGATACGCGCCAGCATCCGGGACAAAATTTTGGTGCAAAAAATTTAAAAGAAATCACACCTGAATTCGTTCGCCAAGAGGTTGCTGAAGGTCGCGCCATTATTCCTGCAAACATTAACCATCCAGAACTTGAACCAATGATTATTGGTCGTAACTTCCTGGTTAAAATTAATGCCAACATTGGTAACTCAGCGCTTGGTTCTTCAATTGATGAAGAAGTTGCGAAAATGACATGGGCAACCCGTTGGGGTGCTGACACCATTATGGATTTGTCGACGGGTAAAAATATTCATGAAACACGTGAATGGATTATTCGTAACTCACCTGTTCCAATCGGCACCGTACCAATTTATCAAGCACTTGAAAAAGTGGATGGTGTTGCAGAGGACCTGACTTGGGAAATCTTTAAAGACACGCTTATTGAACAAGCTGAACAAGGCGTTGATTATTTCACGATTCACGCAGGTGTATTGCTTCGCTATGTGCCACTTACAGCAAATCGCTTAACGGGTATTGTGTCTCGTGGTGGTTCAATCATGGCGCAGTGGTGTCTAGCACATCATGAAGAAAACTTCCTATACACTCATTTCGATGAAATCTGTGAAATCATGAAAGCCTACGATGTTTCATTTAGTTTAGGTGATGGCTTACGTCCGGGCTGTATTCAAGATGCGAATGACGAAGCACAGTTCAGTGAACTTAAAACACTCGGTGAACTCACTCATCGTGCATGGGAACATGATGTTCAAGTCATGATTGAAGGCCCGGGTCACGTGCCAATGCACATGATTAAAGAAAACATGGACTTGCAGCTAGAAGTTTGTAAAGAGGCGCCATTCTATACGCTTGGGCCTTTAACAACAGATATCGCTCCGGGTTATGATCACATTACATCTGCAATTGGTGCAGCCATGATTGGTTGGTACGGCACAGCAATGCTTTGTTATGTCACACCGAAAGAACATTTGGGTTTACCAAACAAAAAAGATGTTAAAGACGGGATTATTACCTACAAGCTTGCGGCACATGCTGCTGACCTTGCGAAAGGCCATCCGGGTGCTCAAGTTCGCGATAATGCCTTGTCAAAAGCACGTTTTGAGTTCCGTTGGGATGATCAGTTCAACTTAAGTCTAGACCCAGATACAGCGCGTAGCATGCATGATGAAACCTTACCAAAAGAGGCTCATAAATCTGCTCACTTCTGTTCAATGTGTGGACCAAAGTTCTGCTCGATGAAAATCACCCAGAATGTTCGTGACTATGCCAACAACCTCACTAATAGTAATTCAGAGGTTGAAGAAGGCCTCAAAGCCATGAAAGAGGTTTATCAAGAACAAGGTCAAAAACTGTATCATAAAGTGTAAATATTCAAAAAAAACACTTGCCTAGCCATGATTCTCGGTTAGGATGAAATAAATAGATTTCGTCCTGATCGAATCATGAGTATTGTTGAACGTCCAAGTTATACATCTAAAGATGTCGAAGTAACATCACGCGAATCTCTATTCCGTGGTTTTATTCAAGTTGAAAAAGTCAGCCTTCGACATCGTCTATTTAATCAAACTGAATATACCCATGTATTGCAGCGTGAACTTGTTCATCGACCTGAAGCGGCTGGCGTTCTACTTTACAACGATCAAAGACAACAGTTCGCATTGATTGAACAGTTTCGTGTTGGCGCTTTAGATGACCCTCACTCCCCATGGCAACTGGAAATAATCGCAGGCGTGTTAGACGGTGATGAAACACCCGAGAATTGTATTCGTCGAGAGAGCCTCGAAGAGTCAGGGTGTGCAGTTCAGGATTTACAACATCTATTTAGTTTTTATCCGTCAGCTGGTGCGTGTTCAGAGTTATTTCATCTCTATGTTAGCGAAACCGATTTACCTGCTGAAGGCGGCGTTTTTGGTGTAGATAATGAGGGTGAAAATATTCAACTGCACTTATTTAATTATACTGAAATCCAGACGTTACTCGACAGCGGACGTTTAAGAAATGCTCCTGTCATTATGACATTACAATGGCTGTCTCAACACATCACAACGATAATAAAATCCGACGAGGTAGGACGGTGACTTTTCAAGTCTCAACACTTTCACAAAAAGACCATGTCATTATACAAATTACCGATACTCACTTATTGGAGTATCCGCACTTAGAATTTGTGGGGATGAATCCTGAAGAAAGTTTTCATGCAATTATTCAACAGATTCTGAAAAAACATCCTGAAACTGATGCCATTATCCATACTGGAGATCTGGCTCAAGCACCAACGCCTATTACGTACAAACGTTATATTCAATATATGCAAACGTTAGGTCTGCCATTTTTTCAGACACTGGGTAATCATGATAACGTTGACCATTTTCCATTGCATAAAGAAAACCATCAGGAACCTGTGGTGATTGGCTTAGGAAACTGGCGTGTTATTTTATTAAATAGTGCGGTACAAGGTCAGATTGATGGACACCTGTCACCAGAACAACTACAAAATTTAGCGACATTACTCGAAGAATTTTCAGATAACCCTGTTTTATTGGCTTGTCATCATCATCCTTTTGCAATGAAATCCAAATGGATTGATCATCACAAGTTACAAAATTCTAATGCGTTGCTTACAACATTAGCTCCATTTAAAAATGTAAAAGCTTTAGTCTGCGGGCATGTTCACCAAGACTCACTCAACACTTGGCAAGGGATCGAATTTTTCTCGACCCCATCGACCAGTGTTCAGTTTAAACCGTTTAGTAATGACTTTGCCCTAGACCAAAATGCTCCCGGCTACCGTTACATTCGTCTAAAAAACGATGGTAGTTTTGAAACCGAAGTCTTCCGTCTTGAAAATTTTCAGGGCCTTATAAATACTGATATTTCAGGCTATTAGCTCTATTTTTTATATGCTTATATGCAATTATGACTAGGGTAAACACGTTTTGAAAATATTTACGGGTCGGAATGACTATCATCTTGCAGGAAAAATCTATATGATGACGACCCGATGGTAAAATCCATCGATGGTTTTCTATAAAAACACTTGCATATCACCATATTTTTTGCGTATAGATAATACGTGTATGATGAGGAATGCCCTATTATGGCGAATGACAACCACAACCAAGTTTTGGATGAACATACAGAAGTTGTAGTGGAAGGTGAAAAAGCTTCTGCAAAACGTGCACGTAAAGTGAAACCTAAAACTTCTGATATAGGCACAACTGCAAGTTTATTTGGTATTGCACCTTATCAACCTAAGAAAAATGAAGAGTACATGTCTGAAGGACAGCTCGAGCATTTCCGACAAATTCTGCAAGCATGGAAAGCTGAATTGATGTCTGAAGTTGATCGTACGTTGAATACGATGCAAGACGAATCAACTGCATTGCCAGATGTAAATGACCGTGCTACCCAAGAAGAAGAGTTTGCAATTGAATTGCGTACACGTGACCGTGAACGTAAGTTAATTCGTAAAATCGAACAATCTATGGAAGCCATTAAAAATGAAGACTATGGTTTCTGTGAAACGTGTGGTATCGAAATCGGCTTACGTCGTTTAGAAGCACGTCCAACGGCAACTTTATGTATTGATTGCAAAACTTTGGCAGAAATCAAAGAGAAGCAAAATAACGGTTAATATGACCAAGGTAACTCCTAAAGAGAAACCTAGCTTTGCATATTCAGGTCGGTTTGCGCCATCGCCAACCGGCCCTTTGCATTTTGGATCACTCATTACTGCCGTTGCCAGTTATTGTGATGCAAAGGTCCATCATGGCACATGGCTCGTTCGTGTCGAAGACACAGATATCCCTCGTATTTATCCCGGCAGTGAAGATCATATTCTCACATCACTGGAAGCCTTCCAGTTCGAACCCGATGCAGAAATCATCTTTCAAAAAAACCGTTTAGACATTTATGAAAGCGTATTAGACCAACTTAAAAAAGAGGGTCTTGTCTATGCTTGTCAATGTACACGCAAAATGTTGGGTTCAAATGCAATCTATACAGGGACTTGTCGCAATCTAAATCTTGATTTTCAAGGTCAAGCGATTCGGGTAAAAGTTCAAGATCAGCAAATCTGTTTTGATGACCGACTACAAGGAACTCATTGTTCTAATCTGCAACACGACCTTGGAGACTTTGTTCTTAAACGCCGTGACGGGATTATTAACTATCAACTTGCCGTAGTCGTTGATGATTATCTGCAAGGCGTCACCCATGTCGTTCGAGGCTCAGACCTATTAGATAATACTGAACGGCAGATCTGGCTTGGTGAGCTCCTAGGTTACCCTAAACTGAGCTATATGCACCTTCCCCTCGCCATGAACGATCAAGGGCAAAAGCTTTCTAAGCAAAACCTTGCTCAAGCACTCGATTTGTCAAAAGCTCCTCAATTGCTGCAACAAGCAATACAAGCACTAGGACAACCTAACGTTGATTTAGACCAGCCTAAAGTTATGCTTAAACAAGCAGTAGCGCAGTGGAATGTAGATTTAATTCCACATGTAGAGCAGCTGAGTGGAACCTACCTATAAATAAAAAAACCCGATATCAAATCGGGTTTTCTCATGCCTAAAAGTTCAATTAGAAGTTTGATTCTTCCCTTTCTGGGTTCACTTCTTGGGTTGAAGCATCAATCTTTAAGATCAAGCTAATCATCGCAGCACACATCATTAAAGATGTACCACCATAACTAATAAATGGCAGAGTCAAACCTTTAGTCGGCATCAAACCCATATTCATGCCCGCATTTACCAAAATCTGGAGCAAGAAAATAATACTAATGCCGTACGCCAAATAACCTGCGCGAAGGTAATGATGTTTCAATGCACGATGACCAATTTTGATACAGCATGCCAACATCAAGAAAGACAAACCAATGACAATAGAAATACCAAAGAAACCAAACTCTTCACCTAACACTGCCAACATGAAGTCAGTATGCGCTTCAGGTAAATAAGATAGCTTTTGGACACTATGTCCTAGGCCTGTACCAAACCATTCACCACGACCAAAGGCCATTAATGCATTTGATAACTGGTAACCAACCCCTAATGGGTCTGCCCAAGGGTCAGTAAATGAAATCAAACGCTGGAAACGATAAGGCTCAAACAAAATTAAAAAGACAATACCGGTTACAATCGCACCCAACATAATTAAGAACTGTGTTGGCGGCGCACCAGCTAAAAAGAACACCCCGACCATCATCAATACAATTACGATCGTAGCACCCAAGTCAGGCTCAGCAATAATCAAACCGACCGTGATTGCCATGACCCCACTTAAACGTAATAAGCCTTTCCAATGAGTACGAACCTCTTTGGCACGGCGCACAACGTAGTCTGCGGTAAAGATTGCCATCATGACTTTGGCAACCTCGGTTGGCTGCAAAGTAAAGCCACCGATCTTAATCCAACGTGTAGAACCGTTGACTTCTGAACCCACCACCAAAGCAGCAAGTAAAAGAACCATGGTCAATAACCACAACGGGAAAGTATTTTTAAACCACGTATTAAGTGATATCCGATAGGTCAAATAAGCCACCACAGCCGCAGCGACAATCGAAATACCATGACGAATCACATAGTGAAACGGGTTTTCATGCATATATTCAGCATAGGGCATCGAAGCAGATGCGACCATCACTGAACCGATACACAATAATGCAACGACACAGAAAATCAGGACATTACGTGGCGTCACTTCCGCTGGCCATTTAGGCAATATCCGTTCATACCAATGATTGATTTTCTGGATTGTGGTCTGAGCTAAGCCTGCCATACAACATTCCTAATCATGTTTTCTTTAAACCAACGAATTGACGCAGGCAACAAACTGCTGACCACGGTCATTATAACTTTTAAACATATCAAAACTTGCACAGGCTGGTGATAACAACACCACATCTTCAGCTTGTGTTTCACGTTGACACAGCTCTACAGCTTCTTTGAGCGTTGCTGCATGCAAAATTTTAGTTGCGCCCTGAATTGATTGTTCAATAACCGGAGCATCTTCACCAATCAATACCACAACTTTGGCATATTTTTCGATAGAAGAACGTAATGGACCAAAATCTTGACCTTTACCCTGCCCACCTAAAATCAAAGCAACCTTCCCTTTCTTAACCTCAATTGCAGCGCCTAAACCATCAATTGCTGCAAGTGTAGCACCAACGTTGGTTCCTTTAGAGTCATTGTAATAACGCACATCATGTACAGTTCTCACGTACTCACAGCGGTGCTCTAATCCTTTAAATTGTTTTAACGTTTCAAGCATAGATTCCATAGGCAAACCAATTGCTTCACCTAATGCTAAACAAGCCAAAGCGTTGGCTACGTTGTGCATACCTTGAATATATAAATCTGAGCTTTTAATTAAACGCTGCAAACCACGTGCAAGCCAAAGCGTGCCATCACCATCTCTTAAAACACCATATTGATTTAAGTCTGGTGCATTTAGACCAAAGCTTTCCATTGGTGTTGTATCTGGAACAAGAGGGCGACTTAAAGCATCATCACGATTAAATATGACTTTTTTAACGCCTTGGAAAATACGATGTTTTGCTTGATGGTAGCCCCACATATCGCCATGACGATCTAGATGGTCTTCACTCATGTTAAGAACTACAGCAACCTCAGCATTTAAATGAGATGTGGTTTCTAACTGGAAACTTGAGAGCTCAAGTACAAGCAACTCTGGTTGATCTTTTAGTAAGTCTAGAGCTGGGCGTCCTAGGTTTCCACCCACAGCAACTTTTTTACCTGCATCTTTAGCCATTAGGCCAATTAAGGTCGTTACTGTACTTTTAGCATTAGAACCCGTAATAGCCACAATAGGCACTTCTGTCGCACGGCGTAATAATTGAATGTCGCCTACCACTGAAATACCTTGAGCAATAGCTGCCTGAATTTCTGGTAATTGCGGTGCAAGGCCTGGGCTTAAAATAATTTCTTCTGCTTGTAATAATAATTCTTGGTCAAGTTGACCGAAACTGGTTTTAACGCCAGCTGGAATCTGGTCATGACCAGGAGGGGTTGGACGAGAGTCCGTTACTGCAACTTGGTAGCCTTGTTCATGCAGGAAATTAACAGCAGAAACGCCTGATATTCCCAAGCCTGCGACAACTTTTAATCCACCACGTTGTATTAACATTTTTGCCCCACAATTTATCAATCGACAGAATGGCAAAAATGTTAGCACTTTGCTGTTTTGAATGCTTTTTCAGTTTGAACTTTATTCATCTTTTTTTGTGTCAGTGCGTAAAAAAGCCATCAATATGATGGCTTTTTAGACGAAACAAGAAATACTAAATTTATTGCCATTTAATCGGCTTAATTTCTTGAACTGTATTCGTAGGTTTATCTTCGCTTGAACAACCACAGCCACCAGCACAGCCAAAGGTCATTTGTGGCTTAAGCCATTTTGCCAAAGCTGTCCAACCCTGCTTTTCACAAAATGCAGAGAGTGTAGAAAAGACTGAATTTGCTGTTTTTGGAAATACTTTCTTAAAAACAACTACAGCACTCCAAATCACTAGAACCGCAATAATCAGATATTGAATCATATACAACCTCCTTTCTTGCCTTAACCCCAATAGTGGGAAGCAATTTGATAGGTAACAAACGATGCCAAATAAGCTAAACCGAACAGATAGGCAGTCATGACAGCAACATGTTTCCATGAACCTGTTTCACGGCGTACTGTTGCCAATGTAGCCAAACAATGTGGGGCATAAATGAACCACACTAAAAGCGACAATCCTGTGGCCAAAGACCAGCCCGAGCCATCTGCACTAATCAGATGCGACAAACCTTGAGCTACCGCATCGTCACTCGTTGCAGACAAGGCATAAACCGTACCTAATGCTGCAACCACAACTTCACGCGCTGCCATAGCTGGAATCAAAGCAATACAGATTTGCCAGTTAAAACCAATTGGAGCAAATAAAGGTTGAATAAGATGTCCGAGCATACCGGCAAAACTATAATCTATCGCAGGTAATGTCGCCCCTTCTGGTGGTTGTGGGAAAGTACACAAAAACCAGAGCAAAATAGAGAGCGCAAAAATGATTCCGCCGACACGTTTTAAGAAGATCTTTGCACGGTCCAGCAAACCGATTCCCACACTTTTTAAATCAGGGAAACGATAACTCGGTAGCTCTAGCAATAAAGCATGTTGAGACTTATCTTTTTGCAAAAACTTCATTAAAAATGAAACGCAAAGAGCACTCACAATCCCAGCCATATACAGACCAAATAGCACCAGACCTTGTAAGTTGAAAATACCCCAGATCATTTTTTCTGGAATAAATGCTGCAATCAGCAAAGCATATACGGGTAAACGTGCCGAACAGGTCATTAAAGGCGCAACCATAATGGTCGTAAAACGATCACGAGGGTCACTAATACTACGGGTTGCCATAATTCCCGGTACTGCACAAGCAAAGCTTGAAAGTAAAGGAATGAAAGCGCGTCCGCTTAGACCCGCTTGAAACATTAATTTATCAAGCAAGAATGCTGCACGTGGTAAATAACCCGATTCTTCTAATACTAAAATGAAGAAGAACAAGATTAAAATTTGTGGCAAGAACACAACTACGCCACCTGCACCCGCAATAATTCCGTCAACAACCAAACTATGCAGTAGTGGCTGTGTAATCACAGTTCCCACCACTTCACCTAACCAGCCAAAGAAGCCTTCAATGCCATCCATGAACGGAGCTGCCCAAGCAAAAACTGCTTGGAACACAATAAACATCATGAGTGCAAGGCTAAATAGGCCTAAAACTGGGTGTAAGAAAATTCGATCTAGAAAATCAGTACGCTTATCTCCCTGATCGACATATTGAACAACATCTTTAAAAATCATATCGATTTTTTGATGATGAGTTCCAGTCAAACCACTCAGTTCGGTCTGTGGCACACTGTATTTTTCTTGATCAAGGGCATGTAATAAATTTTCAATACCCGCATTACGAACAGCAACTGTTTCAACGACTGCTACACCCAAACGTTGAGACAACTTTTGAGTATTAATTTGGATGCCACGACGACGCGCTTCATCCATCATATTCAGTACAAGTAAAATCGGACGGCCAAGCTCGATCATTTCGAGCACTAGTCCTAAATGCAATTTTAAGTTAGTCGCATCGACCACACATAAAAAGGCATCTTGCTGACCTTCTTCGGCAATCTTACCCAAGCAAACATCACGGGTAATAACCTCATCAGGACTGGTTGCATTTAGACTATATGTACCCGGTAAATCGAGTACACGCACTGCACGCCCTGAAGGTAACTGAAAATGACCTACTTTACGCTCGACCGTTACGCCCGCATAGTTTGCGACTTTTTGTCGAGTTCCAGTTAAATGGTTAAAAAGAGAGGTTTTACCACAGTTTGGATTTCCCACAAGGGCAATACGTAACGCATCACTCATGCGGGTACTCCTTCTTCTACTTGAATTTCGATTTTGTCCGCTTCTGCTTTACGTAAAGCGAAACGAGTAAAGCCAATTTGGATCAAGATCGGATCACCACCAAAAATACCCTTGGTAATCACTTCCACTCGTGTGCCTGGCACAAAGCCCAGACTCTCCAAACGAATTGCGACCAAATCTTGCTGCTCGGACTCTATTGATATCCGATTCACTTTGGTGATGGTCGCCGCTTGCTTCACTTTTAAAGCTGATAAACGCACCGCATCCGATCCTAAACCTTTTTTTCTAGTATACATATAAATGAGAATAATTACCAAATAAGGTTAAATTTCACTTCTTATTGAGTTTAATCGACAAACCTTAAAGTTTCTTTTACAGTACAGAGGTTTAGAGGATCTAGTGTATGTTAAATAAGAAACCGCGTATTCCAAGCCCTGTTCAAATTCCTGAACATTTAAGCTTTTTACAAGGTTTCCGCGACTATTTAGTTGCACAGACAGTAAGTCCTCATACACGAAATGCTTATTTATCAGACCTCATTCAATGCAGCGAACTTCATAAAAAAACAGCTCTTCCACAGTGGACAAGTGATGACATCGCCGATGTTCTTATTGAACTGACCAAAGCAGGAAAAAGCCCTCGCTCAATTGCCCGCTGCTTATCTGCCCTACGTCAATTTTACAAATTTTTACGTGAACAGAAGTTACGTAGTGACAATCCGGTTGCGACCCACCACTCTCCAAAAATTGGACGAGCATTACCCAAAGATCTATCTGAAGAAGATGTCGAATCACTAATTCAAGCACCAGATATCAATACAGCACTTGGCTTACGTGACCGAGCAATGTTTGAAGTGCTTTATGCATGTGGTTTGCGTGTTTCAGAATTACTTAACTTGCGTCTGGAACTCATTAATTTAAAACAAGGCTATTTACGTGTTACAGGTAAAGGCAATAAAGAGCGTTTGGTGCCGTTAGGACAATTTGCCTGTGAGTGGGTAGAACGTTATTTGAATAATGCTCGGCCTCAACTCTATAAAAGCTCGACTGACTATCTCTTTTTAACCCAACATGGCGGGATTATGAGTCGACAAAACTTTTGGTATGCCATTAAACGCTATGCGCTACAAGCCAATATTCAAGCTGAACTATCACCTCATACCTTGCGCCATGCATTCGCAACGCATCTGCTCAATCACGGCGCAGACCTACGCGTCGTGCAAATGTTACTGGGTCATAGCGATTTATCTACGACTCAAATCTATACACATGTTGCACAAGTAAGAATGCAACAACTACATGAAAAACATCACCCTAGAGGATGATAAAGCTTTCAAGCTCCACGCAAGTATTTCAGATCAATCGTTTGATTTCGTTCACAAAGGTTAAGAAAGTTTTAACAATACACGTTAGATTTTTTGGTATGCTTAGCAGCTTCTGACTATAAATACTGATGAAATAAGGGTTATCTATGTCTTTTACCCGCTCTCAAATTTTTCTTGCCTGTACTCTGGCATCTAGCCTTTTGTTCAGTGCTTGTTCTAAAGAAAACAAACCACAAAAAGAAGATGCGCTCACAGCGACTGCACCTGCTACAGGGGAAGCTTCAACCATTATCGAGCGTAATGCCAAGCAGCGTTTGATCGAAACTTTGCAAAAACAATTTAAGAAT
The DNA here is from genome assembly GCF_052824995.1 of Acinetobacter sp. 1124_18A. Taxonomy (NCBI): domain Bacteria; kingdom Pseudomonadati; phylum Pseudomonadota; class Gammaproteobacteria; order Moraxellales; family Moraxellaceae; genus Acinetobacter; species Acinetobacter sp. 1124_18A. The sequence goes on along the minus strand of NZ_VTDF01000011.1, from coordinate 55,982 downwards.
GCAAATATCAGCGCCAAAATTTTAGATATCAAACCGACTGAAGTTCCAAATTTATATTGGGTGAATCTTGAAGGGATGACATCAGTTTATACAACAAGTGATGGTAAATATTTAATTCAGGGTGATGTAATCCGCTTAGGAGGCAAAGAGCTTCATAATATTGGTGACTCACTTCAAGCATCAGAAAATAAAAAGCATCTTGCCGCTTTAAAAAATGAAGATCTTATTGTCTACCCTGCAAAAGGCAAGGCTAAGCACGTGATCTATGTGTTTACTGATGCAAGCTGTCCTTATTGCCATAAGCTACATGAGCACATACCCGAAATTAATGAAAAGGGTATTGAGGTACGTTATATTGCTTGGCCACGCGGCGAACAATTTATGCCGACCATGGAAGCTGTATGGTGTAGTGCAGATCGTAAAGCTGCCTTTAATCAAGCAGTACAAGGTATTAACATTCCACCAGCTCAATGTAAAAACCCTGTTCGAGAACAATATCAGCTTGGCTTGAATATGGGTGTAAATGGTACACCTGCTATTTACAATGCTGATGGCGAGTACTTGGGTGGATATCTAACACCAGATGAATTAATTAAACGTCTGGATAAATAATCCACTTAAAGTTGATGAATGATTAATCATCTATCTCTTAAGAAAAGCGCTGCTCTTATTGCAGCGCTTTGTTTTTTCACTAATTAATACTTTATCCACCTGTGTTTAAAGACTGATCTACTCTTCTTTTCCAAACATCGCACTCTAATTCATTGAACAGGCACTAAAAGCGCTAGAGTCTGGCGTTTTTTTTAGCTATGATCTAGCTTCAACTAAATGATTAAATGATGAATGGAGTGTGACGTGAAACCAGTTCGCCTGGCAATACTCGGTCTAGGAACCGTAGGTGGAGGAGCCCTTAAACTACTACAAGAAAATGCCGCTGAAATTAAACGTCGCACCGGTCGAGAAATTCAAATTACTCACGTTGGAACACGCCGCCCTCGTCCAGATCTCGAATTAGAAGGGATTAAACAAAGCGCAGATTTACTTGATATCGTTCGTCAACCAGATGTTGATATGGTTGTTGAAGTGATGGGTGGTATACACCCTGCTTACGAAGTCATCATGGAAGCGATCAAACACGGCAAACAAGTCGTTACTGCAAATAAAGCTTTACTCGCTGAACATGGCAACGAACTATTTAAAGCAGCTGAAGATAATGCTGTACAAATCGCTTATGAAGCAGCCGTTGCTGGCGGTATTCCAATTATTAAAGTCATCCGTGAAGGTCTTGCTGCAAACCATATTCAATGGTTGGCAGGTATCATTAACGGCACAGGCAACTTTATTCTGACCGAAATGCGTGAGAAAGGTCGTGCATTTGATGATGTATTAAAAGAAGCTCAAGAACTTGGCTATGCAGAAGCAGATCCAACTTTTGACGTTGAAGGTATCGATGCTGCGCACAAACTTACAATTTTAGCGTCTTGTGCGTTTGGTATTCCGCTTCAGTTCGATAAAGTCTATACCGAAGGTATTAGCAAAATTACCGCACAAGATGTGAAATATGCCGAAGATCTCGGTTTCCGCATTAAACACCTAGGAATTGCGCGTCGCGCTGAAAAGGGTATTGAACTACGTGTTCACCCAACACTCATTCCAGATGAGCAGCTTATTGCGAATGTAAATGGTGTTAAAAATGCGGTTTTAGTTCAAGCGCATGCTGTAGGCCCTACACTCTATTACGGCGCTGGTGCTGGTGCTGGTCCAACTGCTTCTGCTGTTGTTGCCGATGTAATTGATATTGTCCGTGATATTTCTTATACCGAAGATGGTGCTGGAACTATTCCTCAACTTGCTTTTGAAGCATTAACAAATGTGCCAATTTTAAGCCGTGAAGAAATGACCACAGGTTATTACATCCGCTTAAATGCAGAAGATCAAACTGGCGTACTTGCAGATGTCACTACAATTTTAAGCCGTGCTGGAATTAGTATTGATGCCATCATGCAACAATCCCGTTTAAAAGACCTTATTCCAATCGTGATTCTCACCGATCCAATCGTCGAATCTAAAATGGATGAGGCACTTGCACAAATTCAAGCCTTACCTGCAATTCGTGGCGAAATCGTAAGAATTCGTTTAGAATCGCTCGATAGTTAATCAGGTTGAGGGAAAGATTCCCTCTCCCGCTTCATCTCTAATTGGAACACCATCATGTCTAATGCCAATCGTTATACTGGTCTTGTAGATCGTTATCGTGACCGTTTGCCAGTTTCGGCAACTACTCGTGCTATCTCTTTGGGTGAAGGCAACACCCCACTCATTAAACTAGAGAATATTCCACGTATTATTGGCAAAGATGTTGAAATTTATGTGAAATATGAGGGTTTAAACCCAACTGGTTCATTTAAAGACCGTGGTATGACCATGGCTGTAACCAAAGCGGTTGAAGAAGGCTCTAAAGCGATTATCTGTGCATCTACTGGTAACACTTCTGCTGCTGCTGCTGCTTATGCTGCACGTGCAGGTATCAAAGCGTTTGTTTTGATTCCAGAAGGCAAAATTGCGATGGGTAAAATGGCGCAAGCGATGATGTATGGTGCGATCACTATGCAAATCCGTGGTAACTTCGATGATGGTATGCGTCTTGTAAAAGAAGTTGCTGATCAAGCGCCTGTAACGATTGTAAACTCAATCAACCCTTACCGTTTGCAAGGCCAAAAAACCATTGCTTATGAGATCGTTGAAGCTTTAGGCCGTGCACCTGATTATCACTGCTTACCTGTAGGTAACGCAGGTAACATCACAGCTCACTGGATGGGCTATACTGAAGCAGTAGCAAATCAACCTGCTGATCAGTTTGAACAAGTTATTTATGACGCAGCAACAGATCAGTTTACTGGTCCAAAACCTGAAGGTTTACCAACAATGGTAGGTTATCAGGCTTCTGGCGCAGCTCCATTCTTACGTGGCGCTCCAGTTGAAAACCCAGAAACAGTTGCAACTGCAATCCGTATTGGTAATCCACAAAGCTGGAACCATGCTAAAGCGGTAGTACGCGACTCTAAAGGCTGGTTTGATGAACTTCAAGACAGCGAGATTTTAGAAGCTCAGCGCTTACTTTCTATGTATGAAGGTGTATTTGTTGAGCCAGCATCTGCTGCTTCTATCGGTGGTGCGATTCGTGACATTAAAGCAGGTAAAATTGCTGAAGGTTCTGTAATTGTATGTACAGTGACTGGTAATGGCTTGAAAGACCCAGATACTGCAATCAAACAATGTGCTGATGCAGTGATGTTGTCAATTGATGCAACAATGAGCCAAGTAAAAGATTCGATTTTATCTAACATGTAAAATCTGAGTTTTCATAAAAAACGGCTGTTCAACACAGCCGTTTTTTTATGTCTTTTTAATAGGTATAAAAAAACGCTTCTTGATAGAAGCGTTTTTAGAATAATTAAATTAAATACGTTTTGGTAAATTACTTAACCAACTCAATAGGTTAGTTGCATCATTGTTACGTGCTTGTGAACTTGGCTCACCAAGCAATACAATCACGGCTGGACGCGAGTTTACAGTCGTATGCATGACAACACAGCGACCTGCTTCATTAATATAACCCGTTTTAGACAAGTTAATATTCCAACCACCATTACGCACTAGAGCATTGGTATTGTTAGATTTCAACACGCGATAACCCAAGTTAAAATCATAAGTTGGTGTGGTTGAAAATTGACGAATTAAACCATACTGAGATGCTGTACTCGCCAAAATCCCTAAGTCACGCGCAGAAGATACATTACGTGGATCTAAGCCTGTAGATTCATAATAATGAGTTGCGTTCATACCTAAAGCACGTGCTTTAGAGTTCATTGCAGCAACGAATGCAGGACGACCACCCGGATAAGTACGTGCTAAAGCCGCTGCTGCCGGATTTTCGGACTTCATTAAAGCAAACAATAACACTTCTGCACGGTTCATCTTGTCACCAACACGGAGTGTTGAACTTGAATTTTTACCGTTTGCCCCCGCAAAATCAATTTGCTCAAGCATAATTTCTTCTGACATGTTTAAACGAGCATCTGCTGTTACCACTGCTGTCATTAACTTGGTAATAGATGCAATTGGCACAGAAGCATTTGTATTTTTACTAAATAATACTTCACCAGTTTGCGCATCCATCACTAACGCAGCGCGAGCACTTACACTCGGCTGAGCATTGTAACCAGAGGTATCGCGGATTTGAGCAAATTTTGGTGCAGATGCCACAACTTTGGGTGCATTACCACCACGTAAAGTTGTAGTTACAGATGTTGACCCTTGTATAGTTGGCTCATCATCTTCATCATTCAAAAGTTGGCTAGCGTCAGCTGAAGACCAATTTAAACTTGCACTCCCACCACTCCCTGAGGACGGGTTATTGACGAGTTCTGCAAAGCTTGTTGAACTCAAACTAAGCAAAATAGACATGCTCAGCACATGTATTAAAGACTTTTTAGAATTTTTCACGGCACAATACTCGACTCAGGGTGATACACATTTGCGCTTACTATAATTATGCCTTACATTTGAGGTATAAGGTATAACGCTTTTACCGACACAATTGTGCACAACTATTCGCTCACTATATAAGAATAGGATTGCTAATTTTGTCATTCCATTGCAAGCTAATTTTGCTTTATGTAACAAAAAACTTGTTTTTTGAAAGAAAGGAGGTCTTCTTGATTACAGTTTTAGTTGTGGATGACCATGAACTTGTACGTACAGGCATTTGCCGTATGTTAGAAGATCATGCCGATGTAGAGGTCATTGGACAAGCCGAATCGGGTGAAGAAGCAATTGCTATTGTTCGTCAGAAACATCCTCAAGTTGTGCTACTTGATGTCAACATGCCAGGCATCGGGGGCGTAGAAACAACGCGTCGTTTACTACAAACCGCACCAGATACAAAAGTTATTGCTGTAAGTGGCTTATCAGAAGAACCTTACCCTTCTCTTTTGCTTAAAGCAGGAGCTAAAGGCTACATCACGAAAGGTGCTCCAATTACAGAGATGGTTCGAGCAATCAACAAAGTCATGCAAGGTGGTAAATACTTCAGTGCCGATATTGCTGAGCAGTTAGCGAGTTCCTATCTATCAGACACACAACAATCACCTTTTGACGCTCTATCCGAACGAGAAATGCAAGTTGCAATGATGGTTGTAAATTGTATTAGCGCTCAAGAAATTGCGGACAAACTTTTTGTAAGTGTCAAAACAGTAAATACTTACCGCTACCGTATTTTTGAAAAACTCGCCATCGATAGTGATGTTAAACTAACTCATCTTGCGATTCGGTATGGTCTGATCAAACCATAATCAAACTTATATGCAATTTCCCTTAAACTCATCGTTGTCCAATACGATTTTTCGTTTGGGCACGTGGTATGGTTTATATCGTCTTATTATTGCGGTTAGCCTCAATATTATTTTGGTTTTAACCGATGCTCAAATAGACAATAGTCTACAACAACCCGCTTTATATTCTTACACACTGCTTGGCTATTCCATATTAAGCCTTCTTCAGCTTTTGTGTTTTAAGTTTGTTGCAACTCAGGCAACAAAGCAGCTTATTTTATTTTTTGTAGTTGATGTTATCTGCCTGAGTTTACTTACATTTTCTGTAGGTGAACCAAATCTACAACTCAGCTTGCTGTATGTTATTACTATATTCACCTCGGCAATTTTACTCAGCGCAAGAATGTCTTTACTCATTACATTACTTGCGGTCATTGCCATTATTTATCAACGCTTTGTCGGTAGTTTATTTGACTACAATAATCTAAATACAATTGGTAATAGTGCCTTATTAGCCTTCTTATTTTTTGTGGTGCATGGCATCGGGCAAATTGCTGTTCAGCGCTTTAAATTACTTGAGACGCTAACTTTCCACCAATCAATAGAACTCTATCAACTACAAAATATTAACCGCTATATTCTGGAACAAATTGAAGAAGGCTATCTTGTTCTAGATGAAAACTATGACATAGTTCTAAGTAATCCGGCTGCCTGCTCTCTGTTAGGCATTCCGCCACAATTTGCCAGTGAAAAATATCCTTTAGCTAAATGGCACCCCGATTTATTTGAAATTCTTAAGTTTGATAACCTACAAGAAGGTGATCGATTTATTTTTGAGTCTCGGCTGTCGGCTTACTCTATTAACATTAAAGTGCAGCATCTTGTGGTGCCGCAACAAGCATTGACGCTGCTTATTTTACAAGATGCACAACACATTAATCAGCAAGCTCAACAACTCAAACTTGCTGCTTTAGGGCAACTTTCAGCCAGTATTGCACATGAAATCCGTAATCCTCTGGCAGCAATTGTTCAAGCAAATGAATTACTTAAAGATAGTGATTTAGAGCAGCAAAATACTTTACGCCGTATGATTGGTAAGCAAACAAAACGCATCGATAGTATTGTTCAAGACACCTTAGGACTTGCCAGCAGCGAAAGAACTCATCCAATCCAGATTGAATTAAATGACTTCATAAAGACGTTATTAGACGAAGATCTATCGGATGTTAAACATTCTATACAGCTTAAAATCTCTGATTCATCCTTAAAATTATTATTTGACGAGAAACAACTCAGACAAGTGCTGATTAACCTTGTCAGGAATGCTTTACGACATAATGCCCCCGATTCACCCCATGTTCTGATCAACATTCACTCACAAACAAATAAAATTTATATTGATGTGATCGATTACGGCGAAGGGGTTTCAAAACGTGATATATCTCAATTATTTAAACCATTTTTTAGTACCGAAATTAATGGAACTGGTTTAGGATTATATTTGTCTCATAGTTTTTGTGAGGCAAACCATGCAAAGCTCACTTATGTAGAGCAAAAACAAGGGGCATGCTTCCAAATGGAATGCCCAATAATATATTGATTTTTTTATTAGGTTTTTGGGGAAATGGCAGAACAGCAACCACTAGTTTTGCTTGTAGACGATGAAGAAGATTTGTGCCTTTTAATGCAAATGACTCTTGCGCGAATGGGGATTAAAACACATCTTGCTTATCGGGTTGAACAGGCCAAACAACTCTTTACTCAGTTTCATTACGATGCATGTTTAACCGATTTGAACCTACCCGACGGTAGCGGTTTAGAATTGGTTAAACACGTTTCTCAAACTTACCCACACACACCAATTGCAGTTTTAACTGCATACGGCAATATGGATATTGCAATTGCAGCGTTAAAGGCAGGAGCTTTTGACTTTGTAAGTAAACCTATTAACCAAATTCATTTAGATCAGTTATTAAAAAAAGCGTTAAATCAGCCAAAACCAGAGCATGAGTTCGGTGAAATAACTTTGGAAAATGACCTATTAATTGGTCGTTCTCCTCCAATACAAAACTTACGAACAGCTATTAAAAAAATAGCCCGCTCTCAAGCTCCAGTGTTTGTTACAGGCGAGTCTGGTACAGGTAAAGAGGTTGTTGCTAATCTTATTCACCGCTTGAGTAATCGCAGCGAAGGTCCATTTATTGCGATTAACTGTGGAGCAATTCCAACTGAGCTCATGGAAAGTGAACTTTTTGGACATAAAAAAGGTAGCTTTACTGGAGCCACCCAAGACAAACAAGGCCTTATTTTATCCGCTCATGGCGGCAGCTTGTTTTTAGATGAAATTGCCGAATTGCCTTTAAGTATGCAAGTCAAATTACTTCGGGCGGTACAAGAGAAAAAAATTCGTCCAGTAGGTTCCGATCAGGAAATCGATGTTGATTTTCGGGTGATTAGCGCCAGCCACCAAGATTTAGAGTTATTAGTCCGACAAGGCAAATTCCGTCAGGATTTATTTTTCCGTATTCATGTGATGGATATCATGTTGCCGCCACTGCGTGAGCGCGGTGGAGATATTTTGTTATTAGCCAATCATTTTATTCAAAAGGTTTGTATGGAATGGGGAATTTCAAGCAAACAATTAACTACTACTGCTGAAACTTATTTATTGCAGCAAGATTTTCCAGGTAATGTTCGTGAATTAAGAAATATGATTGAACGAGCCATTACCTTAAGTGATGATGAATGTATTGATTTAACACATTTAGCACCTCCTATTAGAAGCAGCAGCGTTAACTCGCAAATCATAACTAAACAAGTGAATCAAATATCAACAGCGATTACTCAGACTCGGCCAAAATTACCAATGGAAGGCTTAGAACGCTACTTAGAAAATATTGAAAAAGATATTCTACTGAACGCGTTGGACATGACACATTGGAACCGGACCTTAGCAGCTAAAAAGTTAGGAATGACCTTCCGTTCTTTACGCTATCGATTGAAAAAGTTTGGCTTAGATACCGAATTAGGAGAGGAAGTATAAAAGACTATTTTTTCTTTAGAAATAAGTCTGCAACACGATCTAAATATACGTCTTCTTTCATTTCTGGGGGCAAAGGATAGGTCTGGTTAGGCTGAATACCTTGCCCTTCAATCATATTGCCATTTGGCGTGTAATAGTGTGAGACTGTCATTTGTAGTGCCGCACCACTTGGCAAAGGAAATAGTTTCTGCACTACGCCTTTCCCATAACTTTTTTCACCGATTACCCATGCACGCTGGTGTTCTTTCATGGCCGCGGTAAAAACTTCTGCTGCCGATGCAGAACGATGATTAATCAATATACCTAATTTTATATTCTGAAATTCATTGCCTGGCAGAGCCTGAAATTGCTGATTACCTTCAGAACGGCTTTTAGTTGAAACGATAATCCCACTATTTAGAAATAAATCTGCCGACTCGACTGCTGCTGATAACAATCCCCCCGGATTGTTTCGTAAATCGATTAAAACAGCTTTTAAACGTGGTGAACTATTTTCTTCAATTAACCGTTTAATTTCATTTGCCGTGTCTTGCTGGAATACTCTAATTTTGAGTACTAAAACCTGATTATGTAGCATTACAGGTTCGATATCGGTTTCTATTTTTTTATTACGAACTAAGTTAATGTTTCCACTTAACTCTTCTGCTTGTACTTGAAGCGTACTTCCGATAGAGCCATAAAGTAGCCCGAGCACCTGATCTTGGTTTAAATTTTTTAAATCTTGGTTATCAATCTTGAGAATTGTCTGACCATTTCTCAAACCTAACTTGTATGAATCTGAACCCGTTTTAAGATCACGAATCATCCACTTATGGAGATGCAATTCAGGGCTTAAAGCAAAATCAACCGAGGCAAGGTCACCTTCGGTATATTGAATGAGTTGACGATATTCTTCTGCCGACAAATAACGTGAATAACGATCTAGCCCACTCACTAGCCCTTTAATGGCTTGTTGAAATAAGGCATCGTCAGACTTCACGTCGACATAGTTATCTCGAACAATTCCATAGATTTGAACAAACTGTTGAATCGATTCGATCGGCACCTCTGCATAACTATGTTCCGGTTCTTCCGAATCAGAATGCAAAGGTGACAATTTCTCTTTTACAACTGGCGCTGCAAAAGCAAATTGGCTGCAACACAGCAACATACTTACAATAAGTTTTTTATATTTAATGTGTTGCAGCATCCAATCACCTTTGGTTTATGCAGATAATGTAATCAGGTTACGTCCTTGCATTTCAGCAGGAACAGGAATCTGCATTAAATTGAGAATCGTTGGTGCTACATCGGCAAGCACACCACCTTCTGCAATTGTTGCTTGTGTTGGGCCAACATAAATAAACGGTACAAGTTCCGTTGTATGTTGAGTATGAACTTGACCACTCACGTAGTCTTGCATTTGTTCAACGTTACCATGGTCAGCAGTAATCAACATATGGCCTTTCTTTGCCATGACCGCTTCATAGACACGTCCTAGGCAAAGGTCAACTGCTTCAACTGCTTTAACAGCCGCATCAAAAATACCTGTATGCCCTACCATATCACCATTGGCATAGTTCACAACCAATAAATCGTATTCACCAGAATTAATGGCTTTAACCAATTCATCAGTTACTTCATAAGCACTCATTTCAGGCTTAAGATCATATGTCGCAACGTTTGGAGATGGAATTAAAATACGTTTCTCACCCGGATATTCATCTTCACGCCCACCACTAAAGAAGAACGTTACATGCGCATATTTTTCAGTTTCGGCAATACGCAACTGAGTCTTTCCAAGAGAAGATAGATATTCACCCAATGAATTTTTGAGAGCTTCTGGCATGTATGCAACTGGCGCATCAATGCTAGCCTGATAACGCGTAAGCATCACAAATTTAGAAAGATTTGGTACAACTTTACGCTCAAAGCCAGCAAAATCTTTCTCTACAAATGCGCGAGTAATTTCACGAGCTCGGTCAGCACGGAAATTCATAAATACAACGCTATCGCCATCTTGTACTTTAGCAACATCACCAATACGAGTCGCTTTTACAAACTCATCGTTTTCATTGGCTGCATAAGCTAACTCTAACCCTTCCACTGCTGTTTGCGCAGTACGAAGTGCCTCACCTTCAGTCAACAAGCGATAAGCTTGCTCAACGCGATCCCAACGGTTGTCACGGTCCATTGCAAAGTAGCGACCAATCATAGTTGCGATACGACCTTGACCTTGGTATTGAGCAAATAATGCATCTAGTTTTTCTAAAGACGATTGAGCACTACGTGGAGGTGTATCACGACCATCAAGGAAAGCATGTAAATAAACTTTTGCACCACGTTTTAATGCAAGCTCACACATCGCCACAATATGGTCTTCATGGGAGTGAACACCACCGTCTGAGAGCAGTCCCATAATATGAACGGCACCACCAGCAGCTTTAGCTTTTTCAACAGCGTCGATCAACACTTCATGTTTAAAAAAGTCGCCAGTACGAATATCTTTAGTAATACGGGTAAAGTCTTGATACAAGACACGACCAGCACCAAGGTTCATATGGCCAACTTCAGAGTTACCCATTTGCCCATCAGGTAAGCCAACATCTTCACCAGAACCAGAAATTAGACTATTTGGATGCTTTGCGGTCATTGCCGCTAAATTCGGTGTTTTTGCTGCAAGAAAAGCATTATCTTCAGTCGCTTCACGGTGTCCAACACCATCCATAATGACCAGAACGTGAGGGATCTTGCCAGCAGTTGCATCCGTCATAATCTATTTCTCTTTTGTCTACAATTTCGTCACAATATCTTACCGAATTTTCGGTCAAGACTCTATTTTTTCCTATGGCTTTCATCAATATCTACGATTGATGAAAAGCATAAATATCAATTATTACTAGCGAGCGCGGTAAAGCAAATAACTTCCGGCACCAAACATTAACAAGATAGGTACGAGTACAAACCATGCAGGAGATGGGGCATAAACCAAGCTGGCATAACCTAAGAAATCCTGTAAATAGTAGAAACTCAAACCAATAAACAATGCGATTACCAAGCGGAAACCCATCGATTGTTGGCGTAATGGCCCAAAAATAAATGAACATGCCACGAGAACCAAAGCGATCAACGAAAATGGTGAGGCAACTTTTTGCCAGAAAGCCAATTGATAGGTCTTTGGAACCTGACTATATTCATCCATATAGCGCATGAAACTAATCAGCTGGCTTGGTGATAAATCTTCAGGATCTAAAGTCACCATGTGCACATATTTAGGCTGTAATGCTAAAGAAAGCGATTGCTCATCATGGTTAGTTTCGATGGCATTTCCTGCCGCCAAAATATCCATTTGTTCTGCTTTCTTCAAAGCCCATTGACCATCTTTTACGAACTGTCCTTGCTGAGCATTGATTAATGATTGCAAGTAATAGTTCTGGTCAAAATCGACCACTTGAATATCTTTTAAATTGCCCTGAGAGTTAGCATAGTCGATATAGATAAATCGCTGCCCTTCTCGTGACCAATAACCTTTCACTTCGCCTAATGCAGCTATAGAGCGGTGACTTTTAACACTTTCTGCTTTTTCATTCGTATATGGAATAACCCATTCACTTAAGGCAAACGACAAAATAATAAGCAGTAAAGCTGAGCGCATCACCCAACCGACAATACGCCATAAGCTAATACCAGCGGAGCGCATGACAATAAGTTCACTGCTAGTTGCTAGCGACCCTAAACCAATTACAGCACCAATCAAGGCAGAAATAGGCAAAATTTCATATAGATAACGAGGTGCTCCCCAGAACACATAGATGAGAGCTTGCCAAGCGTTATAGTCTGGTTTGAGCTCCCCCAACTCGCCAAGGTACGTAAATAAGATCTGTAAAATCGACAAAACAACTGTGGTGCCAAACATTGCAAGCGCAGTGGTTTTCGTCACATATTTGGCGACTATTCGACGTGCTAACATTATAATTTCACTCGCTTGATCTGTTTCTTGATTTTTGGTGCCAACTTCTGTTTACGTGAAAATAAGCCAGCTGCAACGCCATAAACAACCAACACGGCAGGATAAGCCCAAATATCGAGTTCTTCTTTACTAATACGAGTCTTGATTGCAATCATTAATACGATCAGACTGGAAAATATAAAAACCGCCGGAATAAGACGATAATAACGACCTTGTCTTGGGCTCACCTCAGACAATCCCACAGAAAGCATTAAAGCAATAAAAATGGTGAATGGTCCAAACAAACGCCATCCCAACTCACTTCTTATGACTGGATCATTCGTTTTTGCAAAAAGTTTAGTCGTTGATAATGCTTCTACATCACCACTTTCAAACTTAACATCTTTGTCATTTTCTAAACGTAGACGATAAGACTGAAACTCGGCTTGTGTATATTTTGGTTGTCCCGGGAATATTTCATATCGGCGGCCTTGCACCAGATCAACGACATTGGCTGTGTCATTTGCAACTTCTACACGAGTCGCTTCTTTTGCCAAGATCATGACATCTGGCTTATCTTCTTTAGTCGAGCGTTGATAAAAGAAAATGTCTTTTAGATTTTTTCGATCATCAGATAGCGAACCTGCATAAATCGTGTACGGTCCAGAAGAAATAAATTCTCTTGGGCGAACCAAATCAAAGCCTGTGCGAACCGCTTGAGTGGTGGTTAATTTTTCAAACTCACGTAGCCCCCACGGCGTCATCCAGAGCATAAGCACAGACTGACAAACCATATAAACCAGTGTCATTGGAATAAGTAATCGCGCCAATTGATGACGACTCACACCACTACTATTCAGTACTGCCATTTCATGATCAACATATAAGCGACCAAACACCAACATTAAACCAATGAAAAAACCCAATGGTAAAATGAGTGTTAGAAATTCAGGTAAACGGTATCCAACGATGCTAAATAAAATACTGACATCTAAACGCCCCTGCGCCGCCACACCAAAGTATTTGATCAGACGACCACCCATCATGATTAAGGTCAATAAGGAAATGACCACCAGTGAGGTAGAGACAACTTGCTTGACGAGATAACGCCGAATAATCAAAGTAATACTTCCAAAAGGCTAATCGGGACGAATGCTAGTTTACCCGAATGTTAAAAATATAAAACCGCACATTGCAACGCTATGCTTGAAAGTGTTTCAATGTTTTAATTCATCATAACTTTCTATAGGCAATCACGACAGCCATGAAATTTACAACTTATACAATTTTTCCCGAACAGACATCTAATGAATCTTTGTGGATTTTAGTTGATTCGGAACAGCTACAAAGCAACGTCAACACATATCAAATCAATAACCTAGAAAGCGTTCTGAACGCTACCCAATTTAAAGGCAACTTCAATGAAACTCTGCCACTATTTGGTCAGATTTCAAATCAGCCTCACAGCCAATTACTTGGCTTAGGAAAAACAGCTGAACTTCAGGCAGTTAAGCTCGCTAAACTTGCTCAAACTATTATCAAATCGACACAAAATAAATTTAAACATATCGCAATTGATATTGCTGCATTACCTGTCGAGCTCCATTATTTATTTGCTTTAAGCTTAACTCAAGCAGCTTATGGTTATGATGAGTTTAAATCGAAAAAAAATGAATTTGTGTTACAACAGGTTGATTTAATTAGCTCAACTACGAGCCTAGATGAAAAACAATTGGCTTTAGTACATGCCGTACAATCTGGTCAGTCGTATGCACGTGACCTTGGCAACCGTCCGGGTAATATTTGTTTCCCAGAATATTTGGCAGAACAGGCGCTAGCTTTAGCCGCAGAATTCCCAGACTTACTTAAAGTCACTGTCTTAAATGAACAGCAAATGGCTGATTTAGGCATGTATGCTTTCCTTGCAGTGAGTAAAGGATCTGAGCGTCCAGGTCGTATTGTAACGCTCGAATATCAAGCACAGCTTGAGCAAGCTCCGGTTGTTCTAGTCGGTAAAGGCGTAACTTTTGATACGGGTGGTATTTCTTTGAAACCAGGCCTTGGCATGGATGAAATGAAATTCGATATGTGCGGTGCAGCCTCTGTACTTGGTACTATCCGTGCACTATGCGAAGCACGCCTTCCTATTCATGTGGTAGGTGCAATTGCAGCAGCAGAAAATATGCCTTCTGGTAAAGCAACTCGTCCGGGTGACATTGTGACCACCATGAGCGGTCAAACTGTTGAAATTTTAAACACCGATGCAGAAGGCCGTTTGGTACTGTGTGATACATTGACCTATATCAAACGCTTCAATCCAGCTGTAGTGGTTGATATTGCGACCTTAACAGGTGCTTGTGTAGTGGCTTTAGGCAAAGTACTGAGTGGGCTGTTCTCACCAGATGATGCCTTGGCAGCCGAACTCCAACAAGCTGGCGAGCAATCTTTTGACCGTGTATGGCGCATGCCAGTGATTGAGGATTATCAAGAGTTACTTGATTCACCATTTGCAGATATTGCGAACATCGGTGGTCCACACGGCGGTGCAATTACCGCAGCATGTTTCCTTGAGCGCTTTACACGTGAATATCGTTGGGCTCATTTAGATGTCGCTGGAACAGCATGGCTTTCAGGCGCAGCTAAAGGTGCAACTGGTCGCCCAGTACCACTTCTCATGCAATTTTTAGCAAATCGTGTAAATACGAATGGCTAAAGTTAGTTTTTATCTGTTTGAAACCAGTGAAGAACGGCAAGTCGATAGTGCTTGCCGTTTATGTCGGAAAATATTACAGAAGCATCCTAAAATCTGGTGGTATTGCCAAGATGGGCAACTACAACAGACTCTTGATGAAAGATTATGGGAATTTGACCCTGTCAGTTTCATTGCGCATGGTGTTGACCAGACTGATGCGGCTGTATGTATTTCGGCTAAACAACCACTTGAACAAGGCCTGTTAGTATTTAATTTTAACAATCATGCACTTGAACAAGTTGATCATTTTAGCCACATTATAGAAATTGTTGAAAATAATGAAACAGCCAAGCAAATTGGTCGAGAAAAATTTAAAATGTATCGCCGTTTGGGTATAGAACCGCGAACCTTTAAATTATAACGCGCTAAAATGTAATACTGTTGATTAAGGAGAACCATGGTGGCATTAAATGTCGGGCAAGATTTTAAAAAAAGATGGTTAAATGCGCCTGAAGCTGTCCGTCATGCCTATCAACAGGATCTGGCGCGTATTTGTGATTTACTCGAACCGCAAACGCCTATTCAGCTTTGGGTTTTAAATGACGAAAAAGCACAGTTAGAATCACAGCAAAAAATTGAGCAAGCCTATGCAGACCTCAAAGCGGAGCTCATTGAACAAGCACGTATTCGTCGTCAGCTCGCTTTAGAAAAAGCGCTTGCCGACAAACGTGCTTCAGAAGCTGCTTACGCTGCGGAATTGCAAGCCGATGAAATTCGTAAATTTAATGAACAGACTGAAACATTACACACATTACGCAATCATTTAGAACAAGAAGTTGCAGAACAAACTGCGCGTTATCAGAAAAACCCTGAAACACCCGTAGTCAATTACTCTGCTGGCGTAAAACTTAGTATTACCGATGATCAAATCTTATCTGAGCTTGAAAGTCTACGCCTTCGTTTAGAACTTGAAGCTGAGAGCTTAATTGAACATTCTGTAACGGCTTTCCGCGCCAAACTTCATACTGCTGCCCAAGATGAAATAGAATATATTTTGAAAAATTCTAACTTTTCTGATGAAAAAATAGAAAAGTAAACCTTTAAATATTTCTCTTGTCATAAAAATGACACCTATATGTCACAAAATAGACATAAATATTATTCTTATAGATCAATTGATTATAAGAATGAAAAGTAGCTATTCAAGATAATTAATGAGGATAAGAGATGGACATTCTGCATCAGATTTCAAAGCAAGTTGAACAGCTTGATCAGGGTGAACAATGGACGTTTTCAGCACAAGAATTTTATATGAGTCATAACGACTTTAACTCTTTATCTATCTTACTTACACGTGAGTCTGAAAACGGTGATTTTACAATTACCCGCACTCAGCATAACAAGTCATGGGTCGGCACACACTCGGTTACTCTAACCAAGCACTAAATTTTCAAAATAAAAAACCGGAACAAATGTCCGGTTTTTTATTTTAACGATCTAGCTTTTTATTTTAAAAAACCATTTTCAGCTAAAAAAGCCATACTAATATTTGACTCTGTTTTTTGTTCAGCAGCCTTGTCACCTAGCAATAAACGCTCGATATAACGCGCTAAAACATCGACCTCAAGGTTTACCTTGCTGCCGACTTGCCACGTTCCAATGTTAGTACGTTCTGCTGTATGCGGAATTAAGTTTAAGCTTAAAATATTTCCACGTAAGTGGTTAATCGTTAAACTAATACCATCTACAGTCACAGAACCTTTTTCTGCTAAATATTTAGCAAGTTCTGCGGGTGCTGTAACTTCATAATAGATTGAGCGAGCATCTTCACGTACTACGGTAATTTCACCCACGCCATCAACATGACCACTTACAATGTGACCACCAAAGCGTGTCGTTGGTAACATTGCCTTTTCAACATTGACACGTTGCCCAACTTTCCAGTTACCCAAAGTCGTTCGGTTTAAACTCTCTCGAGAAACATCAGCTGCGTACCAATTATCGCCCCATTCAATGACGGTGAGACAAATGCCATTTGTTGCAATCGAGTCGCCCAAATGTACATCTGACATATCCAGATCAGTCTGAATACGTAAACGCACATCACCGCCTACGCTTTGCAGGCTTTCAACTTTTCCTAAACTTTCAATAATGCCTGTAAACATGGCTCAATCTCCAAATCTTTTTACACTGCTTAAAGTACAGTGCTTACCAAAGTGCGAGCTGTGTACTATTACCTGAAGTATCTACACCACCTAGCTCGGCGAAGTGGTAAAGCTGGCCTAATAACTGACGTAATGGGGGGCCTGACTTGGCATGAGTATCCGTAATCACAATAAACTCAAGCACGCGTGCACGTTCAGACTGTCGCTGTTTACTTACTCGATAGCGCGGAACATCTTGTGTTAACAAGGTCACTTTGCCCCGCTCCAGATTGGCCATAAGCAAATCTTTCGGCTCGATATTACCATCAGTTGAATAACTGGTCAGAATATAGCGGGCATTGATGGTTGAAAGTAGTTTTTCATACGCATCTTTCGCATATTTAGAAGAGTTATAGGGGCTTGGACGCTCTTTACGCCAAGCTCTATCAATTCCACTCTTATAACCTTTAGTATCTGGTGATGGTAAATCGACCTGATCCCATAAAGTTAATGCATTCAAAACATGGTAATTACTACTATATGCATGTTGGTTATACGGTGGATCGAGATAAGCAACATCGACTTCAAAACCACTCATTTGATTTGCTAGATGCTGTGAATCTACACACCACATTTCAGCAGCAGGACGCTTACGGTCACCAATCTCGCAAAAACGACTTGGTGTTAACCAAAGTAATGACTCAATTCGTTCTAATGCAGTTTGAGTACGACCACCCCACCCTTGGTGAAAGCTTTTAAATACACCGCTGGTGTTACTGACAAAACTTGCTGAATAGAGCAATGGCGCGAGCAATGCACTCATCTCTACATCATTAATTGCGCCTTGAGATTGCCATGTTGCAATCTGCTGGCGAATCGCATCAATACGCATACCATTACGGCGTTTAAAGAACAAACGGTCACGAGCTGGATCATAAATATCATCATTACGTGGGCAAAGGTTATGGGTTACCCAGCCTTTAACTTCAGGTAAGCGATTTAAATAATCGATTGCTTTCTGATATCCACCCAGTTCTTTAAAAGCAGGCGCATCGGTACACGCTAAAATCGCATGATTTAAAGCATGGCTATAAGGTTCCCAGTCATTTGCAATCACTCGGTAACCATTTTGACGCGCCAATCGAGACACGACACCACTGCCGGCAAAGAAATCGGCAAAAATCGGAGGATTCTTTTTCTTGCTATTCAGCGTCCCTGTAATTTCAAGGGCTTCTAAAATTAGATGGAGCAATCGGCGCTTATTACCCAAGTAAGGAACAAGCTGATGGAAAAGATATTCGTCTGTCGTACGGGCCGCATGACGACGTTTGTGATAAACCGAAGGCTCTGGATTCATACTTTCTCTTGCGTAGGGATTAACCTTAAGCGTATATCTTGATCAAGTTGTGTCACATCAAGAAGTGTAAAACGAAGTTGTTGTGCCATATATTCAAACTCTGCATTGAACATGGCTCTTGCACTTTTCCCCAATAATGTCGGGGCAATATAACTGATCAATTCATCGACCAAACCTTCTTGTAAAAAGGCAGTAGATAATGTTGCACCAGCTTCTACCAATACATCATAAATTTGATGTTGCTTAGATAAGGCCTGTAACAGCATTTTTAAAGGCTGAATTTCTAATTGTATCACGCCTAAATCTGCAAGTTCTTGACGATATGGCCCCATTACCATGACAGTTTCAGGGTTTTCTAAAATTTTAGCATTGAGCGGTAAACGCCCCTGACGATCTAAAACAACTCGTTTTGGCTGAGCAACTGTCTCAATTTCAACATGATTAAGTGAGCGCACATTAAGCTGACAGTCATCTGCAATCACAGTTTCAATTCCTGTAATCACTGCTCCTGAAATGGCACGCCAATGCTGGACATCTTGACGTGCAACTGCACCAGTAATCCACTTCGATTCACCAGATGCCATTGCAGTACGTCCATCTAGGCTTGAGGCTACTTTTAAGCGTACATAAGGCATGCCTGTAGACATAGCCTTTAAAAAACCTTGGTTTAATTTTTCTGCTAAATCTTCACAAATGCCAACTTCTACTTCAATGCCGGCATTTTTCAAAATCTGAACACCCTTACCTGCTACAAGCGGGTTTGGATCAGGACATGCCACAACCACCTTTTTAACCTGTGCCTTAACTAGTGCTTCAGCACAAGGAGGTGTTCGCCCATAATGTGCACATGGCTCAAGCGTCACATACGCTGTTGCACCTTGAGCCTGCTCAGCTGCCTGACGTAAGGCAAAAACCTCTGCATGTGGTTGACCTGCTTTAGGATGAAAGCCTTCACCTATTAACTGATCATCTTTGACAATGACACAACCAACATTTGGATTAGGCTTAGTCGAATATAGACCACGTTTGGCAAGTTCAATAGCTTGCTGCATCCAATATTGATCTTTTTTCAACTCAGACATAAAAATCTCAAATAGTTATTGTTCACGTTGCTGCATTTGCTCAATTTGACGGCGAAAAGCTTCAACATCCTGAAAATCTTGATAAACAGAAGCAAATCGGACATAAGCGACATGGTCAAGTGCAAATAGGGATTGCATAACGACTTCACCAATTGTTCGAGACTTCACGTCACGCTCACCTAAACGGCGAATCTGCAATTGAATATCACTTAAAACAGTTTCGATCTGTTCTTGAGTGACCGGACGTTTTTGCAAAGCATGCATTAACGAACGGCGTAGCTTGGCCTCATCGAAAGGTTCATTTTTTCCATTCGATTTGATCACACGAGGCATTACCACTTCATAGCTTTCAAAAGTGGTAAAACGTTCACCGCAACTTACACACTCACGACGTCGACGAATCTGACAGCCTTCGGCGGCTAAACGTGAATCGATGACTTTACTATCTGCGGCGTTGCAAAATGGACAATGCATAGCGGATTTATAGGGACGATTACTTTGACCTAGTGTAGCAAAATTTCTACACTTACAGAACCAGCATTCTATAAGACAAAAAAACAGTCCGAAGACTGTTTTTTTGATTGGAATATATTACGAATTATTCAATACGTTCGCCATGTTGGCTCAAATCCAGACCCATGCGCTCATCATCGGCGTTAACACGGATACCAATCACAAGATCAATCACTTTAAGAATTACAAAAGTAGCAACACCACTGTAGATCATAGTTGCCAATACGCCTTCAACTTGTACCCATAATTGACCAGCGAATGTTGGTGCTAAGGTAACGTTGGCTGCTTTGATAATTTCATCACTGTAAAATACGCCAGTTAAAATCGCACCGACAATACCACCTACAGCATGTAAACCAAACGCATCCAAAGCATCATCGGCTTTAAGTAAGCGTTTAAGTGCAGTAATACCCCAGAAGCACACTACGCCACCGATAAGGCCCATGACTAAAGCACCACCTACACCGACGAAACCTGCTGCTGGTGTAATCACAACCAAACCAGCGACAGCACCAGAAGCACCACCTAATACAGAGGCTTTACCACGAATCATACGTTCAACAACTAACCATGATAATGCAGCAGCGGCAGCAGCAACTTGAGTCACTAAAATCGCCATGCTTGCACGAGCACCAGCGCCTAAAGCACTACCACCATTAAAGCCAAACCAACCCACCCAAAGTAAGCTTGCACCGACTACAGTTAGAGTCAAGTTATGCGGAGCCATAGATTCACGGCCCAAACCAATACGTTTTCCAAGCATATAAGCCGCAACGAGACCTGCAACACCTGAGTTGATATGTACAACTGTACCACCAGCAAAATCTAATGCGCCTGCTTTAAATAACCAGCCATCTGCCGCCCAAACCCAGTGAGTAATTGGTGCATAGACTACGAGTACCCAAACTGCAATAAACACCATGAAAGCTGAATACTTCATGCGGTCCGCAATAGAACCACTTAGAATTGCAACTGTAATAATGGCAAAGGTCATTTGGAAAATAACAAAGAGACTTTCAGGAATTGTCCCACTCAATGCATCAAACGCGACTCCGTTTAGCATAGCTTTAGACAAGTCACCAAAGTATGCACCTGTGCCAGAGAACGCGAGTGAATAACCAGCAATCACCCAAATTAAACTTACCAAAATTGCAGCAGAAAGGCTGAACATCATAGTACTTAAGACGTTTTTCTTACGGACCATACCGCCGTAGAACAATGCCAAGCCAGGAATGGTCATCAACAGTACCAAAGCTGTTGAGACTAAAATCCAAGAGGTGTCACCCGTATCAAGTTTTGGTGTTGGTGCTGGAGCTGCCGGAGTTTCAGCAACTGGTGCTTCTGCAGTGGTTGCAGTAGCTTGAGATGTTGATGTAGCCGCAACTTCCGATGTAGGCGTTGTTACAGCTTCTTCTGCCCAAACGGCAGTACCACCCAAAAGAGCGCCTGATAGACTCAGCGCCATAAGCATTTTTTTCATTCGTGTCCCCCAACCTCATTTGCGAGTTATTTTCTACTCAGCAAGCTTTGTGCCAATTAGACAGCATCTGGTCCAGTTTCACCCGTACGGATACGGATCACTTGTTCCAGGTTAGTCACAAAAATCTTACCATCGCCAATTTTTCCTGTGCTTGCTACACGAGTAATTGATTCAATTACCGCGTCAACCATTTCATCACTAATCGCAATTTCGATTTTTACTTTAGGTAAGAAATCAACCACATACTCCGCGCCACGGTAGAGTTCAGTATGTCCTTTTTGACGACCAAAACCTTTAACTTCAGTTACGGTAATCCCTTGTACACCAATGTCAGAGAGCGCTTCACGCACGTCATCCAATTTAAACGGTTTTACAATTGCAGTTACAAGCTTCATGTTTGTTTCCTTCGGCTTCTTTTCACCAGTAAGGTTTTATGTTCAATTTTCATGCCAATATTTCAAAGGTTGAGGGAAATGAATCTATTGCATGAACTTTCTTTATAACCTATTTAGTGATCAAGATGTAGATGAGCTATTAAAAATAAAATGAATTTTCAGTATAGTTGAGTGCTTATTTAATGTTCTATTTGTACTAAAAGAATTGAAACCTATATCCCACGTTCAAGCAGTGGTAAACTGTAAACCATAAGGTAATACAACACTTTGGATATTTCATGCTAGAAACTTTATTACAGGCCATTCTGGAACAAATTGATGAGCCTAAAAAAGATTTGGAAAAAAATTTACGTGCATTATTAAATGAAGCAGTCGAAAAGTTAGACCTTGTTTCTAAACAAGAGATTGACCGTCAAAAGACTGCACTTCAATCAGCCAACCAACGTTTAGCACAGCTACAGAAACAAGTGGAACTATTAGAAGAAACTTTAAAGAATAAAAAATAAGCACCAATGTAGCGCACTTATACTTTACAACGATTAAAAATGAAGCACCATAATGGAACAATAAGATGTCTTTTTCTAAAATTTATACACGGGGACTTTTGGGTTTACATGCACCTCTCATTGAAGTAGAGGTACATGTGAGTCAAGGCTTACCTTCTCTTACCATTGTAGGCCTAGCCGAAGCGGCAGTAAGAGAAAGTAAAGACCGAGTTCGCTCAGCGATTATTAACAGTGGATTTCAATTTCCGACTAAACGACTGACCATTAATCTTGCACCAGCAGATTTGCCCAAAGATGGTTCACGTCTAGATTTACCAATTGCTTTAGGTATTTTAATTGCCTCTGGTCAGCTCCCAGAAAACTGTGCCAAAGATTTTGAATTTATTGGAGAGTTAGCACTTGATGGTCATGTAAGGCCGGTGTCAGGTACTTTAACTTTGGCAATGGCATGTCAACAAGCCAAGCATAAAATGCTTTTTCCGCTTGATAATAGTCAGGATATTAGTCACTTACCTGACTTTAAATGTTATCCAGTGAGCCACTTAAAAGAAGTCTGTGAACATTTTTTGGGCACGAAATCTCTATCTTCGGTTGAGCCTACGACCACTTCAAACCAAATGCCTTATAAATTTGACCTTGCAGATGTAAAAGGTCAGTTACGCCCACGCCGTGCACTCGAAATTGCTGCTGCTGGAGGGCACTCCTTACTTTTTAAAGGACCACCCGGCACAGGTAAAACTTTACTCGCCTCAAGGCTTCCTTCAATTTTACCGCCTCTGACTAATCAAGAAACGCTTGAAGTTGCTAGCATTTATTCTATTTCAAATACATCACATACTTTTGGTCAGCGACCATTTCGAGCGCCCCATCATACAGCATCAGCGATTGCACTCGTTGGGGGCGGTTCTCACCCTAAACCGGGCGAAATTACATTATCGCATTTAGGAGTACTTTTTTTAGATGAGCTCCCCGAGTTTGATAGAAAAGTACTAGAAGTCTTACGCCAGCCGCTTGAGTCAAAAGAAATCATTATTTCACGAGCAGCTCGGCAAATTACTTATCCGGCTAACTTCCAATTGATTGCGGCGATGAACCCATGTCCATGTGGTTATGCATTTAATCAAGATAGCCGTTGTCAGTGTTCACCCGAGAGTATTAAGCGCTATCAAAACCGTATATCGGGGCCATTACTTGACCGTATCGATTTACATATTGATGTACCACCGTTAAAGGCCCAAGAGCTACAAGATCCAACGCCTGTTGAAGATTCGAGTAGTGTTCGACAACGTGTGATTTATGCCTATGAACAACAGATTCAAAGACAAAATTGTTTAAATCAGGCACTTTCACCGAAACAGCTAGAACAACATGCTGTACTTGATAGTACTTCTCAACGAATGATTGAAATGGCTCAACAACGTTTAAATTTATCGGCCCGCGCTTATCATCGTGTTTTACGAGTAGCGCGGACCATTGCCGATTTAGCTCAAAGTGAAGTGATTCAAAGTTCTCACCTTACAGAAGCATTATCCTATCGAGGAAATAGTTAACAAATCAGTTAAACAGCGGATCGTGAGTCCGCTGTTTTTTAATATTTATATGAGTTGTTAATTAAAGAATTTATTACTGCCTATATAAAAAGGCAAAGAGGACGCTATGAAAATTTTGGCTATATCCGGCAGTGCAAGAGAGGCATCTACAAATACAGCGCTATTACGAGCAATGAAAGATATAGCACCGTCCAGTATTGAATTTTCAGTTTTCGATCAAATTAATACTTTGCCTATCTTTTCTTCGGATGATGAGGGAGAAAAAACGCCTGCTGTAGTAGAAGAATTTATCAAATCTGTTTCTGCCTCAGATGGCATTATCATCTCAAGTCCTGAATATATCCGTTGTATTCCAGGCGGTCTCAAAAATGCAATTGACTGGATGGTTTCACGCACTGAAATCATAGACAAGCCTATCGTTCTAGTTCATGCATCTAGCCGCGGCGACGATATGCTAGTTTCTTTAAGAAGAGTACTTTCGACAGTCAGTAGCAATTTTTTTGAAGATTTATTTTTACGCTTCTCTCTTCTTAGCAAATCGCCTGAACAAATTGTTGAGATGCTACAAACTGAAGAATATAAGTCACAAATTACACCGTTCCTACTTAGCTTTGTCTCAGAAATTCAAAAGTATCAAGATCAATTAGAGTGAACTTTTCATCGTGTTTTACAAGTAGTGTAGATCATTGCCGACTTAGCTCAAAGTGAAGTGATTCAAAGTCCTCTCCTTACAACAGCGCTGTCTTATCAAGGCAATCATTCTTAAAATGAAACAGCGGATGATGAGTCCTCTGTTCCTTTGTTAAGAACTTGATTTAAGGTCTCGATTAAAGAAGTAATTTCTTTCTCTGATAAAGCTGCAAAACCAAAGCGAATACAGCGATTAGAAGACTCGATTTTTTTAAATTTATGCTCTGTATCAATGTTGAGTTCTTTTATTTTTATAAGCTGATCTTGAGTAAATGGTTTCTGGAATTTTACCCATAAAGCCATTCCACCCGCGGGTGGTTGTACCTGAACACTCTCTGCAAAAATTCGGTGGAACTCAGTTAACGCATGGTCACGGCGTTGTCGATATATTTTTTTCATTTTACGGATGTGTCTTTTAATTTCACCCCGCTGCATTAAATCTGCCAAGGCAAGTTCAGTAATATTATTACCTTGCCGATCAATCAATAAAATATCTTCAGTAATCGATTGAATGATGGGTGACGATGCCACGATGTAGCCTAAACGAATCCCGGGTGCAAAAATCTTAGACAATGAACCAACATGAATGACTAATTCAGAATGAGGCAAACTCGCTAAGGGTGGCATAGGCCGACTGTCATAATGGAATTCATGGTCATAGTCATCTTCAATAATATAAAAGCCCCATTTTTTTGAAAGCTCTAAGAGTTGAAGACGGCGACTCATTGGCATGGTAACAGTTGTAGGATATTGATGATGCGGAGTTGTATAAATGGCAGCAACCGAGTGTTCTTTTAAAATCCGTTCTAAATCTTCAATGACAATGCCTTGTTCATCTAATTTGACAGAAACGACCTGAAAACCATTTGATTGGAACGCTTTAAAAGCAGATGGATAATACAATTCTTCAACGACAATTACTCCCTGCCGATTAGTTAATGCACGTGATGCAACAAAAATTCCCATCTGGCTACCACGTACAATACAAATCTCATCTTCGGCAACATTCATAAAACGTTCCATCGACAACATTTGTTGTAAGGCTTGTCTTAGCTCAACCATACCTTGCGGATCACCATATCCCATATACTGGTTTTGAGTAATTTTAATCAGTGCATGCCGATAGGCGCGTGAAAATAGTTCGTAGGGAATAAGCCGTGGATCTGGTACTCCATCATTATGTGGGTGTTGAATAACTTCTTGGATTATTGGCTTATTATTAACTTTTCTTTCCGATATCGACTCTATTTGGAGTTGTTTTTCTGGCAAAACATCTGCCACAAATGTGCCTTTTCGAGGGCGAGTCACAAGCCAGCCTTGCGCTTCTAATTCTTCATATACTGCTTGTACCGTTTTTCGATTAATCCCTAGTTCTTTCGACAAACTACGAGACCCCGGTAGCATAGTACCTTGCGCCAAACGGCCACTTAAAATTTCCTGACTAATCAAGTTGGTAAGCTTTAAAAAAACCGTCTTTTCTTCTCTTTCATCGATACGAAAATGCACTTGCCAAGGTCTTAGCATATTTGCCTCATCTGGACCATATAACTTATAAAAACTGGATGTATTGATTCATCCAGTTATTTTCTATTCTGCCTTCACCTACTGAATTTGGTCAACTGGACTGGAGAAGAGATGAAGACTGCTTCTGTAAACAAACAAGACCTGATGCAACATGCACAGCAAGACATGCAAAAGTGGATTAGTGACTCAGATTTAACTGACCGCCAAAAGCTTGCACTCACTTGTCGTATTTTATTTGATCATGGCCATGATGCTGGTTTAGCAGGCCAAATTACTTGCCGTAGTGAAAATAAAGATTCCTTTATTACCCAACGTTTTGGTTTAGGTTTTGATGAAATTACTGACTCAAACTTGCTTGAGGTGAATCAAGACTTAGAACCCATCAATCAAGAAGGTATGGCAAACCCAGCCAACCGCTTTCATACGTGGATTTATAAAGAGCACCCAGAGGTGAACTGTATTATCCATACGCATCCGACTCATGTAGCTGCATTGTCGATGCTTCAAATTCCGCTCATGATTTCTCAAATGGATGTTTGTGCACTCTATGAAGATTGCTCTTTTGTAGGCCATTGGCCAGGTGTTCCTGTAGGTAACGAAGAAGGTATTTTGATTTCTTCTGCTCTGGGTAAAAACCGTGCTGTTTTGTTGTCTCACCATGGTCAACTGGTCACAGGAAAAACCATTGAAGAAGCCTGCAACTTGGCGCTTTTAATTGAACGCGCAGCTCAACTGCAACTTTTAGCCATGTCGGCCGCGCAAATTCAGCCGATCCCACACGATTTAGCAACAGAAGCTCATGACTGGTTGTCTACCGATAAACGCAACAAAGTGAACTTTGCTTACTACGCACGTAAAGCTTTGAAAAAACATTCTGACTGTATTTAAAAAGAGATTTCGACCATGAAACTAAACGGCATTATTGGTTACCCTGTTACCCCATTTTCTGATGACAACACCATTAACCTTCCTATTTTAAAACAAATGCTCGATTTGCTTATTGAAAATGGCTGTGATGCGATTGCACCTTTGGGTAGTACAGGCGAAAGCGCTTATCTTGAATGGGATGAGTGGTGCTTAGTCGCTAAAACGTCAATTGAAAGCATCAATAAACGTGTGCCTGTCATTATTGGAATTTCAGAACTCACCACTGATCAAGCCATTAAAAAAGCGCAGATTGCTCAAAGCTATGGTGCAGATGCACTTATGGTGATTCCTGTATCTTATTGGAAGCTAACAGATCAAGAGATTTTTGAATATTATCAGGCAATTGCCCAAGCAACGACTTTGCCAATTATGATTTATAACAACCCTGCAACTAGCGGTGTTGATATGTCTCCAGAATTAATTGTGCGTATGTTTAACAACATTGCAAATATTACGATGGTAAAAGAAAGCAGCGGTGACATTCAACGTATGCATAAAATTCAAGAACTCTCAAAAGGAGAACTCCCATTTTATAACGGTTGTAATCCTCTAGCTTTAGAAGCTTTATGTGCTGGAGCAAGCGGTTGGTGTACAGCAGCACCAAACCTGTTAGGCCAAAGACCTCAACAACTTATCGAACATGTAAAAAATGGTGAATTAGAACAGGCACAAAAATCATTTTATCAGCAACTTCCTCTATTACGCTTTATTGTAACTGGTGGTTTACCCAAAACGATTAAAGCAGGTTTACAGTTAAAAGGTGTTGCTGCGGGTTCACCACGTAAGCCACTGTCTAAAGCTGCGGATATTGAGCTTAACCAGTTAAAACGACTACTTTTTGAAATAGAAAACTAATAAAAAAGCGGGTTTATTTACCCGCTTTTTCACAACTCAAACTTAGAATGTTTTAGTTAAACTAAATACTAAGCCTGTGTCATAAGGTTTTTTCTGAGCATCAGTCATACCAGAAGTGCTAATGTCTGTACCAACAACATCTAGCTCAGCCAAAATGCCTAGAACGTTACGGTTTACACCCACTTTATAATCGATATAGCTATCGTCTTTACCTGGTCCACCCGCAACTACGGCTAAAGCATCTTTATTTTTGAATTTGTTATAGCCAACTGATGCAAGTCCAGTAAATCCTGTATCTGCAATTGGCGCTGAATAACCGACATTAAAATACCAGAACTGCTTAGAATGAGCCCAGTAATCATCTGAATAGTTCACACCTACGCTAAGTGCATCCCCTTTAAATAAAGAATCAGCAAAAGTTAATTTACCGTAAACCTCATTAAAATCTAATCCATTTTTACCATCATAACCAATACCATTACGGTCAAAACTATGGCCCGAACCAATATAGCCATAATGAATTACACCAACATCATAAGTAGGCGCAAGCGTATCCGTTAATTTCAAAGTATTGGTATAACCCAAAGCCACATCAGTTTCTGTTGAGTTGCCAGTTACTCCAAAATCAACACTTGAACCCCAGAGTGATAAATAAGCACCAGACTTATGAGAAAAAGTAAAACCACCTTGAATTGCAGGGTTATTTGAGGATTGAGTAACTCCGCGAAAACGGTAGTCTGTAGTTGCCGCTACATTTCCTGTTGCGGTGATGCCATAAAAAGATGGTGCAGGTTCAGCCATAACCATAGTTGAGCCTGCTGCAAAGATACCAAGACCTAAGGTCTTAAGTGCAAATTTCATCATTCTGATCTCCCCCATAATGAATGCACGATTTATGTATATAAAACACATTGTGTTACTTAAGCTTTAGCAATTGCTGTGCCAATTCCATATTTGCTATCACCGCGCTTCATTAATTTTGAGATCAAACTTGTTTTACAATAAAACCCCTGTTTATTTTTTATAAAAATATACCTATAAAAAACAATAAAATAAAATAAAATTCTTGTGCGTTTAGAAATAATAAACATATGAAAACCCCTTATCGGAAACTAGTAACCGAGATAGGAAGTATTCATTTACTCAATGTAAAATTTCTATTTAACCTTAAATAATAAATATAAAAATTACGTAAATTTCTTAAAGCTGGGCGTTTAATGGTCTGAAAATGGGCATTTCATTTAATTAAATTTCTTTATTTTTTCTATTTTTAAACTTATGAACTATTTTGGGTCTTTTTTCATCAGCCATATGAGAAAAAAGAGTAATGCACAAAATTCACGCAAAATATCGCACTAAATTTGATCAACTCAACTAAATTCGATTGGCTTATTATTGTGATCCATTTTTGTACATTACTCTTCAGAATAATGTTATAAAGTAACACTTTAAAAACTATTTAAAATAAATCGTCGAAAAAAGCAACTTAGCATGAGATTAAAAAGTAAACATATCCACCAAAAAAGATCAAAAAACAAACAGAAGAATCAACTATATTTTGAGCTTGGAATATAAAATAAATGGTAAAAATACACTAAAAAATAAATTACTTTTTTTATTTTAAACAATACATTAAGTATAAAAGGTTAATAGTAAATTTAGTAAACAACCAGTAACACATTAATCAATTTCTGCATAGCATATATAAAATAAAATCAACAAAAATATATCTTTTTTATAGATTACTTATACAATTGATTCAAATCCTAGGCCCTGAATAATAACAAGGCACAGGATTTATCGTTTTTATGAGGTTCTTTAAATATGCTAAATGCACAAAAACTTACATTAGCAGTTCTCATTTCTGCGGCAATAATTTCCTCAGCTCAGGCAAGTGAGCAAAGTGAGGCAAAAGGATTTGTTGAAGATGCGAACGGTTCTATTCTCTTCCGTACAGGTTATATTCAACGTGACAAGAAAAATGGCGTTGAAGATGACAGTTCATTTGCTCAAACAGCAATCGTTACACTAGATTCCGGTTTTACTAAAGGTGTCGTTGGTTTCGGTGTAGGTGCTGTTGGTGATTTTTCATTTAAAATCGGTGCAAATAACAATAACGGCAACCAAATGATTCCTCGTTACAATGATGTACGTGAAAATCCGTACGATCAATGGACACGTGGTGGCGGTAGCGTAAAAGCTCGCTTCTCGAATACAACGGTACGTTATGGTACACAAGTACTTGATTTGCCTGTTCTTGCAAGCAACACTGCACGTTTGGTGCCTGAATATTTCACTGGTACTTTGTTAACTAGCCATGAAATTAAAGACTTAGAAGTGGTTGCTGGTAAATTTACTAAAAACCAATATTCTGATCAAATTGCCACTGACCAAAATGGTTTAGATAGCGCAATTGTTTGGGGTGCAAAATATAAGTTTGATGATCAACTCAATGGTTCTTACTATGGTGTTGATGTAAAAGATAAACTTGATCGTCATTATGTGAATGTGAACTACAAGCAACCCCTTGCTAATGACAGCTCACTTACTTATGACTTCAGTGGTTATCATACTAAATTTGATAAAAACGCTTCATTGTCATACGCAACTGGCCCAGCTGGTGAAGACAAAACCAATAATATTTGGGCAGTTTCAGGAACTTATGCGACTGGCCCACATAGTGTGATGTTAGCGTACCAACAAAACAGCGGTAACATTGGTTATAACTATGGTTCAAACCAAGACGGCGGTCAAAGTGTCTATTTGCCAAACTCTTATTTGTCTGACTTCATTGGTAATGATGAAAAATCTGCACAAATCCAATATAGCCTCGACTTTGGCAAGTTAGGTGTATTACCAGGTCTAAACTGGACTACAGCTTATGTGTATGGTTGGGATATCAAAACATCTAACGGTGCAGATGATTCAAGCGAAAGCGAATTCTTTAACCAAGTAAAATACACAGTTCAAAATGGTTTTGCTAAAGGTTCAAGCTTACGTTTACGTAATTCGATCTACCGTGCAGATAACGCTTATACTACAGACTATATGCCTGACACTAATGAATGGCGTATCTTCCTTGATATTCCTGTGAAATTATTCTAATTCACAAATCTATCAAGCATAAAAAAACCTACGTCTGGCAACAGATGTAGGTTTTTTATTAAGCTCAGAATATCAATTGAGACATTCTGAGCTTAATCAATTAAAGCTTATTTAGCAGCTTCAATTGCTTTTAATACTTCAGCTTTAGCAACATCAGCACCTTCCCAACCACTGATTTTTACCCACTTACCTGGTTCTAAATCTTTATAGTGACTGAAGAAATGCTCAACTTGGCTAATCAATAGCGGAGGAAGATCTGTATATTCTTTAACATCTTTATACAATGGAGACAATTTTTCGTGTGGAACAGCGATTAATTTCGCATCGATACCACCGTCATCTTCCATTTTTAATTTGCCTACTGGACGGCAACGAATCACAGAACCAGCAGCAACAGGATGTGGAGTTACAACAAGTACGTCTAACGGGTCGCCATCTTCAGACAAAGTATTTGGAACATAGCCATAGTTCGCTGGATAGAACATTGCTGTACCCATGAAACGGTCTACAAACAATGCATCAGAATCTTTGTCGATTTCATATTTAATTGGTGCTGCATTTGCAGGAATTTCAATGATGACATAGATGTCATTTGGGGCATCTTTACCTGCAGGGATATCGCTGTAACTCATATCAATACTCTTTCGTTATGAAGTCAGATGTAAAATCCACTCGATTATAGCGTGGATATCATCAAAATGATGCCGATTATACAATGCGCACACGCGAAAGTTGATATGAATGATGACAGAATGACACTCAAGTCAGTTTAATCGTGACCACTAATAAGAAGATTGGACACAATATAGATAAGAACCAAACAATCGAGCGTAAAGTTGCCCAGTTACTTAAATAGCAAATCCCATAAATGACTCTTAAAATAATATATGCCCAACCTAATCTCAGAATAAAATATTCCGGAACGACCATATATTCAGCCATTAAAATAGCCGTTAAGAATAAAGGTAGGCTTTCAAAACTATTTTGTTGTACGGCATTAGCGCGAGCAGCCAGACCAGTTGTTTTGGCAAAAAAAGCTCTCGGGTTTTGATTGTCGGCAGGCTGAAAACCACCCGTAATTTTTGCAATTGCGGTAAATGCATATGGCAGTAAACATGCCACTAAAATAATATAGATAATGCCGCTGATGCCCTGCATAGTGCCATCCATCACTGAAAATACTGTTGATCATGCTATCATAACATTGCGTTTTTACCTGAAATTTTATGCAATCACTTGTCATCACTGTTTAATAGGGCCATGTATGCAACAACCTGATCAAAAAGAATTGTTTGAAGTCTTGGATAAGCAAAAACAGAATCAACTTCAGATAGATCGCATATTAAAGATCGTACTCCCTATTATGGCTTTTTTACTTAGTGTGATTTGTGCAAATTTGAATTGGCAATCGACGCTTGGTACCTTTGTTATTTTAACAATTACCTTTATTGCAGTGGGTATTAAACGACTTCCTTTGTGGCATTGGCTCATTGTGATTACGGTATATTGCTTAGCAGATAATTATTTAAGTTATGGTCAGCTTGATTTAACTCACTTACGCCTGCAACTCGGCACAATGCTTGTTTTTGTTGGGATGGTCGGAATTGGACGTCCTTATATCGACCGCTGGTTTATAAAAAGCCATAAAATCTAAAATAAAAAAGCGCCCTAAGGCGCTTTTTTATTAACTCATTAGGCTGGTTTACGTAAGTCTTTACGTAAAATTTTGCCTACATTTGATTTTGGTAATTCATCCATAAACTCAACATAACGAGGGCGCTTGTAGCCTGTTAAGTTTTCTTTAGCGAAGCTCAAAACTTCTTCAGTCGTTAAGCTTTGATCTTTTTTCACAATAAAGAGTTTTGGCACTTCACCTGATTTTTCATCTGGAACACCAATGGCTGCAACTTCCAATACTTTTGGATGTTTAGCAATAACTTCTTCGATTTCACTTGGATAAACGTTAAAGCCAGAAACCAAAATCATATCCTTTTTACGGTCTACAATTTTTGTATATCCACGGCTATCCATCACACCGATGTCGCCAGTACGGAAGAAACCATCTGCTGTCATGACTTTAGCTGTCTCATCAGCGCGGTTCCAGTAGCCTTTCATCACTTGAGGACCGCGAATCGAGATTTCACCTTGCTCACCTAAAGCAACTTCTTTACCGTCATCATCTAAAATAGCAACTTCAGTCAAAGGTAATGGAATACCAATGGTGCCACTAAATTCAGTAGAAGCAGGCGGATTTGCAGTTGCTACTGGTGAGGTTTCTGACAAGCCATAACCTTCAATAATGGTTGTGCCAGTAATTTTCTTCCAAGCTTCTGCTGTAGAAGGTAAAACGGCCATACCACCACCCATCGCCATTTTTAGCTTGCTATGATCAAGTTGGCGGAATTCTTCATTATTCACTAAAGCATTAAACAATGTGTTTACCGCTGGGAAGAATGATGGTTGATATTTACGTAATTCGTTAATAACAGCCGGTAAATCACGAGGGTTCGGAATCAAGATATTTGCTTGACCTTTATACATACCGTACATCGCGCAAACCATGAACGCAAAAATATGATAAAGCGGCAATGCACAAACAATACGGTCGCCTTTAGCGCCATCATTTGCTCCAAACTTACTTTGGAAAATACCGTCACACTGGAGTAAGTTTGCTACCAGATTACGATGAGTAAGCTCTGCACCTTTTGAAACGCCTGTGGTACCACCAGTGTATTGAAGTACAGCAGTATCACTTAAAGTTAAAGTTGGGCGCTTATAATTACTCGCATTTTCTTTATTTAATGCTGAGTTAAATTTAATGTGTCCTGGAATATTCCAAGCTGGAATTTGCTTACGTACTTTACGCAATACAAAGTTCACCAGAGTACCTTTGAGTGTACCGAGCATATCTCCAACTGATGCAACTACCACATGCTTCACTGGAGTTTTACCTAAAATGCTTTGGTAAACACTGGCAAAGTTTTCGATAATCACAAGGACTTCTGCACCTGAGTCATTTAATTGATGCTCAAGTTCACGCGCAGTATAAAGTGGGTTAACGTTCACTAACACCAAGCCTGCACGTAAAACAGCTAATGCAACTACAGGATACTGCAATACATTCGGCATCATCACTGCCACACGAGTTCCTTTTGCTAACCCCAAATTTTGCAAATAGGTCGCGAACTTGCGGCTTGCAAGCTCTAACTCATTAAATGACATCGCTTTATCCATAAAGATAAAGGCATCGCGAGAACCAAATTTTTGGAAATTACTCTCAAAAATATCAACAAGTGAGGTATTTTCCGCAGGCAATGCTACTGTTTCTGGAATCCCTGTTTTTTGGTATTCTGCAAACCAAATTTTTTCCATAATGCCATTATCTCCGATTCGTAATCCTTAGTAATAACTGTTATTCAATGCCCCAGCTATTCTTTAGCTTCTTGGTGCCAGAACATATTTAAAACTTATTGGCACATTCATGACACTTCGAACAAGATTATGAGACAGAAGTTTTGACAATTTAACCCTGCCAAATTTTTTGCATGGAGTACAAATTACGTACTCCAAATTGCTGTCCTTTTAATCGTTATTCAATACCAACAAGTTCAGTTCATTGCTTGAACATGTTGCCATATATAGCGTATTTATGTTGCCAGACGCTAGCTTTATCTCTGAATCAACAGTTTATTTGCTTTTTGATATCCACGTGGTAAGAGCTGACCTTTTGAAGCTCGTTTACCCATATATTTTTGTAGATCATCACCTTTTAATTTTAGATGTTGCTGACCTGCAACCACCTGAATTATTTCATCTAAGTTCAG
Organism: Acinetobacter sp. 1124_18A; assembly: GCF_052824995.1. Classification (NCBI taxonomy): domain Bacteria; kingdom Pseudomonadati; phylum Pseudomonadota; class Gammaproteobacteria; order Moraxellales; family Moraxellaceae; genus Acinetobacter; species Acinetobacter sp. 1124_18A. Next base: position 21,034 of record NZ_VTDF01000011.1, on the reverse strand, counting down.
GGTTGTCATGGATAAAATTTGCTCTTTCGCATCAAGTTGTATCAACTTATTACCTTTACCCTTATTTAGATTTGGTAGTTCTGCCAAATCAATAATCAAGAGTCGACCTGCTGAGCTGAGCACCGCCAAATGCGTCATATTTTGGGCAGATATCAATGGTAAAGCTTTTGATTTTTCAGGAACAGACAAGAATGTCTTACCTGCCTTGGCATTGGTATCTAATTGTTTAGCTTGCGTTTTAAACCCATAACCAGAGGTACTCGCAGCAATAAGTTCAGACTCGTCATCTTCTAGATAAACCTGAATAAACGACACGCCACTTGCAGGAGCAAGTTTAGAACTTAATGGCTCACCCAAACCTCTTGCTGATGGCAAACTACTAATAGGTAAGGCATAACTACGCCCTGTCTCATCAAGGAAATAGATCCGTTGATTGGTTTTACCCACAGCGTGACTTAAATATTGGTCACCCGCACGATAGTTTAATTTTTCTGCATCAACATCCGCACCTTTTGCAGCACGAATCCATCCCGCTTCAGATAAAACCACCGTTACTGGTTCAGCTGGCATTAAATCCTGTTCTTTAATCTGAATAGCTTCGGCACGTACCACGATTGGAGAGCGGCGTTCATCACCAAACTTTTTCGCGTCTTCTTTTAATTCACCAATAATCAGATTTTTTAAAGATTCTGGGTTTTCTAATTGCTCACGAATAATGGCCGCTTTTGCTGCGAGTTCATCCTGCTCTTGACGGATTTCCATCTCTTCAAGTTTTGCTAAATGACGTAACTTGAGTTCTAAAATTGCTTCTGCCTGTATCTCATCAATATTGAAATGTTCCATTAATACAGGTTTAGGCTGATCTTCTTCACGAATAATACGAATCACTGTATCAATATCAAGATAAGCAATTAAAAGACCTGCCAAAATATGCAGGCGTTTTTCAATTCGGTTTAAATGATATTCTAAACGGCGAGTTACCGTTTTTTTACGGATTTCAATCCATTCAAGCAAGATACGACGAATCGATTTAACCTGAGGACGACCATCCTCACCAATCATGTTTAAATTAACACGGTAGCTCGACTCTAAATCAGTAGTGGCAAATAAGTGACTCATCACCGCTTCAGCATCGATGCGGTTAGAACGAAGAACAATTACTAGTCGTGTTGGGTTTACATGATCCGACTCGTCACGAATATCAACGACTAATGGTAGCTTTTTGGCCTGCATTTGGTCGGCAATTTGAGTAATCACCTTAGAGCCCGATACTTGATAAGGCAATTCCGTAATCACGATTTCATTTTTTTCGATGGTATAAACCGCTCGCATGCGGTAACTGCCACGACCAGTAGTCTGGATTTTGAGTAATTCTTCTGGCGGAGTAATAATTTCAGCTTTTGTTGGTAAATCTGGCGCTGGAATATATTCAGCCAATTTTTCATCTGAAGTTTGCGGGTTACGAATTAAGGCAATCGTTCCTTTAATCACTTCACGTAAATTATGTGGCGGAATATCTGTCGCCATACCAACTGCAATACCGGTTGTGCCGTTGAGTAGAATATTAGGAATACGCGCTGGCAACGTAATAGGTTCTTTTAATGAACCATCAAAGTTATCTTGCCAGTCAGTTGTGCCCTGACCTAACTCATTTAACAATAATTCACTGTAGGCAGAAAGTTTTGCTTCTGTATAACGCATCGCAGCAAATGACTTAGGATCATCTGGTGCACCCCAGTTACCCTGCCCTTCAATTAAAGGATAGCGATAACTAAACGGCTGAGCCATCAATACCATCGCTTCATAACATGCTGAGTCACCATGAGGATGGTATTTACCAAGTACATCACCTACTGTACGCGCTGATTTTTTTGGCTTGCCGCTATTTTTTAAGCCTAGTTCGCTCATGGCAAAGACAATACGGCGCTGTACAGGCTTTAAGCCATCACTGATATGCGGCAATGCACGGTCCATAATGACGTACATGGCATAATTCAGGTAAGCCTGTTCAGTAAATTCGGCTACAGAGCGGTTTTCTGTCGCTTGATGCGCAAGGCTGGTCATAGTCAGCTTATCTTCCAAATCAGTCGTTATTTTAAATGAGTCTTATGCTAAGTGGGCTATGTTACAGACACAAGAGGGAGTCTGTCACCTGAGCGTCAAATTATGTCTCATCTCTCTATATTTTTAGTTACTTGCTATAAAGTTAGACAAAACTACATGCCTATCGACTCTAGTCTTTTCCCTTGGGTTTCTTCACCTAGTATTAAAATTACGGCTGCGACCAAAAGTAAAACAACAGTAAACATCATGAAAACATGGCTAAACCCATGCTTTGCAACCATCATATGGGTAACAACGATTGGCGCTAAAATTCCGCCCAAACGCCCCATTGCCGATGCCCAACCCGAACCAAAAGCTCGAATATTGGCTGGATATTGTTCTGGCGTATAGGTGTATAACACTCCCCATGCCCCTAAATTAAAGAACGACATGAGGCAGCCCCAAAACATAATGCTGTTTATGCTGTCAGCTTGTCCAAAGAAATATGCAGACAGTGCACAAAACCCGATAAATGAAGCGAGTGTAATTTTTCTACCCAATCGTTCTACAAACCATGCCGCTGCCAAGTAACCTGGTAGCTGTGCCAAAATCATCAGCAAAACATATTCAAAAGATTTAACAATGTCATAGCCCTGTTTCACCAATAAGCTTGGCAACCACGTAAAGATGCCGTAGTAGGAATACACAATTCCAAACCAGATGAGCCAAAGCATTAAACTACGGCGTGCAAAAGGGCCACTCCAAAGTTGTTTAAAAGAGACCTTTTGTTGTATGGCTACAGGCACAACTTCAATGTGATGAACGATTTGGACACCCGCCTGAGCTTCTAGTTTTTGTACTAAAGCATGCGCTTCTTCGATACGACCACGGTTAATCAGGTACGGTATCGATTCGGGCAATTTTTTCCAAATCACTAGAATATAAATTAGAGGGAAGCCACCCATTAGAAATGCAATATGCCAGCCAAATTTAGGAATAATAAAATAAGAAATTAACGCCGCCACTAACCAGCCTAAACCCCAAAAACTTTCAAGTAATACAATAAAACGACCACGTACATGTGAGGGTATGTATTCACTCACTAATGTCACCGCAACAGGTAACTGCCCACCAAGTCCAAGTCCAACAATAAAACGGAAAATCAATAACCATTTTAAATCTGGAGCAAAGGCACATAAGGCAGTCGCGATACTATAAATTGCCATGGTCGTGGCAAATATTGTCTTTCGACCAAAACGATCGGCTAAAGCCCCCGAGCAAACTGCTCCAATAGCCATTCCTACAAAGCCAATACTGACAATCCAACCGCTTTGGGCTGGTGTTAATGCCCAGTCTTTAACAAGCGTTGTCATGATAAAAGCAATGATACCGGTGTCCATCGCATCAAACATCCAACCTAACCCAACCACCCACAATAATGTGTAGTGGAATTTGCCAATTGGAAGATTTTGTATACGTGAAACCAGATCCATAAGAAAACTCTACTGGAAAGAATAAGTGAGCAATACAATATTTAATTGTTATAGCATGCTCACATCGCATTCTGCATAATTAATGTTCATCGGTTGATGAAGCTGATTCTGCATCGTCATCTTTATAAATAAACTTAGGCATTTCTAAGCCGAAATAGATCGCAATCAGACGCAGGGTAAAACCGAAAATTAAGGTTGAAACAACAGTTAACTCTAAACTGAATCCCAAATCTAAGCATACCCAGTAGCAAATGACTGCTACAAAAGCAATACTCGCATAAAGTTCGCGACGGAAAACGAATGGGACATCGTTACATAAAATGTCACGTAAAATACCGCCAGAAACCCCAGTTAACACCCCTGCTACAGCCGATACCACAAAACCATGCCCCATTTGCAAGGCAATCTGACAACCAATAATAGTAAAGCCGATTAGGCCTAAGGCATCGAGCACCAAAAAGATGTTATGTAAGTGACGCATCCATTTGGCGATAATAATTGTGACAAATGCAGCACAACAAGTCAGAACCAAATATTCAGGGTGTTTTACCCAAGTTAAAGGATAATGGCCGAGTAATACATCACGTACCGACCCGCCCCCTAAAGCAGTCACACAGGCAATCAGTACGACACCGAACCAGTCCATACTCCGTCGCCCAGCAGACAATGCGCCTGTCATCGCTTCAGCAGTAATCGCAATAATATAAATAACGGTGAGTAACATCGCCCTTTCCCTCAGGCCAAACGGTGCGCGTATTTTAAGGTAAAGTTATATGAATTGTGCACAGCATTGTTTAAATTTTTTTCCAGAGCCACATACACAAGGTTGTTTCATAGTGACATGCATATCTACAGTGGGATCAAGAAAAAACCATTGTTGTTGCTGATATACAAAATGTGAAACTTCATGATGAACCTGAGCTTTTTGTCCATCATGATAATGTGCCTTGAATTCAACCTGTGCATGGGTTTTATCTAGTTTTTCTTTGGTATTAACGACCTCTAAACCCAACCATTGATTTTGTTTACTCCAGTCTGCAATAGCATCTTTATCAAGCGCAGTTTGCTGACCTAAAGCGGTTGTTTGAACAATATAATCAATTTGCTGTAATGCAAAAGCACTATAACGCGAACGCATCAGCTGCTCTGCTGTCAGGGCTTTTGATATGCCTAAATGTAAAGGCTCACAACATTCTGCATAGCTGCCTTTTCCACATGGACAAGTGTGTTGAGTCATTTTGTGTTTCTCAAATAAAAAATAGCTCAGAGTTGAGCTATTTTATGATGTTTCTAGACTTAAAATGTCATTTAATCTTTTGATTCATCTTGTTCGATAGAAACAATATGAACTTTCTCGATTTTATGACCTTCCATTGTAATCACTTCAAAGCGATAACCATCTGCTTCAACAGCTTCACCATTTTCTGGTAAGCGGCCTAAATGGAATAACAAATAACCCGACAAAGTTGAATACTGTTCACTTTCATCAACCAAATCACGACCTAATAAAAGGGATACGTGGCGAATGTCTGTTGAACCTTCAAGTATTAATGAACCATCTGCCAAACTCTCAGCGGCTGCATCTAGCTCATCTTCATCAGGGAATTCACCCGCAATGGCTTCTAAAATATCAATTGGCGTTGCAATACCTTCAATTGAACCGTATTCATTTAAAACGATTGCCATTTGTAACGGTGCTTGACGTAATTGCTCCATCACCATAAGTACTTGAGCATTTTCATGCACAATAACAGGTTCACGTAAATGCTTTTGGAAATCGACCACACCTGTTTCAATAAAGCCATTTAGAACTTTATGAGTGAGTGCAATACCCTCAATATTATCAAGTTCACCACGTGCAACAATCAAACGAGAGTGTGTCATTGACATTAAACGTTCTTTTAAAACTTCTGGTTCATCGTCTAAATCAATCCATTCAAGCTCAGGCCTTGGGGTCATAACAGACTTTACAGGACGTTCAGATAAACCGAGAACACCTTGCACTAACACACTGTGATAAACGCCATTATCTTCATCAAACACTTCATCTGCAAAAGCTTGTGTAGCCAATACATCTTCTTTATCAGAAGATTGCGTATCTGAGCTAGAACCACTGCTTTTGCTTCCTAACATACGTAAAACGGCAGAGGCAGTACGGTAACGCAAGTCTGTGGTTGTAACCATCTTTTCCTGATTGCGGCGCATGCTCTGGTTGATAATTTCCACCAAAATTGAGAAGCCAATTGCAGCATATAAGTAGCCCTTCGGAATATGGAAACCAAAACCTTCCACCACCAAAGAAAAACCAATCATCATCAAGAAGCCAAGACACAGAATAACCACCGTTGGATGCTTATTCACAAAGTCCATGAGTGGTCTTGATGCCCACAACATGATTCCGACAGCAACAATCATTGCCAGCATCATGACACTCTTGTCTTTGACCATCCCTACAGCTGTAATCACGCTATCTAACGAGAAGACCGCATCAAGCACAACAATCTGGACAATAACCATCCAAAACGCAGCATGAACTGGATTATCTTCTTTTTGGAGTTGTTTGCCTTCCAGTCGCTCATGCAATTCCATGGTGCCTTTAAAGAGCAAGAACACACCACCAAACAGCAGGATCAAATCACGACCAGAAAATGGATGATCAAAAATATGGAAGAGTGGATGAGTAAGTGTTACGACCCAAGCAATAGCAGCCAACAAGAGCATACGCATGCCCAAGGCCAATAATAATCCCAGTTTTCGAGCCTTGCCTCGCTGCTCTGGTGGCAGTTTTTCGGCCAAAATAGCGATGAAAACGAGGTTATCAATCCCCAATACAATTTCAAGAACGATTAAAGTTGCTAAACCCACCCAAGCAGAGGGATCAGACATCCATTCAAAGATCATCGATCCTGCTCCTGTGCTGACTGGATTTTATCTTTATTTGGCAACACAGCAGGCATGCCCATACAAAGGAGGGAAAATGTTTTTTTAGGACAAGAAATTAAAACGGAGCGACTACAACCACTACCCATATTTGTTCATATGTTGTTAAACGAATTTTTAGTATAGGCAAGATTTAACATAAATTCATCATTTTTATTTGTTCATGACAGGCATTCACCAAACCCATACAAAACATAAGTCTTTACTATAAATCTGCTTATAAAGTTGTCATATCTTTTGCTTAGTGTAGACAAGAAATATGAACGTGATAAGGTAAAAATAAAGCAATGAATAGCGTATTAACAATGGCAGTAAATGATTCACCAATAACAGCTGTAAAAACAAAACAACCTCTTATTGCATTATATTGTGGTTCACGTGCAGGAAATAATCCAATCTACCGAGAAAAGGCAATTGAACTCGCTCATGGAATTGCTGACCAAGGTTTCGGTTTAGTCTATGGCGGCGCCAGTATTGGTTTAATGGGACAAGTTGCTGAAAGCGTTCTTGCAAATGGCGGAGAAGCTGTCGGTGTCATTCCTGAATTTATGCTCGATTATGAAGTAGCCCATGCAGGCTTAACCGAATTACATGTTGTAGAAACCATGCACGAGCGCAAAGCCATGATGGCAGAGCGTGCAAGTGCATTTATTGCATTACCTGGCGGTTTAGGAACATTCGAAGAAATATTGGAAATAGCCACTTGGGGCCAACTCAACCAACATCAAAAACCCATGATTTTATATAACGTAAATGGCTTTTATAATGCATTGATTGCGCAGTTAGATCATGCGGTTCAAGAAGGTTTTCTCCCACTTCAGCACCGTGCTAAATTAATTGTATGTGATGATGTTAATCAAATTTATAACGTCATTAAAAATTTAAAAATGCCGAAAAGATTTGTTGTTTAGTTATCTACCTACTCTCCATAAAAAAGCGGTTCTGCCGCTTTTTTTGTTTTAACTATTTTTACCGCCCTCTTCAAAAGCACTTAGATTTAGTAAAGGGGTAATCAACATTGTCTTACTTTTTTTACTTTCAATTTGTTTTACACTAGACCAAAACGTTAACTTTCAAATGTTATGAATGCCACGCCGACTCACCAAGCCTTGCAACCTGAATATCGCTTACTCGTACTTTTGGTTTCCATTGGCTTTTTTATGCAGGCTTTGGACACAACGATTGTAAATACAGCTATTCCTGCAATGGCTCACCATTTAAATGAAGACCCTCTACGCATGCATAGTGTAGTGGTGGCCTATGTTTTATCAGTAGCCGCCTGCATTCCGTTAAGTGGCTGGTTAGCAGACCGCTTTGGTGTTAGAAATATTTTCTTATCGGCAATCGTTATTTTTACTCTAGCCTCTTTGGGTTGTGGCCTTTCTCAGAGCCTTAACGAACTCTTATTTTTCCGAGTCATCCAAGGCGTAGGCGGAGCCTTGCTACTTCCTGTTGGCAGACTATCACTTTTAAAGATTATTCCCCGAACTCAGTTCTTAGCCGCAATGAGCTTAATGAGTCTTGCAGGTTTACTGGGGCCTTTGGCTGGTCCAACTTTAGGTGGCTGGTTAGTTGAAGTTGCAACTTGGCACTGGATTTTCCTCATCAATATTCCCATGGGTATCTTAGGCATCTTAATGACATTAAAAGTCATGCCTAATTTAAAAGAACCTTCGGTCAAAACATTTGATTTAGGCGGCTTCATCTTATTAGTAGTGGCAATGATTGGATGGTCTTTGGGTATCGAACATCTAGCCTCACCTGAATATTCAAACTGGTTCAGCATTTCACTTTTAGTCGTCGGCATAATTGCAACACTTTGGTATGCCTATCACTCCCACACTCATCAAAATGCATTATTCCGCAGTCGACTCTTTAGAAACAAAATTTATGCGATTGGTATTTTAGGTAATTTCTTTGCTCGTTTTGGTGGTAATGCCTTACCTTTTGTTTTACCACTCATGCTACAAGTCGCTTTTGGTTTTGAGCCTTTTATTGCTGGTTTAATGATGATTCCTTTGGTCTTAGGCTCATTATTTTCAAAGCCAATTGTCAGACCCATTATTCAAAAAATTGGCTATCGACGTTTTTTACTCATCAATACAACGCTGGTCGGACTATGTATCGCCTCTTTTGCCATCATGACAGTTGATACTCCAACTTGGTTTAGAGCCTTGCACTTTTTCTTATTTGGCACATTAAACTCACTGCAATTTGTAGGTATGAATACACTCACCTTAAAAGATTTGCCTCAACAAGATGCAAGTAGCGGTAATAGCTTTTTATCGATGATCATGATGCTATCAATGAGTATTGGCGTGGCACTGGCAGGTACACTCATTAATGTATTTACTAGTTATTATGGAGCTGACCATGTGACCACTGCATTCCATGTCACTTTAATTTGCCTCGGCTGTATCAATGTCATTACAGCGCTTATTTTCTGGCAAATTCCAAAAAATACCCCCGTATAAGTCGTTGCATTTTTAGCGTGGTTTCTCGCTCTTAAATCACGTTATGATGTCGGCTTCAAATCTTTAATGAGTTTTGCATGACCAAACTGGCTAAAACCTTTTTCACAGCACGGTACAATACCTTTATCGGAATTGGCTTGGGATGTGTTATGGGAGTTCTGGCTTATTTTGGTCTGTTCTATCAGCAAAAAGCCGTTGCACAAGATTATCCAGTTCAAGGGTTCGATGTCTCTCACCATCAAGGTAATATTGACTGGAAAAAAATATCGCCGGAAAAATTCCAATTCGTCTATTTAAAAGCAACTGAAGGCGGCGATTACAAAGATTCAAAATTTCAAGAAAACTGGCTCAAAGCTCGCGAACATGGGCTACATGTAGGGGCTTATCACTTTTATCGTCTATGTCGTGATGGTAAAACACAAGCAGATAACTTTATTGCGACGGTACCTAAAAAATCAGATGCGCTTCCACCTGTCATTGATCTGGAATATGACGGTAACTGTATTAATTCACATACCAAAGAACAATTACTTAAAGAAATAGGCATCATGCATGATCGCCTAAAACAGCATTATGGCAAACAGCCTATCTTTTATATTTCTAAAACTTTTTACCACATTGTGTTAATCGGTAGTTTTCCTAATACACCACTTTGGGTCAGAGATTACGAAGAAAAACCTGAACTTAAAGACAAGAGAAAATGGCTCTTCTGGCAGCATAGTAATCAGGGTAAAATTGAAGGGATGGTAAAGCCAGTAGACTTAAATGTTTATGATGGTTCAGTCAAAGAGTGGCACCAATTCTTACAGCAGCAAGGCATCATGAAAGCACAATAATATGCGCAAAATCATTCATATCGATATGGATGCCTTTTATGCATCAGTCGAGCTACGGGAACATCCTGAATTAAAGCATTTACCCGTTGTTATTTCATCTCATCATCCGCGAGCTGTGATTGCTGCTGCATCTTATCCTGCCCGCGAATTTGGTTTACATTCAGCCATGTCGATGACTCAGGCAAGAAAACTATGCCCTCAAGTCGTTATTATTGAGCCAAATTTTGAAAAATATCGTACAGTCTCCACTCAAATTCACTCAATCTTTCAGCAATATACTCTGCTTATTGAACCTTTATCTTTAGATGAAGCTTATTTAGATGTCACTGAAAATTTAAAACAAATTACAAGTGCGACAGAAGTTGCCATGCACATTCGGGAAGATATTTTTCGGTTAACTGGACTGACTGCATCGGCAGGTGTAGCCCCTAATAAATTTTTGGCAAAAATTGCTTCGGACTGGAACAAACCTAATGGTTTATGTGTAATCAAACCTTCGCAGGTTGCCAATTTCATTCAAGACCTTCCACTAAAAAAAATCCCTGGCGTCGGCAAAGTCACTCAAGAAAAATTACAACAACTTCAATTACATACTTTGGGTGATTTACAGAAAATTGAAGAAGCAGTTTTAGTTCACCACTTTGGTAAATATGGACAACAGCTCTACCTATATGCACAAGGAATTGATCATAGGCCTGTTCAAGCCGAAAGAGCGCGTCAACAAATTTCGAAAGAGACCACTTTCGATAGTGATTTTACTTTAGTTCAATGTCAGCCCTACTGGCAGGGATTAGCCGAAAAAGTATGGCAAAGCTTAGAGAAAAAACAGCTCAATGCACGTGGTGTAAATATTAAGCTTAAACTCAAGAATTTTCAGACTTTACAACATAGTAAAAGCTTTAAGAGACCTATCCAGTCGCTACAAGACTTAATCCAAGTTTTATTTTTATTATTAAATGAAATGCAGATTCCTGAACATTTCCAGTTTCGCTTAATTGGTATAGGAGTTTATCAATTACAAACTCAAGCAGATGACTTCCAACTTAACCTTTGGTGATTGTCTAATTTTCACTCAGAAGAGTAACTTTTGAACAAAAGCTATTCCCTTTTACTCCAAGTTTAGAGTAACCTAATCAGCGCATATTCATTATCCATGTATTTGCGCCATGCCAAAAGCAACCTTTACTTTCGGCATATCGTCCTGTGATTGGCGTGACGACCAAATCCGAATATTACAGGGCACTTCCGATACATGGTTGATCTGATTTCCTCATCACAATAATCTACTGAAATTCTTTTCTACTCGCTTGCACCCGCATAGCAACTCTTCATAAAATCAATACTATTAAATAAAGCCACTCTAGAGCATTTTTATGACGGTAAAGCGTTTACACGTGACTTCACGCTACTGCGAAGTTGCGATTTCAGGTAATTTAGTACACTTAGCTGGACAACTCGCAGATGATACGAGCGTAGATGTCACAGCACAGACTCAACAAACTTTAGATAATATTGACCGTCTACTGGCAGAAGCCGGAACAGATAAAACCCACATTCTTTCTGTCATAATTTTTCTAAAAGATATCGACAAAGATTATGCAGCAATGAATGCTGTTTGGGATGCATGGATTAGTGAAGGACATCCGCCAGCGCGGACTTGTGTAGAGTCTAAACTTTATGCACCGGACGTACTTGTAGAAATGACAGTTGTTGCCGTACTTCCATAATTTTTATAAACATAAAACGACATTAAATTGAGCAATATCTCTAGTTATATTGCTCAATTTTTTAGTATTTTTAATGTCAGCATGTTATCTAGATCTTCTTTAATGAGTTCTCCCAACAATTGTTATAGTCTCTAATTTTTAAGACTTTACAAAAGCATTTGACATTCGTTCTAGCTGAGGCGTTGCATGTAAAGTTGCCATCTCTGCTTCTGAAGTCAATAAATCTCTTCTCAGATCGTCATAATCAGGCACCTCACTGTAATGCAGCACGCGATAACCAGCCAATTGTAATAGACGACGTTCATATTGTTGATGTGCTCGACGCAAACCACTTTCTCCAAGAACAACAACTACAACAACCTGATAATTTTGATCAAGTACAACAAAATCAGCCGCCATATTTTGATATTTTCGACGCGTATGCGCATATTTTGTAGTTAATAACGCATCAAAGGATACATGTGCTAGCACGGTAAATTTAGGCAAAACTGTTTGTAGTCTATTTAATGTCATTTGCTCATGACTGGTTAATACTGCACGGCGCTTCAAGGCACTATCGTGTTGATGCCTTCGCGAAAGACTTTTCACTGCCATCACAACAGCTAAAAATAATAATAAAATCGTAATTAGATAATACATGGGCCTAATCCTTTAAGTTTTTTATAATGATTTTGCTAGATCACACTTTGTTTTAATTGATAACGACACAGCCGTTTTTTAAAAGCTTCACTTAGTAATTTCACTTGTAGTTATCAAGCTTGGCTTAAATTTAGCCACCCTCACATTATTTATAATCATAGAGTCAACAACAATCAAGTGCAGCTCGTCAGATTTATGGAAATTATCATTTTTCGTTACTCTTTTTGTACCTTAAAACCTCAAAAATCTCACTATGCGATTTAAATATATACTCTGAAAACAAAACAGGCTCCGTTTAAGAGCCTGTTTTATCATTAACCGCGTGCTTTAGATCGTGGTTTACTTTTCCCACCAAACGGTCTTTTCTCACCTGTTTCACGAGGAGGCAAACCTGTATGCTGGGTTAGAACCTGTCCTTTTTGTGGACGTTTTTGCCCTGCTGCCGAGTGAGATTGCCCCTGACCACGTTTTGCTGAATCTCCCGCCACAGACGAGTTCTTCTTACGTGCAGACTTATATTCACCTTCGGCAGTACCTTGTGGCTGATAGGTTGGAATCAAATGCTGTTTTGAATTACCAATCAAATCTACACGGCCCATTTCTTTTAAGGCTTCACGAAGTAATGGCCAGTTGTTTGGATCATGATAGCGTAAGAATGCTTTGTGCAAACGACGACGCTTCTCACCTTTTACAATATCAACCTTTTCAGTATAGCGAGCTACTTTAGCAAGTGGGTTTTTACCTGAATAGTACATGGTCGTTGCGGTTGCCATCGGTGATGGATAGAACGTCTGTACCTGATCGGCACGGAAACCATTCTTCTTAAGCCAGATTGCAAGATGCATCATGTCATAGTCTGAAGTACCTGGATGTGCGGCAATAAAGTAAGGAATTAAGTATTGCTCTTTTCCTGCTTCTTTACTAAAGCGGTCAAACATTTGCTTAAAACGATCATACGTACCAATACCCGGCTTCATCATCTTAGACAACGGGCCATTTTCGGTATGCTCTGGTGCAATTTTTAAATAACCACCAACGTGATGTTGTACCAGTTCTTTCACATATTCAGGGTTCAATACCGCAAGGTCATAACGTAAACCTGAACCAATCAGAATCTTCTTCACACCTTTAATTGCACGAGCTTTACGATAAAGCTGTACTAAAGGCGCATGATCGGTATGCAAGTTTTGACAAACACCCGGATATACACAAGAAGGTTTACGGCAGTTCTTTTCAATTTCAGGGTCTTTACAGTGCAAACGGTACATGTTTGCTGTTGGACCGCCTAAGTCTGAAATAATTCCGGTAAAGTTTGGTGCTGTGTCACGGATTTTCTCAATTTCACGTAAAATCGAGTCTTCCGAACGGTTTTGAATAATACGACCTTCATGTTCAGTAATCGAACAGAAAGTACAACCACCAAAACAGCCACGCATAATATTGACCGAGAATTTGATCATATCAAACGCAGGGAAACGTGCATTGCCATATGTCGGGTGAGGCAAACGTGCATAAGGTAAATCAAATACATAGTCCATTTCCTCAGTGGTTAGAGGAATTGGAGGTGGATTAATCCATACATCACGCTCACCATGGCGTTGAACCAATGCACGAGCATTACCCGGATTGGTTTCAAGATGCAAAATACGGTTTGCATGTGCATAAAGCACGTGATCATTTGACACTTCTTCAAAAGAAGGTAAACGAATGACCGCCAACTCGCGTGGAGGCAATTTATGTTTAATAGCTTTTGACGGTGCTGGCTTTAATTGAACGATTTGAGTATCGTCGTCTAGTTTGTCGCCTTCACGAATAATCGGATTTGCAACGATTTCTTTTTGGAAGTCTTGATATTGAGCTAAAGAGTTGCCTTTTTCTTTTTCAACTTCACAGCCATCAATATCTTCTGTCATAACATAAGGGTTAATAATTGGATCAACACGTCCAATCGTATCTACATCATTACTTGCAACTTCAACAAACTTTGCTTTTGATGCTTTGTTATGTTTATTAATAATAAAAGCTGTACCACGAACATCTGTAATCTCGTGGATTTTTTCACCTTTAGCCAAACGGTGCATCACATCAATAATGGCACGCTCACCATTACCATACATAAGCAAATCGGCTTTAGAATCCATCAAAATTGAACGACGAACTTTATCTGACCAATAATCGTAGTGCGCAATACGACGTAAACTGCCTTCAATCCCACCTAATAACACAGGTACGTCTGGGAATGCTTCACGACAACGTTGGCAATATACCGTTGCTGCGCGGTCAGGACGCTTGTTCGGTTCATTGTTCGGTGAATAAGCATCATCCGAACGGATTTTACGATCTGCCGTATAACGGTTGATCATCGAATCCATATTACCTGCTGTCACACCCCAAGCAATGGTTGGCTTACCTAAAACTCGGAAGCTTTCAGCATTGGTCCAGTCTGGCTGTGCAATAATTCCGACACGGTAACCTTGAGCTTCAAGAACACGGCCAATAACGCCTGACACAAACGAAGGATGGTCAATATAAGCATCGCCACATACTAAAATAAAGTCACATGCATCCCAGCCGAGTTGGTCCATTTCTTCTCGTGACATCGGCAAAAATGGTGCTGGTTCAAAACACGAGGCCCAATATTTGTCGTAATCAAACAGCGCTTTTGGCGCAGTTTGCATAGTATAAGCGGTAGACATGGCTTGCGAATCTCGGCTAGCAAATGGAGGAGAGACATCTAAAGATGAAAGCCGATCATTTTAACATGAATTTCATTCATTTTCCCTGTTTATAAAACATGCGAAAACAACCATATAGAAATTAATTTGATTAAAGTTTATTCAACATTTTATTCTTATAATAAATGCGGCAGAATAAAACCCACCGCAGTTTTAACCCATTTATTTATATAACTTAGAATAAAGCTTTTGGTAAGCGGATTTGAATAATTTCGTTATCGTCGGCCAGCTTAGCATTACGCCCAGTTGATCCAGGGAAGTTATTATCATTTAGAACAGTCAACGTTGTGCTATTTTCAATGATGACATCTTCAATAGTTTCAAATGGGAAAGCGAAAACTTGTTCTGTCCCAATATCCCCTGCTCTTGCTGTGCCATAAAGTAAATTTGGATTGGCAATTTTAATTAAATCAACTAAATCTTCACGGCTGACGGGTTGACCTGAATCATTTAATTTAATACGGATTAATTTTTTATATCCGCCTAAATTATTCTGAGTCGCATCACGCTCAATAATAATGCCTTCATTATTATTAAAGAGTTGGAAGTCACCAATATTGGTTGCCTTACTGTCTAACTGGAACCAATAATATTTTCCTGTATACGCTTTTTTCTTCACATCAAATTGAGAAATCAGCAATTGTCGTTCCGTTTCTCGAATTGATTTAAGCGGTTTCTCTACAAGAGGATAGAGATACTGGCCATCCGGTGAAATTGCCATGCCTTCAAAACCGCCACTTTGCTGAACCAAAGGCTCTACAAAATTAATTTGCGCTTTATTAAACTGATTTTGTGGTGAACGTAATTCTTGAGTCGGATTTAATGGATTTGGCAGAGCAATTGGAGCATCTAGCAACACACCATCTGCTGAAAAATGAAGTAAATAAGGGCCAAACTCATCCCCAATCCAGTAAGTACCATCATTAGTGCGTTGCATCGACTCTGGGTCAAAATCAGCACCCGTTAATAAACGCTCAGCTGTATTAGCATTGACGATATTAAATGGAATTAACTTGTTTGGATCACGCAGTTGGATAAAGCTTTGCACAGTAACTTGTCCCGTGCCTTTAGCTTTAGTTTTAGTTTTAGTTTTAGTTTTGAAATCAGGCTTTAGTTTATAGATACGAAGTAAAAAGTCTGATGAATTATCTTGAGTCCCAAAACCGTTATCGGCCATTGCCATATAACTGCCGTCTTCATTTTTTAATGCGGCAGAAAAGCCCTGTACAGGTTGGCCTTTAAATGGAGGATAAATTCCGTTTGCACCTTTCACATATGCTCCAGAATCTGGTCCAGCAGCATAGGTTTCTACGGGTAACTTTGCAAAAGAAATTAAGGTCGGTTCAGTAACATTTTCAGTGGGTGAGGTTTGTTCTTGATCGTTATCATCGTTACATGCAGTCAATCCTAAACTGGCACAGCATAATAATGCGACTAAAGTTTTTTTGCTCATGGTTTTATACAGTCGGTAAAAAATTAAGCAAATTTAATCAAGCTTACATGAAGTTTTGGTTTCAAAAAGATGAAACCTTTATGGCGAAAATATGACAAGCCTAGCTGTTCAATACAAAATTAAACTTCTTATTAAAAACTAGTTAAAGTTTGGTTGGCGGATATTCTCCAGCAATTGCTGCTTTCAAAAAGTTCTGAAAAGTAGGACATTCCATATGATTTTCAGCAGGACACACAGCAGCATGTTCTAATCCCTGACTAATAAAATGTAATCGCTTTGCCATTTGCTCTAATTGTTCAGCTTTATCTTTTAATTTTTGCCGATCAAGATCTGGTTTACCATCTTGTCCAAACATTGTGGCGATTTCATTTAAAGAAAAACCTGCGGCACGACCTAAAGCAATGAGTGCCAGCTGATCAAGCACTTGTTTCCCATATTGCCGACGTAAACCTTGCCGCCCTATCGACTTAATTAATCCCTTCTCTTCATAAAAACGTAGCGTTGCAGTTGTAACTTTTGCCTTCTTAGCAACTTCACCAATATCCATAATACCCTCTTGACTTCAAGTTGACTTGAACTTGCACAATAAATTTATCACGTTTCATACGTATAAAAGCAAGGTGCAAAAATGAAGACACTTACTTTACTCTTTCAAACTTTATATCTTGGTATCGGCGCAACAATAGTTATGGATATATGGCTGTTAATACTAAAGATATTTAAAATCCCGACCTTAAACTTTGCCTTCCTCGGACGCTGGGTCGGCTCGATATTTCAAGGGAAACTCATCCATCCATCTATTGCTAAAAGCTCTC
Organism: Acinetobacter sp. 1124_18A; assembly: GCF_052824995.1. NCBI lineage: Bacteria > Pseudomonadati > Pseudomonadota > Gammaproteobacteria > Moraxellales > Moraxellaceae > Acinetobacter > Acinetobacter sp. 1124_18A. Next base: position 3,879 of record NZ_VTDF01000011.1, on the reverse strand, counting down.
AAATTAAAGGTGAATATTTATTAGGTTGGGTTGCTCACTATAGTGTCGGCATTATCTTCGCATTCAGTTTTATTTTCATTGTTGGGTCAACTTGGCTCGCCCATCCTCGGTTTTACTCAGCACTACTGTTTGGTGTAGTCACCGTTCTCATTCCTTTTTTTATTATGCAACCTGCGATGGGTAGTGGCTTTGCTTCATCAAAAACACCTCATCCTTTTTTGAACTGTCTAAAAAGTTTGCTAAACCATAGTGTTTTTGGTTGTGGCTTATATCTCACTGCAAAACTATTTCAAATTTAAATAAAGAGGAAACTGCCCATGAAAACCGTTGCCATTATTTACTATAGTCGCCAAGGTCACACCCAATTTATTGCTCAGCACATTCAAACTGGCATCTTGAACCAAGGAAATATTGAAGTAGATTTACTCAATGCCGAAGATCTTGTCGAAAACCCAGAAACCCTAATTCAATATGACGGCTTAATTTGGGGATCTCCTACGTATTTAGGTGGTGTATCTTCCAAATTAAAACAACTCATGGATGCAACAGGCCCATTATGGAAAAAACAGAAATTTAAAGGAAAGCTAGCGGCTGGCTTTACCGTATCTTCCCTTCCCGCAGGTGATAAACAATCGACACTAATTTCACTTTTTACCTTTTGCATGCAACACGGCATGTTATGGGTTGGAAACCCAATTATGCCTGAGCAACACCAAGGTATTCCTTATACTCAAGCAGCCAACCGTCTCGGTTCATGGTCAGGCTTAATGGCTCAGGCTGAACACGGTAGTAATGCCGATAAGTTTGATGAAGGAGATATTAAAACTGCTCAACAATTTGGAGAAAATTTTGCATTGACCTTAAATGCTTATCAAGGAATATAAGACCATGAAAGCACAGAAACTTTTATTCCTCTTAATTTTATCAGGGATGATGTCTTTTATAATTTCAGGTATTTCAACTTTGAAAGTAGTGGGACTAAATCATCATTTCCTTTCATTGTGGGTATCCGCCTGGATTGTTGCATGGCTATTGGCTTTTCCAAGTGTATTGATTTGTGCTTCCATAGCACAAAAACTAGTCGACATCGTATTTAAGTAAGTTGATCTGTAAGTTAAAACGTACAAAACTTGCAGCGATTTGCGGATATTCAACTTTAGTATTTTTTCATAATATATGAAACATAGAGAGACAGGATGTCTCATTGAAGAAGAATAAGAACGCAGGAAGCGGTAGTTGACAGGAGTTAGCTACATAAGCTGAATACGAAAAAACCTCGACAGGATGTCGGGGTTTTTTCATTTTAATTATACAAAATTCTCACTATTTGCTTGTGCTGAGCAACAGAACTTATATTGATCCGATGAGTATGGCTGAATACCATGATTTCATTTGAAATTTGATTATCGGTTTTCTATTTTGCTTACCTCATCTTTATCTAACAATTATTTTAAACCGACTCAAATAAACATTTTGAGTCTCAAATTTTTCGTAATTGCTTTAATGACAATAATGACGGGGTGTACCAGCTTAGGCCCGAATAGTGGTTCATTTTCATGGCGTTCAAATAAGCTCTCATCAGGTCTACAAAAAGCCTATTCTGTTCCACAAAGCACAGCGAATCGGTTATCTCCACTTATTATTCAAAGTGCTGACCAATATAATGTGCCGCCTCTTTTACTTGCCGCGGTCATAAGACAAGAATCGAGTTACAATACCAATGCTCTCTCGCCTACGGGTGCAGTAGGTTTAACTCAAATTATTCCCAGCTATTGGCAACAAACTTGTGCTGGTAATTTGTATGATGAATCTACAAATATTCAATGTGGCGCATATATTTTAAATCATTACTATCAATCAGCGGATAGTTGGTTTAAGGCTACGGCTTATTATAATGTTGGCCCAACTGGATATGAGCGAAGCTTCTGGACACGGCACAAAGCTAAAAAATATGCTCGGTCTGTTAAACGTCATCAAAAAGCTTTAAAAAGCGCTTTATAAATAAGCTTAAATAAAAGCCCATCAATAGATGGGCTTTTTTATGCGGTTAATTTTATTCGTCAAATAAACCGTCAAACAGAACAGAAGATAAATAACGCTCGCCACTGTCTGGAAGAATAACAACAATCGTTTTACCAGCATTTTCAGGGCGTTGTGCAATTTTTGCCGCCGCAGCCAAAGCTGCTCCACTTGAAATACCCACTAGAATACCTTCTTGGGTTGCACAGTTTCTTGCCCACTGAATTGCTTCTTCGCTAGTCACTGGTAAGACTTCATCCACAAGATCCAAATCAAGATTCTTTGGAATAAAGTTCGCACCAATTCCCTGAATTTTATGTGGCGCAGGTGTAATGTTCTCTCCATTTCTAGTTTGAGTAATAATTGGAGACTCAGCAGGTTCAACGGCTACAGAATACAAAGGTTTATTTTGAACTTGTTCGAAATAACGAGAAATACCAGTAATTGTGCCGCCAGTACCTACACCCGCAACCAAAATATCCACTTGTCCACCAGTTGCTTGCCAAATTTCAGGACCAGTTGTATCTACATGGATTTGTGGATTGGCTGGATTTTCAAATTGCTGAGGTAAGAAATAAACTTCTGGCTGTTCAGATGCTAATCGTATAGCTTCATCAACTGCACCTTTCATCCCTTTCGCAGGTTCAGTTAAAACCAAATTAGCGCCTAAAGCTTTCAGTACTTTTCTGCGCTCTATGCTCATACTTGCAGGCATAGTTAAAGTAATTGGATAACCCTTAGCAGCTGCAACAAAAGCTAGTGCAATCCCCGTGTTACCGCTGGTTGGTTCAATAATATGCATGCCTTCTTTTAACACGCCGCGCTTTTCTGCATCTGCAATTAGTGCCGCTCCAATACGACATTTCACAGAGAATGCAGGGTTACGGCTTTCCACTTTTGCTAATACGGTTGCACCAGTTTTAATCAAACGGTTAATGCGAACTAAAGGAGTATTACCAATAGCTTCTGCATTATTTGAATAAACTGCTATTCCTAAATTATTGGGTGTTGGAAATTGCTGGTCGGTAGACATGTTATATCCTTATTAGATTTGGAATGATTCTGAATCATTATAAGCTTCTATAATAAACAGGAAAGTATAAAAGCTAAGTAATACCTGAGTTCTCAAGTGGACAGTGTCTCTTGTTATAGATTTATTTTTAATAAATAATTACTTAAAAATCAAAACATTAGATTGGAAAAATTTGTTTGTTTATCCATAAGCCACACAAGAAATAATATGAACTCTGGCTATATGTTTCACATTATTAAGACTACTCTAATCTTCTTATTGAACATTAAAGCTAATGTTTGTTCAATATTTTATGTAATTAGAATTACCAAAGTTCACCTTCTCTCCAATCGGCACAAATAGTATCATCTTCTAACTTATGAGTTAGTCGCTCCTTCAGCTTAGTGCTCAACGGAAATAACATAATTTCATAATCATCGGTCAGATAAGTAGAAGTTTCATGCTTGATGTATAAATCTCCCCACCACGAAATCCAATCTAATTTTTTATAGAATGTCTCATCTTCAGGCTGTAATGCCGCTAGTTCATAGCCTACAGTAGTTAAAACATCAGTTAAATATCTTAATAATTTAGATGCGAGACCTTTCCCACGCATCTTGAAATCAGTAGTCACATATTCTATATAAGCAGTTTTTACAGTAATACCATCTTTTAAGGTGAAAATTCGATCTGTCCATAAAGCATGTGACACAATGTTATCATCCAATATGCCTACTATATGAACAGCATTTTGCATGAAAGTATATTGACTCCAAGGATCTTCATCAAAAGCAGCAAAACACAGCTCAGCAATTTGTTGCCGATGCTGCTTATTTAGGGCATGAGCT
>NZ_VTDF01000010.1:0-119622 GCF_052824995.1 Acinetobacter sp. 1124_18A | reverse complement strand
ACTTGAACGACTTGAACGACTTGAACGACTTGAACGACTTGAACGACTTGAACGACTTGAACGATTTGAACGATTTGAACGTATAATTTGAATTATTTAATAGCTGAACGAATTATTTGACTGATTTAAGTCATTATAGTCTGAGTTATAAATTAAAAATATTTGCCAAAAATTTTATTAAGAGCTTTATTTTAGACCGATTAGGCACTTTATTCTCATTAAACTCTCCTTACTCGCTTGTACATAAATATTTAGATTTATACGCATTATTTATAATTTTTATTAAATTCATTTGTGGCAAGAGCGAATATTTCTTAGATAAAAAAACTGCTATTTTTAATAGCAGTTTTTAAATTAGTTCGTCTTAATATTCTTTTAAAAACCATCCACTCGCAAAAGCAAAGTATTCTCGTAACCAAGAGTTGTAGCGAGTAGCTAATGGTGTTTCTGCAGCTACTGTATAAACTTGCGTATAACCTTGTTTTTTAGCAATAGCCGCTGCGCGTGGAGTGTGAAAATCACTTGTTACAATAGCTATTGGTTGGTTAAGGGTAATGTTTTGCTGTGCTAATAGGGGCTTACTATTTTTTAAATTAAGTTCAGTACTGGTACTTTTATCTTCAAGTATCATTCGTTCTTTTGCTACATGATACTTTTGCTCTAGATAACGAGACATCACTAATGCTTCGCTTTCCTTTTCTGAAAAATCCAGACCGCCTGTTAAAACAACTTTTGCTTGAAGCTGTTTTAGAGCAATAGGAGCAGCTGTATCTAAACGTTTTGCAAGAGTTTTGGATGGTTGACCATTTTCAACACCACTACCTAATACAATGATGGCATTTACTGGAGGAAGGTTTTGGCTTGTTTCTTTATTCTCTTTAATAAAGTCAAAGAAATAGCCTAAGCTAATTAGCCAGATCCAGAGGCATAACCAACCGAAACGCCAAAAAGTATGTAAGCGGTAATGATAGAAGAAAAAACGCTCTAAATGATAATAAAATAAAGAATAGAGGCAGAAGAATGCGCCCAAAATTAAAGGGATAATTGTGCCAAGATTAATTTTATTGAGACAAATTAGAACTAGCCCATCTAGAAATAAAATTGAACCAATGATTACTAGGAAAATACGGATCCACTTACTGACTTGCATTGTGTTTAGAGTTGCAATTTGAATTGCAGACAGTGTATGCAAAATCATTCTGAATGCAATAAAAAACCGAGTAAAGCATTTGCGCTATTACTCGGTTTTTTTATTTATTAGCCTTTAATAAACATCACGGCGATAACGGCCTTGTTGTCTTAATTCATCTAGCTGTTCATCACCTAGAATTTCAACAAGTGCTTGGTCGACTCCGCTTGCCATGCCATCAATACTACCGCAGACATAGAGAATAGCACCGCGTTCTATCCAGCTTACTAATTCGGCTGCATTTTGACGGATTACATCTTGAACATATACGCGTTGTTCTTGATCTCTGGAAAATGCTAAATCTAAGCGTTTTAACATTCCTGTTGTTTGCCATGCTTCAATTGTTGATGCATAGAAGAAATCACATGCTCTTTGACGTTCACCAAAGATTAACCAGTTCTCAGTGTAACTATGACGAGTACGCGTGTGTAATAGGCTCATTAAGCCCGCAATTCCGGTGCCGTTACCAATACAAATAATAGGGCGGTTGTCATCAATAAGATGGAATGATTCGTTGGTACGAATACGTAAAGCAATTTCATCATTGACTTGCGTGTGTTGAGTCAGCCATCCAGAACCTAAACCTAAATTTCCAGCCTCATCATATTGTTGACGAACAACTAAACGAAGCACTTGCTGCGAAGGAATGCTGCCAATTGAATATTCGCGTGTTGGTAGAGTAGGGAGCTGTTCTAATAAATGATCTACATTAGCAAATGGTTCAATTTCACCAGTTAAGTCCTTATTCCAAAGTGCTTTCTCAATCGAAACCTGTAATGAGTCAACTTTTGCATTTTTAAGAATGTGATGCTTCTGCAGAAAATCGTGAATACGTTCAGGGCTATTGCCAGGTTGAATTTCAGCAATATCACCCGCTTGCCATAGTGCTTCGTGCTTTGCATTAAGCTCAATATTATAAGCAGGTTGACCTAAGCTATTTGGGTTGAGTAAGTCACGTTGTTGCAATATCCATGTATCAAAGACTTTTTCTAAATTTACAGCATGCAAATCTAATTTAGTTGCTTTCGCGAGTGCCTGATTCCAGTTTTGAATATCCGATAAGTTTGCATTATCAACTTCAATTGTATTAAAGAGGGCATGAGCACCATTAGATTTAAGCCAGACATCTACCGCATGTCCAAAACTACAATACGTATCAGGATATTCTTTAGAACCTAAAGCCAAAACAGCATAGTTGATGTGTTTAAGATCTAGATTTTCTTTTAAAAGCTTTTTAGCAAAGCTTGTCGCGAGATCAGGTGCATCACCAGTACCATAAGTACTGATCACGAATAGAACCTGCTCATGCTGCTCTAAATCAGACTGTGTTAGCTGCTGTACAGGTTTAACCTGAACAGGTTGATGAGCTTCTTGTAAACTCGTTGCCGTACTCCAAGCGAGTTGTTCGGCTACACCTGTTTGAGTTGCATAGGTAATAAGCCAAGGTTTTGCATTTGGATCAATGTATTGTCCAGCTAAAGACTGACGAGCTGCCTGTGTTAATTTTTTCTGTTTACGGCGTTTAAGATAAAGCATCCATCCTGTAACCAAAAACAGAGGCATTGCCAATGAAGCAAGCATTGCAGCAAATTGATAAATTGGTCCAAAGAAGCTACCACGATGCACGGGTAACATACTGCTCATGATCTTTTGATTAAGCTTTTTATCTTCGTAAAGCTCTATCTTTTCGATATTGCCAGTTTGATAATTATAGATGGCTTGGTTGCGTGCACGTTCGTGTTGAGGCGTAGCATCGACAAAGCTTAACTCAATTTTTCCATCATCTTTTTTCGGTAAGCTCAATGTTAGTGTCGAATAATCACGTCCGACCTGACTATTGAAGCCACTCCATGTTTGATTAAGTGCTGTGATGAGCTGGGTATTATCTAATTGAGGTTCTGATTTTTTATCAGCATTACGGTCAGGTCGTTTGTTTTGTTGCATTCCTCGATTTTGAGGAGTAGCGCCATGACCTTGTGGTTTAGGTTGTTCAACTCCCATCACTTTGAACATGCCACTACGCCACCAATCATAAGACCAATATAGACCTGTACACGCGAAAAGAAGATAAAAAACAATAACCCACGTACCCACAACAGCATGTAGATCCCAAATAAAATTTCGGCCTTTCAATTTCGGTTTAACGGCGAGCCATTGACGGGCAGAATGCTTTTTAGGCCAGCGTAAATATAATCCGCTCAAGACAAAATAAATGAGCATTAAGGCACAAGCGCCAGTAATTTGTTTACCGAATTCACCTGCGGTTAAATTACGATGAATTTGTTGTATGAGTAACAACAGTTTGCGGCCTTTAACATCGGGTAGAACCTGAGCGTTATAAGGATTAACCATCATATTATAGCCACGACGTTCACCTTCTTTTTCAATATTGATAGTAGAAGAGGCGGTCGGATCCTTGGCAATCGTAATGCTATTAATTTTAATTTCAGGCTGAGTTGTATTGAAATGTTGATATAGCTGAGTAGGGGTTAATTTTGGTGTGTTTTCAGCTTGAACAACATAACTGTCAGAATTTACCCATTTTAAAATTTGTTGGTCATAAGAATAAATTGCACCTGTTACACCCATAATGGATAAGATTAGGCCAGCAGTAATACCCAGAAACCAATGAATTTGAAATAAAATTTTTTTAAACATGGTCGAAAATGTAAATATGATGGAGATCTTGTAACGAAGTATAGCCGAAGATTGAGTAGATAATATGGATTTTGGAGATAATATTAATTTTCATTATCATTTGTTTTTACTGTAATAAAAAACCTCCATAAGGAGGCTTTTTATAGAATATGGAATTACAAAGTTTTTGGTTCACCTACAGATTCTTTTAAGTGCGTGCGAATTGTATTGAATGAGAAGTTTTTAGAATCCATGCGCTTAGGTAGAATATAAGCACCTTGTTGTTCTTGGCCTTTTGGATCTTTTACTTTGAAATTTACCAAGATGAAATCAGGAGCATTGTACCATTCGTAGATATTTTTCCATCCAATTGTACCAACGCCTTCTTGTTGACCCATTTTTTGGCGCATCACAATACCATGAGGCTGCACGCCTAAACGAATACCTTTGATTTCCTGTACCGGAAATTCATTCATTTTGCGTTTAACGTACCATTCTAATCCGTATTTACGACCTAGGTAGTAAAGTACTACAGAAACAATAGCAACCCAGCAAAAAATAGTAGAGTAATTCTTGATAAGAACAAGACCCAAAATAGCTAGGGCTAAAACTACACCCATAATCGCCCAGATTTTTGTGCTGATTTTATTGGTACTGCGCCAGATAAGAAGCTGTGCATTACGTTGTTCAGCTTCTGACACGTCATAGGGAACAGGCTGAAGCGTATAAGCGTATAAAGTTTTCGCGGTCATAGTGCAAATAACAAATTGTAAACTGTTTTAAGTTTAGCACTAATTGGCATAAGTCAGGAAAGGATATTATGCCAATTTGATACTAAATTCCGACTCAAATTTATAATGATGCAAGCTCACTGGCATCATTATCAAGATCATGACTTAGACGTTGTTTTAACATACTAAATCGGTTCAACACACCAAGCATGAGCGAGAGCTGCTGTAAAATAATGAGTGATTTTTGGTCATCTTCATCATTTTGGCTTAGACGTTGACGTATCGTTTGGAGCATATTTTGTGCTGTAAGATCAGGCATTTCATCTCTTAATAGAGCCCCTTGAATATCATCCAGCGCTTGGTCTAATAATTTAAGGACAGCTTGATCCTGAATGTTTTCTCGATGCGCTCCAAGTGCCGCGATATAGCTTAAAAATGTATGGTTTAAACACAAAAATTCAAAAATATCGGATTTACGAGTCGGATCAAAGTCTGGTTCAGTCGCTAAAGTTGAAATAAGTGAAGCAACTTCAGCATCTGTATTATGCGCAGCTCGACGTACAATTCGGTAATTTAGCGCATGATTACGACCTTCATGATATTGTTTGACGACTTCGGCTAAATAGTTACATTGGGCTTGCAGTGAGCGTCTGATGTTACGGGGCAAACGTCGGAATTTCCAGTCAGGCCAAATAAAGGTCACGCCAAACCAAGCTAAAGCACATCCCATTAAAGTATCTACAAATCTTGGAATCGCTGCAGCCATAGCTGAACCATCTAGATTAAAGTTAATTAATGCCAAAATGGTGATAAAGGCAGTTGCCTGCGCATATTGTTTACTGCGTAATTCAAAAAACAGGACTCCACTTAATATCAACATGAATAGTTGTCCTTCGGTCGAAGGAATTAAGAAGATAATCGCAAGTCCAACTACAATACCAACTAATGTCCCAACAATTCGTAGACGTAAGCGGCGTTTGGTCGCGTTAAAGTTGGGTTGGCTTACAAATAGAGCTGTAAGCATAATCCAGTAGCCATATTCAATATGAGTCATTTGAATAAAGACATATCCAATAAATAAAACAATCGATACACGAATTGCGTGGCGGAACAGCACAGATTCGGGAGTTAAATTCTGTTTTATTCGGATGATAATATCATTCCATCCTTGTAAATCATCATCTTTAAGCTGGTTTTCTGCTTGTTTTACTTTATCCGATTGAATGTGTTGTTCGGTTTCCAAGTTGAGTAATTGGGAGTCGATAGACTTTAAATTTTGGTATAAAGCGAAAAGAGCATTTACCCATAAAAGATCGTAATGCTGATCACGACGTAACTTTTCTAATGAAAGGCGTAGGTTTTCAAAGCTTTGTTTAAACCTTTTATTATGGTTATAAGGCTTACGTTGCAAAATACATTCGTTTAACTCTTGGCAAGCTTTGCCTTGGATCGCCAAAATTCGTTGGAATCTAAATAAAATATCACTGTGCTGAAAAATTTTGGCTAATTTTTGATAGTCAATATGGGCTGAGTCAGCACGTTCATGAATATCTTGTGCAACAAAATAATAATGTAAGCTTCGGCGTGTATCTTTTTGCCCACGGTCGCCTTTTAAACGAGTTAATAAAGCTGTTTTTAAGTCGTTAAAAATCGTAATTAACTTACCGTTTTCTAATGACAATTCGATCATACTTTGCTGATAGCTGGCAGCAGTCATATCTACATCAAACAAATTTGATTTTGCAAATAGAAAATCACCTAGAGATGCATAAGAGGCAGCCAGTTTGTCTTGTAGTTGTCGAACTGGAAATAATAAAAAGCTAATAGTAGCTATGAGGCCGTACCACGCAGCACCTGCAACTAAAAGGGCAGGTTGGATATACCAATGATCAAAAAGGTGAACACCTAGCATGGTATAGACTGAAACAACCAGACAGCCATAAGAGATGGTTGCGTAACGACGTCCTAATGAGCCTAGTAAAATCCAGCCAATACATGACGCAATTAACCCCAAAGCAAAAGCCATTGGGTAGGGGAAAAGTAGTTGTACAGAAGCTGCGGTAACGAAGAACCCAATATAAGTATAAATCAGGTTCATGATTCGCACGGAAAAGCGATCATCAATATCGCTTAAGCCTGCCGCGACTACACCTAAAGTAAGTGGAATTGTTGCTAATTGATAGCCCAAAAAATAAGGCACGAAAGCAGTTCCTGAAAAGGCTATCAGCATTCGCACGTTATACATAAATGTTGTGTTATAAGTCGCTCTTTTTAGGCGTTTAAACCAAGATTTCAAAGGAAGTCCTTGCTGATCAACCTGAGTGATAAAGGATTTGTGTATTTCTACACCAATGTTGCACAAATCATACGATAGACAGTGTAAGCTTGTCTGTATGCAAATGATTGAAAAATGAAATATCGTTATGTCTGAACAAACAGCCCAGCGTCAATACTCTATTGGCTGGATTATGTTGCTCGCTTTGCTTACGGCTTTAGGGCCATTATCCATCGATATGTATTTACCCGCTTTGCCACAAATGGCGCATGATTTTGGGGTAAGTACACAAATGGTGGCAAATACACTACCAGCTTACTTTTTTGGTTTAGCTGTTGGGCAATTAGTTTATGGTCCTCTAAGCGATCGAATTGGTAGAAAAAAACCACTTTATTTTGGTCTCGCGCTTTATGCAGTCGCAAGCTTATTTTGCGTGTTGGCGACAAATGAATGGGGCTTGATTGCTGCACGTATTTTGCAAGCTTTAGGTGGCTGTGTCGGCGTAGTTATGGCTCGTGCAGCAATACGCGATAAATTAGATGTTCAAGGCTCAGCGCAAGCTTTTTCAAGCATGATGATTGTAATGGGACTTGCACCAATTTTGGCACCTATGATTGGAGCATGGATTTTAATCTGGTTCCCTTGGCAAGCTATTTTTATCGCTCTTTCAATTGTTGGTGTCATATGTTGGTTGTGCGTACATTTCTTTTTTAAAGAGACCTTGGCCACTGATAAAAGATTAAAGCTTTCACCATATCAAGTAGTGACCCTATATGGGGCTATTTTCAAAGATGCAAGTTTCCGCTTACCTATGTTTGCAGGGTGTTTAACAGGAGCCGCGCTATTTTGTTATATCAGCTCAGCACCAGCGGTTTTCATGGATCAGTACGGACTTAATCAGCAAGAGTTTGCTTACGCATTTGGACTAAATGCATTTGGCATTATGTTGATGTCATCTTTAAATAAGCATTTAACATCACGTGTTGAAATTACTAAACGGTTAAAAGCAGGTTCAGTCGTGCAAGTGACTGGAGCCATTATCGTATTTGTTGCAGGTTTAATTCCCGATGCGCCTTTATGGCTTGTTATGTTAGGACTATTTCTAGCTATTTCAGGCATTGGTTTAACAGGACCAAATGCAATGGCGCTCGCAATGTCCAAACAAGGTGCTCGCGCAGGAACAGCCAGTGCAATCATGGGAAGTATGCAATTCGCTTGTGGTCTCTTGGGTGGGATACTGCTTAACTTTCTTATTTGGTCTGCATCGCTCAACATGGGCGTGATGATGGTGTTATTTACACTGAGTGGGTTCATTGTTGTGTTGAAAGCAGTGCAACAAGTAAAAGCAAAGCCATTCTCATAGTTTAAAAAGAATGGCGACTTAGATCTTATTCGTCTAGAAAAACTGTGAAAGTTTCAACTGGTTCTCTAGGAGTAATGAAAGTATTTACAATGTGGTTAGGGTCAGCATGCCCCAACGCGATTGCACATACGAGTTCTTCATCATCCGATGCACCTAAGATATCTAAAACAATAGGGTGAAAATGGTTCCAAGCTGCTTGTGGGCATGTATCTAAACCACGTGCTCTGGCAGCAACCATCACGTTTTGAATCATCATAGCGATATCCATTTTAGACCCGATTCCCATCGTTTTATTTACTGTAAAGAAAAGGCCGACTGGGGCGTCGAACAGTTTAAAGTTACGCAACTGCTGTTCAGCCATTTTTTCTTTTTCGCCTTTTTTAATTTCGAGTAGACCGTAGAGTCCCCAACCATTTTCGCGGCGGCGATCAATAAATGGTGATATCCATTTTTCAGGATAATAGGCAAAAGTTTCTTTATATTGTTCTGCAAGTTCTGGGTTTTTTGAAACCTCAATTTGTGCTGCACAGACACGTTCAACCATTTCATTACGCTTGTTGCCTGTTATTACATAGACTTTCCATGGTTGAGTATTTGTTCCAGAAGGTGCTCGGCTTGCGACTTGTAATATATCTTTAATGACTTCTGGTTTAATTGGAGTATTTAAAAAAGCGCGGACAGAATGTCGAGAAGTGATAGCTTCATCAACGAGGCGAACTTGTTCCAGATTCATGAGTGCTCCTATATCTTTTTCTTAAATATTTCATACCTTTTTTGAAGCTTAATTTCATGCTTTGAAAGTACTTCATTTATAAGCAAAAAATATTAGAAAAGAGATATTCTTACAGGTATGATAATTTAATTAGTTTAGACATATTGTCTGATTAATCATAATTCGAATATGCCACTTTAGATTTAAATAGACAAAATAGTGTGATTTTGTCGGTTATAAAAATAAAAGCATAACAGTGAGTGGGTGAATAATATTCAATTGAAAAAAAGGTATAATATGTTTAAAAACAGTACAAAACGGATCGTTTTATATAAAAGATGACCATTTTTTATATAAAATTTTAATGAAAAATATACACAAAACTTTAAATTTCTGCATAATACCGACTTTTTTACGCAGGTATGATTTCTCCATACTCACGTTAGGAAATGCTGGCTGCAAATAAAATCCCTTTACCAAAAGGATTTAGTTGCAGAAATGGAGAAATACACGAGGTATAGGAGCTTTACATGAGTCTATCACTCATCAACAAGCAGTTCATGAAACAAGGATTGGCGATTACCATTGCAACCATGAAAATGAACGTAACTCAAGCAACTACTGAGTCACAAAAAATACAACAGCTTAGTACAGGTCTAAACGCACTCTTCTTTGATCAGAGAGAAAAGGGCGCAGATAGTCGCGTTATGGCGATGGCTCGTTACAGTCTTTGAAATTTATATCCAGTTTAGACATTTGCTCAAAAGTATATGTAAATATGCTTATTGGCTTAAATCCAGATTTTGTAAAACTCGCTTAACTGATGGGAATCATTAGACGAGTTTATTTAGCGGTGGTCATTTGTTAGTTTCCAAGTTTGTAGCTGAGTCGATGCATACTGTTTTTCCGCAAGCGGAAAAGTTCAGTAGTGCAATGATACTATTTTATCTGAAGGTCGCTTTCTCTCATGCAACCTTCAAAGGCTTAGTGTTGGACATGATGTTGCTTAAACTTGTGACGATAATTGCTATTCAATTGACATTAAAAGTTTTTTCTTGAATTTACTGAAAAGTCCCGGTTTCTAGGGGCTTTTTGTTTATTGCAGTATTTTGGCATGTGCTTTTAGCACATTAGCAAGGAACGTAAGCGGACCGAGTATGAATGAACAACTCAATGCCACACTAATGTCGTGGGTAAAATTTTTGAATGACCCTTTATGGGACTTTTTGGTTATTTTCTTGCTGGCTGTAGGGATTTTTTATACAGTCTTAACAGGAGCTGTGCAAATTCGCATGTTCCTGCAAAGTATCCGAGTGATGAAAAGCAGTCGTACCGAAGGCGCAGATGAGCATGGTCTTACACCTTTTCAGGCGTTTGTAACTGGCCTCGCGAGCCGTGTTGGGGTAGGTAATATTGCTGGTGTAGCAATCGCTATCGCAATTGGTGGTCCCGGTGCAGTGTTCTGGATGTGGGTTACTGCTATTCTTGGTATGAGCTCTGCTTTTATTGAGTCTACGCTTGCTCAGTTATTTAAAGTTAGAGATAGCAAGACTAAACAGTTCCGCGGTGGACCAGCGTACTATATTACTCAAGGTTTACGTAGTAAAACCTTTGGTGTGGTCTTCGCACTGGCATTAATCTTTACCTATGGTTTCGTATTCAACTCAGTTCAAATCAATGCGATTGCCAATGCATCTTCACATGCTTGGGGTTGGGACAAAGCTAATTTTATTGCTCATTTAGGTGGCATTGATCTAGAAATTTCATGGGTTGGTCTTGCTCTTGTAGTTTTAGTTGCATTAGCAATTTTTGGTGGTATTAAGCGTATCGCTAAATTTGCAGAGATGTTTGTACCTTTAAAAGCAGGTCTTTACCTATCTGTTGCTCTTTATATTGCAATCAGTAACTATGCAATTTTGCCTGATATTTTAAAGCTGATTGTAACCGATGCTTTCAATTTTAAGTCTGCAGCAGGTGGTTTCTTTGGTGCGGCAGTGTCAATGGCAATGATGCAAGGGATTAAGCGTGGCTTATTCTCTAACGAAGCTGGTATGGGTTCTGCACCAAACGCAGCGGCTGCATCTGATGTAAAACATCCTGTAAACCAAGGTTTGGTACAAATGCTCGGTGTATTTGTAGATACTTTCATTGTGTGTACAAGTACTGCAATCATCATTTTGGTTTCTGGTGTTTACCACGATACAGCTTTTGTCGGTGTTGAATTAACACAGCGTGCTTTAGAAACTCAAGTTGGGCATTGGGGGTCGGACTTCCTTGCTGTTCTATTATTCTTATTCTGTTATTCAGCTGTACTAGGTAACTATGCCTATGCAGAAGGTAATATGCAGTTTATTAATAACAATCCGAAAGTCATGTTCATCTTCCGAATTTTTGTATTGGTGATGGTGTACTTCGGTGCAATTGGTAGTGTTCCACTTGTTTGGTCTATGGCCGACTTGTTTATGGGTATCATGGCAACCATTAACTTGATTGCAATTTTACTATTAACACCGATTGCACGCACATTGTTGAAAGATTACCGTGAACAATTGAAGAAAGGCATTAAAGAGCCTGAGTTTAAAATTGATAAATATCCGGAATTGAAGAAAAAAGTCGATTCAGATATCTGGTAAGTTAAAAAAGGCCTCTTATAAATAAGGGGCCTTTTTTATAGAGGGGATAGATAAAATACTTGAGTCTAAATTTTAAACATGACAAATTAAATAAATTCGATACAGCTTTTCACGAGACTAGCAACTAAAATTGCAATCCGAACTTAAACCTCATAGTGCGAAGATAGGCCATGAAACAGCTTAAATTGTGGGTTCTCGGACTCTCTATAGTGTTGGCAGGGTGCCAGACCACTACACACTTGTCTGCTGCTCTAAAACCGCAAATGACGGAGGCCTATGCTCGCTCTGTTGATCAGCCATTTGCAAGAATTAAAAAACAGCAAAAGCGTCCTGTTGTTGCGCTCGTATTGGGTAGCGGTGGAGCACGAGGCTATGCCCATATCGGTGTGATTGAGGTTTTGGAACAACATGGTATTCGACCAGATTTTATTGTAGGTACCAGTGCCGGTAGTATTGTTGGAGCACTTTATGCCAGTGGTAAAAGTCCTGCTGAATTGCGTGATACTGCTTTAAAAATGAAAGCTGGCGATGTGCGTGATATTAGTATCGGACTAAAAGGTTTTTTTGATGGTAAAAAAGTAGAAAACTACGTGAACCAGCAAGTAAACAACATGCCACTCGAAAAAATGAAAATCCCAATGTATGTGGTTGCAACTGAATTAAAGCATGGTACTAAAACCGTATTTAACTATGGCAATACAGGGCAAGCGGTTAGGGCATCTGCTTCAATTCCGAGCATGTTTGTACCCACTAAAATTGGCAAATCTGAATATGTAGATGGCGGGTTGGTGAGTCCTGTACCAGTTGAAGTCGCACGTGACTTAGGCGCTGATGTCATTATTGCTGTTGATATTTTAGCTCAGCCGATTTACACAGAAACATCGAATGTCTGGGGACTGTTTAACCAGAATATTAATATTATGCAAGGTCGTTTAGCAGCAGAAGAATTACAATATGCAGACGTTGTTATTCAGCCAGATTTAAGAGAAAAAGCGCATATTTTTGATGTAAAAGGCCGTGAAGCTACTATGAAATCGGGCATCGATGCAGCCAATGCCAAACTTTCCGATATTCAGTTTGTTATTGATGAAAAAATAGCTGAACAGAATATGTCTACTGAAGGGTTAAGTGCACAAACTCAATAATTTAACGTTAATCTTTTGAAAATTAAATAAAAAGCCTGATTAGGGCTTTTTTTATGTGAGTTTAAATCCTTAATTTTTGGAATAAAAATTTTTGTATATTAGGTACATGTTGGATATGCTGAAAACTCTGATGACCAATATAAAATATTGATGTCATTTTTAAAAAATAATTGATTTGTAATGTATTGAGGCTGACTAGATAAATGATACAGCAACAGGTTAAAAATGGGTTTCCAACATTAGATGATGTTCATGCTGCCGCAGAGCGTTTGGAAGGTTTAGTCGTAAAAACTCCTTTTGTTTTCTCAGAAACCATTTCTAAAACCTTAGGGGCTGAGATGTGGCTGAAATTTGAAAACTTACAATTTACAGCTTCTTTTAAAGAACGGGGTGCACTGAATAAACTGTTGTGTTTATCTGACCAAGAAAAACAACATGGTGTAATTGCAGCTTCGGCAGGCAATCATGCGCAAGGCGTAGCATATCATGCTCAGCGCACAGGGGTAACAGCGACCATTGTGATGCCGAAATCTACGCCTAATGTAAAAGTGCAGCGAGTACGTGAATACGGAGCACGCGTTATTTTGCATGGACAAGATTTTTCAGAAGCTGCTGCTGAAATGCATCGTTTAGCACAAGAAGAATCTTTAACGATTATCCATCCATTCGACGATGCAGAAGTTATTGCAGGTCAAGGAACCATTGCACTTGAAATGCTTGCAGCTGTGCCTGAACTAGACATTTTAGTTGTACCAATTGGTGGGGGTGGCCTAATTTCTGGTATTGCGATTGCTGCTAAGGCTATAAATCCCAAAATTAAAGTGATTGGGGTGCAATCTGTTGTATACCCAAGTATGGCAAAAATACTGTGCAATTATCAGCATGCAGTTTCAATGGGTTCGACAGTTGCAGAAGGTATCGCGGTAAAAACTCCGGGTGAGCTTACAACTCAAGTTGCCAAAGAATATGTTGATGACATTGTTGTTGTCACAGAAGACATGATTGAAGAGGCAATTGCACTGTTACTTAATATTGAGAAAACAGTATGTGAAGGGGCAGGTGCGACAGGTATTGCTGCAATTATGTCTCGTCCTGATCTATTTTTAGGTCATAAGTTGGGTGTAGTGCTGTCTGGTGGCAATATTGATACACGCGTTATGGTTTCTGTATTGCAACGTCATTTAACACGTACAGGTCGAATGGTCCGTATTCGTGTTGAATTACCAGATAATCCGGGTGCTTTAGCCCGCTTAACCGCAATTATTGCTGAGCAGGGTGGTAATATTTATGAATTGCGTCATGAACGCTTTGCAGCAACCAGCCGCGCCAAAGAAAGTGCCGTGAGTGTTGATGTTGAGCTTAAAAGCGCTTCAGACCTAGATTTGCTCATTCAGGCAATGCAGTTGGAAGGCTATATTGTGCGTAAAGAAGAGATTTAATCTCTGATATTGCTGTGTTATAAAAGCCGTATATGGCTCTATCGAGAGTCATATACGAGGTAATTTAAATGGATTAAATTGCCAAAAAGGGATGAATTTACAAAAAAACGATCAAATCCTTCAATGAAACGAGAAAAACTGACAATTCTCTAAACTTTGCCCTTCACAATTTTAAGGTTTAGGTTTTAGTATTCTTCTCATTGTAAATTTGAAGAAATATAAGGATATCCACGCTTAATGTTCAAATCATTTTTTCCATCACCACGATATTTCTTTATATCTGTGGTCGTTTGGCTCGCGCTAAATATGGTGCTCTGGTATACAGGTGGGGATCATTGGGGGGAGTATGTAGGCTTTCCTCATGGTTATGCAGATGCTGAGTTACCTATTGGTGTAAGTCGATTTTGGTCACCTGCTTTTTTATGGTTCT
The DNA here is from genome assembly GCF_052824995.1 of Acinetobacter sp. 1124_18A. Classification (NCBI taxonomy): domain Bacteria; kingdom Pseudomonadati; phylum Pseudomonadota; class Gammaproteobacteria; order Moraxellales; family Moraxellaceae; genus Acinetobacter; species Acinetobacter sp. 1124_18A. The sequence goes on along the minus strand of NZ_VTDF01000010.1, from coordinate 105,068 downwards.
ATCTCTGGTTTTTAGTCTCTACTGCTCTTTTTGCTGGTTTTTGGAAGATAATTTCTAATAATCCATGGCAGCGTTGGTCTATATGGGGCTCTGCATTTATTTTATTTAATATCTGGTTCAGTGTTCAGGTCAGTGTTGCGATTAATGCATGGTATGTACCATTTTGGGATTTAATTCAAAAAATGCTTTCGAGTGGCGGGGGAAATGTTTCGGCACTTTATAGCGAGACCTTAGTGTTTCTTTATATTGCAATGGTGGCTGTAACTCTAGCCGTGATTAATGCTTTTTTTACTAGTCATTATGTATTTCGTTGGCGTACGGCAATGAATGAATACTACACAGAACATTGGGAAAAGCTGCGTCATGTAGAAGGTGCCTCACAACGTGTGCAAGAAGATACGATGCGCTTTGCAACTATTTTGGAAGATTTAGGTGTTGAGCTGGTGAAAGCAATCATTACATTGATTGCGTTTTTACCTATTTTATTTCATTTATCTAAATACGTTCCTACATTACCCCTTATTGGAGAGTTAGATCATTCTTTAGTATGGGCGGCAATAGTCTGGTCAATTTTCGGAACTGTTCTGTTAATGGTCGTGGGTGTAAAGTTACCAGGCTTGCAATTTAACAATCAAAAAGTAGAGGCTGCATATCGTAAGGAATTGGTCTATGGCGAAGACCATGCAGACCGCGCAAAACCTGCTACCTTGCGTGAATTATTTAGTAATGTACGGAAAAATTATTTCAGACTTTACTTTCATTATGCCTATTTTAATATGACAGCGATTTGGTACGGTCAACTTGATATTTTATATAACTTAGTTGTTCTTTTCCCATCAATTGCTGCCGGTAAACTTACATTAGGTTTAATTCAGCAAATTGCAAATGTGTTTGGACGTGTACGTGAATCTTTCCAATATTTAATTAGTTCATGGAAAACGATTATTGAACTACTTTCGATTTATAAGCGTTTAAAGGCTTTTGAGTCGATACTACATAAATAAAAAAAGCCCGCGAAAGCGGGTTTTTTTATACGTATTAGATTAGTGCGTTGCATTATAAAAATTAAGGATAGGGCCAACCAATGACTGTTGTGATTTATCTAAGGTGACTTGAATTTCTTTATAGTTAAAAGTGTCTTCATCATGGTATTTAGCAATACCATGCGTTTTATTGTTCACTTGGGGAATTTGATAACTAAAAAAAGCCATTTTCTTAGAAGGATGAACAATGTTAATTAGTTTTTTTGGGTCTTTATAACCACCGAATTCATTTTCAAGACTTTCTTTTAACAACTCTGGGAAATAGAGCGTTGCGTTTGGTAGTCCGCAACCGACACAAAATGAAGAATCATAAAGTTCTATTGCTTGTTTTTGATCTGCACTCATTGCTAAAGCAAAACCCGTCCCGTTAGCACCTGCATTTGCTTGCACATCTTGCCAATTTCTTGGAACGAGCACTAAACCTGTTTCAGGTAATGCAAGAAGCTTGAGTCGCTTGGCATGCTGAGCATCGAGTTTAAAATTAAAATGGCAGCTTTTAGGTGTACAGGCTTCAAAATCTTTGAGTAAACCATTCTCTGTTGGGCTTTGTGCTGTAACACCATAAAACGGGACTGCAACGCCGTTTAAAAACTTTGCCTCTCCTAGAGCGTAAAACTGATTATCCGCTTTGCGGGTTGCAGCAGAGCTAGAAAATTTTGGAAAATGAGGCGTAAAGCTTTCTACTTCTGCATAGGCAGTCGAAGTGATGCTGACTAATATTGTGCATAATAAAAAATTCAGTTTTTTCATTTTAAAAAAGTAATCATTTAAATTTTATATAAACCTAGCATATTCTTTTAAACTAGACGGTAATCCAAAATTTTAAACTGTTTTAACTTAATAATAAAACAGCCCAGCAGAGACATGAAAAAATGAAAAAAATGCTTTCAATTTGCTGTTTATCAGTCATCAGTTCTTATAGTTTTGCTCAAGACATAAAAGGTATTTCATTTTCACACCAAGAGTGGGAAATCTCTTGTAGCAATACGGGTACATGTAAAGCCGCAGGCTATCAAAATGAAGAAAATGGAGATAATCCAGCATCAATTTTATTAACACGTAAAGCAGGGCCAAAACAAGCTGTGCAAGCTGAATTTGCTTTATCCGACTATGAGCAAAGCTTGCCAGCTAATCAGCTTAAAAATATTCATTTTTATATAAATGGTAAAGATTTAGGTGCTGTGACTATAGATGGTATCGATTTGCCAATAATGGGTAAATTAAACAGTTCGCAAATCAACGCTGTACTACAACAGTCTAAACAGAAAACTGAAATTGTATTTAAAAATACACAGCATGAATGGAAAATTTCCGATGCAGGAATGACCGCTGTGTTATTAAAAATGGATGATTTTCAGAAGCGTATTGGCACTGTTGGTGCTTTGGTTAAAAAGGGCAGTGCCAATGAAACTAAAGTACTTATGCCTGAGCCAAAACTGGTTGTTAAACATATTAAAACTACAGTTAAACCTTATTTAACTTTACAGCCTAAAAGCAAGCAGTACCAAGTAATACACCGTAGCTTGATGGCAGTTAATCCAGATCCAAAAGAAGACTTTTGTGAAGGAGTTTATGGTGGTAATAGTGATGGAGCTGAACCACAAGAAATCGAGCTATATAAACTAACCAATAAGAAAGTTCTCGCGACTACGCTGTGTTGGAGAGGGGCTTATAACGAAGGGTATGGGGCATGGGTACTCGATGAGTCTTTGACTGGTAAAGCAACGTTTGTGACAGAAACAGCTTCTGATTTCGATAGCGGTATTATTAGTAGTGCTCAAAAAGGAAGAGGTATAGGCGATTGTTGGGCAAGTGAAGAATGGGTGTGGGATGGCAAGAGTTTTGTACATACGAAAAATATGTGGACAGGGATGTGTAAAGGTTTGGCAGCAGGTGGAGTGTGGGAGCTCGATCGAATTGAAGCTATTGTAAAATAGCCATTTTGTTGAAAAAAATCTCATTAGGAAAAGAAAAAATGAGTAAAAGTAAAATAGAGATAGCTTTCTTAGTTATAGCAGGAATGTTTGCTTGTTTTGCCAAGCCTGCTTTTGCTGCACCCTTAAGTATTTTAGAGTTTAAAAAAACACAATTAAGTCAGAATGAGCAGGAACAACTTTGCATACAAGTTAAAAATCTCTGCGAGCATCCGGACCAATGGCGGGTTTTAAAAACAGCAGATCGGCAGTTATGGCTTTTGTCAGGTGAAGATATTCTTCAATTTAACAACTCTGCAACGGGACTCAATCTATCGAAACAGTGGCATGTAAATCTCTCTACTCAAAAGGAGGGCACATCTGATGGGCAGTTTATCTTTCCTAAGCTTTTTCCCATGGCTCAAAATCGTTATGCAATTGCTGTAATCGATTCATTTTCTGAAATGTACTCAGGAGGCGGTGCGAATATTGAGCGCGCTAGTTTTTATGAGTTAACAGATGCTGGCACTACACATCAATTTATTGCGGACTATCCATTTAGTTTTAGTCGGATGATCAGAGCTTGTTTTTCTGAGCAAGATTATGAAAGTTCTCAAGGAAATTGTCATGATGAGGATTCTTTAAGTTTGGATATTCGCCCAGTCAAACCGCTAATGTGGCAATTCCGCTATCGTTATAGTTTAAGCGTATCACCTGCCTCAGATTCAAATGAAAAATCTTATCAGGGTAGTAGAAACTTAAATATTGATTTAAATAAAGCACCAGAACAGCCAAATATTCCAGAAGCATGGAATTATGCGGGAATGGGCTAATTATTAAAGTAATTGTTAAATTTGAAGAAATAGATGATTTACAGAGTCATAACAGGTAACACCACTAGCTCTGTGATACAAAGAACAGATTGTTTATTGGAGCTAGACCTATGTCACGTCAAGTTTATGCGATTGCTCGCCGTAAATTTTCTCATTTGAGTCGTTCTGTGTTGATGGCTGCGGCTGTGTTGGGTACAACCCAAGTGGCGATGGCAGGGCCAACAGTCGATCAACTGAGTGATTGTTTAGTGAAAGCGACGACTGCTGCGGATAAGACCACAGTGTTGCAATGGACTTTTAGTGCTTTGGCTGCGCATCCAGATTTAAAGTCTTTTAGTAATGTCACGCCTGAGCAGAAAACTCAGTTGGATCAGAAATTGGCACAGGTATTACAGCGTGTGATTGTGGAGCAGTGCTCAACACAGACTAAGGCCGTGATTCAAGCCGAAGGTGTTAAGGCTGTTGGAGAGGCTTTTCAGCAGTTAGGTCAGAGTGCAGGGCAGGATATTGTTAAAGATCCAGCGGTAAGACAGCAGTTGCAAGGCACATTGCGTTATATTGATTTAAATAAATTGGTCATGACTTTTTTAACACCTGATATTTGGAATAAGTTGGGTGTTACAAGGTAATTTAAGAAGAGATATATACTTTTAATTTTATAATCGAGAATACAATAAAAAAGACAAATGAATCTTAAAAAAGATTCATTTGTCTTTTATTATTTATTTGATACAGACTTTTCATTTGATTTTTAAAAATTGTGACTCCGCCATAGCTAGGATGCCGTACATTTTCTATGGGGATGTCAGCTATTTTAATTTTTTTTAATGAATTAGCTGAGTCATTACCAATACAAATAATTCTCTTTATCTTTAAAGAAGTAATCAAAGAATAGAGTATTTTTAAACCAAAAATTTCCTCTTCCCTGTTGAATTTTCTATTACTAAGTTGATTGTTGGTTTCATGAGGGTGAAAAGGATAAATATTCCAAAAAATTATATTGTTAGGAAGATCACTGAAAATCTCCCAGATTGTGTTGGCAGAGACTTCGGATGAAATGATTTTATTTTTTGATACGACTTTTAAGTCTAATCCTAGTTTTAAATTAAGAGTCTCAATATTATTCTCACTGGTAAAAGGGATTCCAGTTCTTCTTCCACCTTTGTAACCTAAATCCCTTCCTATCCATAAATCAATAGAATCTAATTTAGAAAAATAATTCAAATATTTTTCTAAATTTTTTTTACGGACTTTACAGGAATTTTGTGTGTCAAAATTTTCACATGTATCTTTATACGGATTAAATGAATTTTTAAAATCTTGATTTGATACTTCATGTATGAAAGATTTTAATTTATTTCTCATCATGGATTTTCTCGAATTCTATGGATCTGTTTATTAAATCAATATTAATAATTCCAACTTTATATTTTGTTAATTCTCTAAATACTTTAAAACCCTCATAAATCGCTTTTTTCCATAATGCGGGAGGGCAGTTTTCTACCTCATACCCTTTTACGAAAAGCTGGACATTCTTTATTAATTTTGTTGATATATCTTTAGGGTTTTCAAAGTAATTATACTCTTTTGCTTGATTAAAAATCCAAGCAGAAATCCCTTCTTCCACAACAATAGCTCTACCAGAATCCTCATTTTCATCAAAATCAGGCTTGCTTTTTCTCTTTCTTTTTAATAAGGAGCGAAATACAGGAGACCAGTGAAGTATTGCTGCGTATGAGATATGAAATACATCATGATAACGATAATTATCTTTGTCTTTATGATTATCAGTTAGTGGATCACCAAGAAATACATTCCCATACTTCATATGAATACGACCTGAAGATCGTTGAACAAATTCAATTTTTATTTTATGAGGAAGCTGTTCATCCTCGGGGAAACTATGATCAAAAGTTTTCTCAATATCTGGGTACTCAGATTTAATTTTATCCCAATCAAAATTATCATTCTTAATTTTCTTTGAGTTGGTATTTATGATTTTTTTTAAATCTTTTTGATAGAAGAACAAAATTCTCCAAAAAGTTTTAAGAAAAGCGGTGAAGCTATTTTCCTCTTTGCTTTTTAATTCCTTGGATTTTTCATTTAAGCTAAATAATAGTTGGTTTTTAAATTTCTGATGATCCTGTAAAGAATCTTTTTCGACAATAAAAGGTAGGTACTTAGCTTCTATTTTCTCAAGAAATTCTGGTTTATATAATATTTGACTTGTCTTTTGAACTAATTCCTCCAAGGAAAATTCTAACTCAATCGTTGCCATTGTAAAATACCATAAAATATCTCCAAGTTCTTCTTCAATTTCTAGTTGGGTGATCTTGGTTATCTCTCCTAAAGCTTCCTCTTTAATTTTTCTTTTAGAGATAGACAAGAAGCTACCTATTTCTCCATATAGTCCGAGTAAAGCATAATCGAAGCGATTTATCTCAATTTGACAGGTGTTCTTAACAAGATTTTGATATTCTTCAATAAAATTATTTCCACTCATTTGGAGTTCCCCATATTCCTCTTGGTAATTTATCCCAATAGTTTCTTAAATCCTCTTTAAAATCTGAATGAAATCTATTTTTATGATGTCTTTTAATCGAAATATTTCGATAAGTATCGCTATTAATATATAAATCTAAGGGGATATCTAAAGAGTTATTGCCAAAATAAACAAAGTTATCACTAATTAAGACTTTATCAACTTTCGTGTCGTGTAAAGTATTACTTAGATGTTGAACACCATTTTTATAAGAGTGATGTGAATCAATTTGTTCATACTCACTATTTTTTCCTTTATAGTAAATATTATCCCCATATTGTCTTTTGGGACTAGCTTTTATAATTGGTTTTTTTAATTCAAATCTTGGATCTTTGAAGTATTCATCAAAGCTTAAAATTTCAGTAACTTGCATTGCATAAATTATTTTTTTTGAATTGGCTTTTCGATACTTAGTTCCAGCTAATCCAAAAATTATATCTCCAACTTGGGCGGTTTTTCGTGTTCTTGGTTTACAGTCGGCTAGTGTGCAATAACCAAAGAAAGGGTTGGGTGCAAATCCAAAATCTCTATCTACTACATATGAAAAAAAATTCATTTTAATTTTTTACCTGTTTGACAGTTAACTCTAGTAATATCTTTTATTTCGATTTCTGAACAATCTGGTGCTTGCAATAAAACATTTCTTTTTTCTAATAATGAGTTTAATTTGTTAATATTTTCTTCACAAATGATTGAATCAAAAAAATTTTCTAATTTTTTAGGTAGATAATTTGATGAAGCATCCTGAGACCATATGCCTATTGTATATAGAGAACTTCTAATCTTAACTAAAATATCTTCTTGGAATAAAGATAAATCTTGATCTATAACAACGATGATAGCTTGACTTTTAGCATCTAAATTTTCTGTATAGATATTACTAGTATAAGGAGAAGTCAAAACCTTTTTAATTTTCTCCGTCAAGGTTGTAGAGTTTGTACCGTGTAGAATAATTGTCATATTAACTTCCATTATTTTGTTATAAACCAAATGTATCATTTTTGTTTTTAAATGTATAATAAGATCTACTGAAAAGATTTTTATGTAACAGCTTTTGATGGTTGTTTTTATTTGTTAATCTGCCTAATTAAAAACTCTATTAGTTTGGTTCACAAGCCTTGCCTTCATATTCATAGCGGTTAACTTTATAAGCTTGACCATCCCAACGATAGATTGCAAAACAGAAACCAGGCCCACCATTCTCAATATCAGGCCAGCCATCTGTTCCTTTCGTTTTTAAAAACTCAGGCATACCTGCTTCTTTTAAAATGGTTTTCCATTGACCACTTTTTTGCTGGGCCACAACATAATAACCAACGCCTGTATTGCCATAACACATGATGCCGTAATCTGAAACGATTGCATCTTTCAGCCCATCACCGTTTAAATCGGCATAAGCTGTAACTTCACCGGCTGAACAATCACTTTTCCAGCCTTTTTTACTTTTTTTAAAACCTGCCGCTTTAAAGATAGCATCCTTATCGGCTTTAGGGACTTGAGGTGTTTGTGCAAAATTAGAATTGCTGATCAAAAGCAAACAGGCACTCAGGAGTAATCTATTTGTCATGAGTAACCTATTCAGCATAGTTTTAGCTTAAAATTATTGTGGATTCATTAAGTTTTTAAAATAGATAAAAAACCCGCTCTAAAGCGGGTTTTCTTTTCTAGAACTGATCAGATTAACCAATTAATTTTTTCATTAATTCATTTACTTGAGCAGGGTTAGCTTTACCCTTAGAAGCTTTCATGACTTGACCAACAAGACCGTTAAAGGCTTTTTCTTTACCAGACTTGTATTCTTCAACCATTTTTTCATTAGCTGCAAGTACTTCTTTAATGATTGCTTCAATTGCACCAGTATCAGTTTCTTGCTTTAAGCCTTTTTCCGCAATAATGTCATCGGCAGATTTACCTTCCGATTCCCACATAAAGCCAAAGACTTGTTTTGCAATCTTACCGCTAATGGTGTTATCAACAATACGTGCAATCATGCCACCTAATTGTTCAGCAGAAACAGGAGAGTCTGCCAAATCTAGGTTTGCTTTGTTTAATGCGCCTGAGAATTCGCCCATTACCCAGTTTGCCGATACTTTACCTTGTGCAGTACCGCCCGCAGCAGCCACAACAGCTTCAAAGAAGTCTGCCATTTCGCGTGAGAGCGTAAGTACATGTGCATCGTACTCGGTAACACCAAAGTCTGCGATAAAGCGTGCACGGCGTGCAGCAGGCAACTCTGGAAGTGCAGCGCGAGCAGCTTCAATTTGCTCATCTGCAATAATCACTGGTAACAAGTCTGGATCTGGGAAGTAGCGGTAATCGTTTGCTTCTTCTTTTGAACGCATTGAACGCGTTTCCATTTTATTTGGATCGAACAAACGAGTTTCTTGGTCAATACTTCCGCCGTATTCCAAAATTTCCATTTGGCGTTCAATTTCAACATTGATCGCTTGCTCAATGAAACGGAATGAGTTGAGGTTTTTCAGCTCACAGCGCGTACCAAATGGTTGTCCCGGACGACGTAAAGACACGTTACAGTCCGCACGGAATGAACCTTCAGCCATGTTACCGTCGGAAATACCTAACCAACGCACAAGTGTGTGAATTGATTTGATATATGCCACGGCTTCTTCAACCGAACGCATGTCAGGTTCAGAAACGATTTCAAGCAAAGGTGTACCAGCACGGTTTAAGTCAATGCCAGACATACCTTCAAATTGGTCATGAATCGATTTACCCGCATCTTCTTCAAGGTGAGCACGAGTTACACCAATTCGTTTGGTTGTGCCATCTTCAAGCTGGATGTCGATGTGGCCTAAGCCAACAATCGGGTTATCCATTTGGCTAATTTGATAGCCTTTTGGAGAATCTGGGTAGAAATAGTTTTTACGTGCAAACACAGATGCTTGATCGATGTATGCATCAATCCCTAAGCCAAAGCGGATTGCAAGATCAACTACTTTTTCATTCAAAACAGGGAGTACACCCGGCATTGCTAAGTCTACAAGGCTTGCTTGCGTGTTTGGGTCTTGACCAAATTCAGTTGATGAACCAGAGAAAATTTTAGAATTGGTTGCAAGCTGAGTGTGGATCTCGATACCAATAACGACTTCCCAACCGTCAATTAATTTCAACTTTTGAGCTTCAGCCATTATGCATTCTCCTCAGCAATTGCCGCACGTTTGGTGTGCCAGTCAGTGTTTTGTTGGTATTGATGAACAATTGACAACAATTGCGATTCTGACCAGTAGTTACCAATCAATTGTAGGCCTACAGGTAAGTTGTCTTTATCAAAACCAACAGGAGCATTAATCGCTGGTAAGCCTGCTAAGTTCACTGCAAGTGTATAAATATCGCCTAAATACATTTCAGTTGGACTTAAGTTTGCACCAATTTTATAAGCAGTCGTTGGTGCAGAAGGAGCAGCAATCACGTCTACATTTTCAAATGCTTTTAAGAAGTCTTGTTGAATTAAACGACGTACTTTTTGTGCTTTCACATAGTAAGCATCGTAATAACCCGCAGAGAGTGCATAAGTACCAATAAGGATACGACGTTGAACTTCTGAACCAAAACCTTCTGAACGTGAGCGCTTGTAAAGATCCATCAAGTCAGCTGGGTTTTCACAGCGGTGACCATAACGAACACCGTCATAACGAGATAAGTTAGAAGATGCTTCTGCTGGCGCGATGAGGTAATACGTTGGGACATAGGCTTCAGTCATGTTGAGGTCAATCTCAACAAGTGTTGCGCCCATTTCTTCAAGCTTTTTCAAAGACTCTTCAACACGAGCTTTTACGTCAGCATCTAAACCAACAACGTTAAAGTACTGTTTAGGAATACCAATGCGTAAACCTTTTACAGATGTACCATTTAAGTTCGCAATGTAGTCATCGACTTCTTTTTTAACAGAAGTTGAATCTTTTGCATCGTGACCTGCAATCACATTCATCAGGTAAGCACAGTCTTCAGCAGAACGTGCCATTGGACCTGCTTGGTCAAGTGATGATGCGTAGGCAATGATCCCGAAGCGAGATACACGACCATAGGTTGGTTTTAAGCCTGTTAAGCCACAGAAAGAAGCAGGTTGGCGAATTGAACCACCTGTGTCAGTACCAGTAGCAAAAGGTGCTAAGTCAGCAGCTACGGCAGCAGCAGAGCCACCAGATGAACCACCCGGAACACGGTCAAGTGCCCATGGGTTGCTCGTTGCTCCAACATACGAGCTTTCCGAAGTTGAACCCATGGCAAACTCGTCCATGTTCACTTTACCTAAAGTGACTAGACCAGCAGCTTTAGTTTTTTCAACAACAGTTGCATCGTAAGGAGAGATGAAGTTATCAAGAATTTTTGAACCAGCAGTCGTTTTAATGCCTTTGGTACAAAAGATATCTTTATGAGCAAGAGGAATACCCGTTAAAGCTGTTGCATTACCCGCTTTTAATGCAGCATCGGCAGCATCTGCTTCTGCAAACGCTTGTTCCGGTGTAACCGTCACATAGCTTTTAACTTGTGAATCGAGTTTCGCAATACGTTGCAAATAATGTTCAGTCAGTTCGCGAGATGAAAACTTCGCTTGGCTTAAGCCCTCAGCAAGTTCACGAATTGATAAGCGATGTAAATCAGTCATGATTAAAATTTCTTTACATTCAAAATAGGGAAGATGGGTTAATTGAGTGAAAGTTATTCAATCACGCGAGGAACAAGATACAAACCATCTTGAGTTGCTGGTGCAACTGCTTGGTACTCATCTCGATGATTGCTTTCAGTTACCACATCAGCACGTAAAGGTTGAGGATTATCAAAAGGACTCTTTAAAGGTTCTACGCCTTCAGTATCAATGCCTTTTAAGGTTTCCATCATGCCTAAAATTTTATTTAGACTTTGAGCATATTCAGCAGATTGCGTATCATTGAGCGACAATCGAGCAAGATTGGCGATTGCTGAAACTGTTTGTGCATTTAAATCTGCTGAATGCTGTGCATCCGATGTAGACATAACATCACCTAATCAGTATTAAAAATTTTCAAAATATCGTGCGTTATAATAAGCGATTGACTTGTTCAAATCATCACATTTAGTTTAAAGTTGCCACCTTGCATCCACATGAAAGTTTAACTGAGAACGAACCGTGATTCTAAAACGACTAATTGGCTTGTTTTCGCCGGATCTAGCCATTGATTTAGGTACAGCAAATACACTTATTTATGCACCAGGCCGCGGCATTATATTAAATGAACCAACAGTTGTGGCAATTCGTCACAGTGGTTCACAAAAAATTGTTGCTGCAGTAGGGCTGGACGCGAAACAAATGTTAGGCCGTACACCTGCGAATATTTCTGCAATTCGTCCAATGAAAGACGGTGTAATTGCGGATTTTGAAGTGACTGAAACCATGTTAAATCAGTTTATTGGTAAAGTTCACGAAAAACGTTTGTTCCCACCTGCACCTCGTGTGGTTGTATGTGTACCATGTAAATCAACTTTGGTCGAGCGTCGTGCGATTCGTGAAGCAGTATTTAATGCTGGTGCGCGTGATGTTCGTTTGATTGAAGAGCCTATGGCTGCTGCAATTGGCGCAGGTATGCCAGTTGAACAGGCGTGTGGTTCTATGGTTGTGGATGTTGGTGGTGGTACAACAGAAATTGCAATTATTTCATTGCAAGGTTGTGTCTATGCTGACTCTTTACGCATCGGCGGTGATGTTTTTGATGAGCAAATCATCAATTATGTTCGTAAAGCTCATGGTTGCGTGATTGGTGAAACCACAGCAGAAATCATTAAAAAAGAAGTAGGTATGGCTATTTCTGATGGCACAACATTAGAAATCGAAGTACGTGGCCGTAACCTTGCAGAAGGTGTGCCTCGTGCAATTACTGTAACTTCTGACGAAATTACTCAAGCAATCTCTGATCCATTACAAAACATTGTAAGCGCAGTGAAATCAGCACTTGAGCAAACTCCTCCAGAGCTTTCTTCTGATATTGCCGAGCGCGGTATTGTGTTGACAGGTGGTGGTGCGTTACTTCGTAACCTCGATAAATTGTTAGCTCAAGAAACTGGTTTACCTGTTATGGTTGCCGAAGATCCTCTTACTTGTGTGACCCGTGGTGGTGGTAAAGTATTGGAATTCTTTGACAATCCGAACCATGACATGCTTTTTGTTGGTTAAGTTTAAGGATTAGGCGGTGCAACCGAATATTTTTTCAAGACAGCCGCCATCTTTCCGCTCGTTCATTATTGCGGTTATTACATGCTTGGTTGTGCTGTTCTTTGATTGGCGCATGCCGTATGTAATTCAGCCAGCAAGGGATGTCTTGTACGCTGCATATAACCCAATTTATGCATTGGCCAGTTATCCAGTACTGTCGAGAGAATGGCTGAATCAACAAACAAAATCTGAAGCACAACTGCGTCGTGAAAATACTGCGATGCAGGCTGAGCTTTTACAAGCTCAAGTCCGCTTACAAAAGCTTTCTGAATTGTCAGCTGAAAACACCCGTTTGCGAGGTCTTCTTGATACTCCATTAATTATTGATGGACGTATGGAGATTGCCGAAGTGATTGGGACAGATGCAGACCCATTGCGTCATATCATCATTGTTAACCGTGGCTCTATGGACCATTTAAAGGTCGGTCAAACCGTTCTGGATGATAAGGGGATTATGGGGCAGATCATTAATGTATATCCTCATAGCTCACGTGTAATGTTGTTATCAGATAAAGAACACTCACTTTCGGTCCGTCTTGAACGCACTGGAATGCGTGCGATTGTTTCTGGTACAGGTGATTTGGGCCGTTTAAAAATGGAATATGTCCCGACGAGTGCGAATATTCAAGTGGGCGATAAAGTATTTAGCTCAGGCTTGGGTGAACATTTCCCAGCAGGGTACGCAGTGGGTACAGTTGCCAAAGTAAGACGCCATAATTCAGGTGAGTTTGCAGAAATTGATGTTACACCAGCCGCACAACTAGCAACAGGGCACCATGTAGTTATACTTTTCTCAGAGTCATTAGCGCAGGAGCAGCCATATGCCGATCGCTAAACTGAAGCGAGAAAAGCGCCAAGATCCATTATGGGTAATAATTATCTCTGTGATTGTGGCTTCTGTGCTCATGGTTTACCCGCTATCCTACGATATTTCAGGTTGGCGCCCATTATTCATGTTGATGATTATGCTGTTTTGGGTGGTATGTCAGCCAACGTGGTGTGGGATCTGGTTTGCGTTTGGAATGGGGATTTTTACAGACTTATTGCTTGATGCTCCTTTAGGTCTCAATGCTTTAAGCTTTGTAATTATGGCTTTTCTTACCCGATTTTTAATTCGCGAGCGCCGTATTTTAACCTTTGGTAATTTATGGACAATTGCAACTCTGGTCATTATTGCTCATTTAGCATTTATGTGGGTAACCCAGACCATGGGTGGAATTCATTTTTCGATTGCTAGACATTGGCAACCATTGATGACAAGTATCATCACATGGCCAATCGTCTATTATTGTTTGGCAAAATGGCGCATATAGTTTTAGCATCTAGCTCTCCTCGTCGGAAAGAGCTGTTGCAACAACTGGGTTTAGATTTTGAAATCTATAGTCCTGATATTGATGAGTCGGTACATGAAAATGAGCTGGTTCATCATTATGTTGAACGTTTAGCGAGAGAAAAAGCACAAACTGTATTAAAACTTTTTCCAGAAGCAATTGTTATTGCTGCCGACACAAGTCTTGGGCTTGATGGTCAAATTATTGGTAAGCCCGAATCAAAAAGCCATGCTTTTGAGATATGGAAACAATTATCTGGACGTTGGCATGATGTGTTTTCTGGACTATGCATTGCTACGCAACAACAACTGTTAAGTCAGGTAGTGCAAACACAAGTCGAATTCCAGCATCTGACTACGCAAGATATGGAAGATTATTGGACTACAGGTGAGCCTGTGGGGAAGGCGGGTGGATACGCAATTCAAGGGATTGCTTCTCAATATATTCCCCAAATTCAAGGAAGTTATAGTAATGTGGTAGGACTTCCTTTATACGAATTTGCACAGTTATTAAAAAGAGTAAAGACATAAGGGGTTGTTATCATTCTTAATTGAATAGCATTGTCGATAAACATTAGGCAAAGTTAACAGCTTCTCTGACTCTTTAATAAAAATTTTATAATGCTTTGAGTTTATGTATGTCAGAAGAATTACTTATTAATGTCACGCCTATGGAGTGTCGGGTGGCATTAATCGAAAATGGAACTGTTAATGAGCTGTATGTCGAGCGTACAGTCAAGCGCGGTCTAGTCGGCAATATTTACAAGGGTAAAGTCGTGCGAGTGCTTCCGGGCATGCAGGCTGCTTTTGTTGATATCGGTTTATCTCGAACAGCTTTCTTACATATCAATGATATGGTTTGGCCACGTTCGCAGCCCACCCCAAACGTTTTTGAACTCTTACATCCAGGACAAACTCTTACTGTCCAAGTAATGAAAGATATGTTGGGAACGAAAGGCGCACGTCTCAGCACAGATCTTTCAATTCCTTCTCGTTATCTGGTTTTAATGCCTTACGGTAACCATATTGGTGTATCGCAGCGTATTGAGTCTGAAGAAGAGCGAGAGCGACTACGTAATATTATTGAAGGTATTCAATCTGAACATAATTTGCCGGGTAGTGTGATTGTACGTACGGCTGCCGAAGGTGTAGATGAGGCAGAAATTGCACGTGATATGTGCTATTTGAGTAAATTATGGGAATACATCCAACGTAAGCAAATTGATGTTGCAGTTCCTTCCTTAATTTTTGAAGAGTTGCCATTACCTCAGCGTATTATTCGAGATTTAGCAAGCGAAGAGACTGCAAAGATCTATGTCGATTCGAGAGAAATTCATGCCAAGCTTCTTGAGTTTGTCGAAGAATTTGTTCCGAATATGCAGAATCGACTCATTCATTATCCGGGTGAGCGACCGCTATTTGATCTTTATAATGTCGAAGAAGATATTCAAAAAGCCCTTCAAACGCGCGTTGCTTTGAAATCGGGTGGTTATCTGATGATCGACCAGACTGAAGCCATGACAACGATTGATGTTAATACCGGTTCATATGTCGGTGGTCGTAGTCTTGAAGACACTGTTTTTAAAACCAATATGGAAGCGACTCAAGTTATCGCGCGTCAACTTAGACTGCGTAATTTGGGTGGTATTCTCATTATTGATTTTATTGACATGCAAGAGGCAATTCACCGTGAAGAGGTGATGCGTCAGTTTGAAAAAATGCTTGAGCGCGATCATGCCAAGACCAAAATTACTCAGGTTTCAGAACTTGGGTTGGTCGAAATGACGCGTAAACGAACACGTGAATCGTTAGAACATTTGCTGTGTGAGTCGTGTCCAACCTGTCAAGGGCGTGGTTTTGTCAAAACAGCAGAGACAGTGTGTTACGAAATATTTCGTGAGATATTACGATATACCCGTGCATTTGAGTCAACGAGTGGCTTTACTGTCGTTGCTCATCCTTCTGTGATTGACCGATTATTAACAGCAGAAGCGCCAGCAGTGGCCGATTTAGAGCATTTCATCAACCGTGTCATTAAATTTCAGGTCGAAAATTTATATACGCAAGAGCAATACGATATCATTTTAAGTTAAAGTTGTAACAAGATATCGCTTAATCCTTGTTACAACTGAAATTTTACTTTCATTCATGAATTTTAAATACTACTTACATACAGTAGCCGTAGACGTTCTCCCTATTTAACGTCTTAGCAAACAATAAGAGGTATAACCCATGAATGTAAGTGAAAACCTAATTAGCAACGGTCTTAAACATGTTTTAGAAAGCACGCCAGTAAATAGCTGCTATATGTTGAATGACCAAGGTAAAGAAGTGCCGATCACAACTGCAATGATTCGTTCAGTATGTCATCAGTTGCTTAACCAGTGCCGCACAATCAAAAAATAAGGGGCCGTTTCAAAGCCCCTTAATTTTTCTAACTTGCTGAATGATGTTTCAGCTGCTTCTCTGCAATAATTTCTTCAAAACGTTGAATCTCATCTTCTAAGTGAGTCAAAAGGTTTTGCATTTTTGGCAAAGCATTTCGACAAGCCGTTAGTCCAACTTCAAGCTTATCTAAATAACTGGTCATGGTAATGTTTAGAGCTTGTCCATCCATGACAATTGAAGCAGGGTAGAGAGCATCTAATTTCGCCCCATTCCAATAAAGCGGCTCACGTGGTCCTGGTACATTGGAAATGACTAAATTGAACGCCTGACGCTTAGGAAGCATTCCTGACATGATGTTTAATCCTGCCGGACCATAAACAACCGCACTATAGTTTAAAATTTCATTCGCAGTCATACGGCTAAAGCGTTGCTTTGAATTCTGCATGCTGCGACGAATGATTTCTAAACGTTCTAACGGTTGATCTTTATGAGTTCCTAAATTTGCCAGAATCATGGTAATCCGGTTGCTCATATCAGAATCATCGGTGCGTAATGAAGCTGGAACCATCGCAATAAGAGGCTTTTTAGGTAAGCTATTTTGACTAATCAAATATTCTCGTAAAGCACCAGAGCATACTGCAAGTACAACATCGTTAATCGTCACGCCTAATGCTTTTGAAATTTTTCTAAGGCGGCTCAATTCAAAGGATTGGGCAGCAAAGCGACGTGAAGCACTCACTCTTTGGTTCAAAATCGACACTGGCGCCTGAAAGGTAGAAACGTAATCAGGATTTTTGCCCATTTCTTTAAATATAGTCTGAGATAGCTCTTGCATGACTTTAGGAGCTATATCGAGTTGAGACTTGATACCGCCTAAAATACTCTTAATTTTACTTGTACTTGGTGTCGGTACTTTGAGTCGTTTAGTTCTTTTGCTCTCAACACACCATAAAGGAACGACGTGTTTCTCTTCAGGTGTTTTTGAAAGTGATTTCTCGATCAAACGCATACCCGCAACGCCATCAACCATTGCATGATGGATTTTAAAATACATGGCAAAACGATTGCCTTCGATTCCTTCAATAATGTCACAAGTCCAAAGTGGCTTTGCGCGGTCAATTAATGAACTATGTTGCTGTGAAATATAAACCAGCAGTTCACGAATACGGCCAGGATGAGGCAGAGCAATATGGCGAAAGTGATGATCGATATCAAACTCTTCATCCTCATCCCAAAATAGACCATTTAAACGGTTATTGAAGGGCGGAATAGGGATGCTTTTTGAGCGTTTAATATCTTCTACTAAATCATGT
This sequence comes from Acinetobacter sp. 1124_18A, assembly GCF_052824995.1. Lineage (NCBI taxonomy): Bacteria > Pseudomonadati > Pseudomonadota > Gammaproteobacteria > Moraxellales > Moraxellaceae > Acinetobacter > Acinetobacter sp. 1124_18A. The sequence continues at coordinate 87,498 of NZ_VTDF01000010.1, read as the reverse complement.
ACAAAAGTTTCAGGTGCATTTTCAGGAATTTCAAATAAAAATAATCCACCGACATGCATGGGTTGCTGTCTTTTTTCAAGTGACAGAAAAATGAAATCAATTGGGTGTAATGGACGCATAAATCATTGTGCCTCATGCATTTTTCTAAGAAGCCCTTATCTGAGCTCTTATTAGAATTATAGAACCGTAAAATTAAGTATATAGCGTTTAGAGTAGATAAAATATGACTTTGTGTACGGAACATGACATAAAAAAAACCACTGATTTAGCAGTGGTTTTTTGATAACAAATTACTTTTTCATGTTGCCTGCATGCAATCCGCACTCTTTTTGAGTCGCTTCTTCCCACCACCAGCGACCTTCACGCTCATGTTGGTTCGGTAATACCGCTCGTGTACACGGTTCACAGCCAATAGAAACAAAACCACGTTCGTGAAGAGGGTTATATGGAATCTCCATCATACGGATGTAGCTCCATACTTCAGCACTTGTCCAGTTCGCTAAAGGATTATATTTAATGAGTTGCTTATCTGGACCAGAGAAACCTGCATCAGCTTGTACTACTGGAATTTCTGTACGTGTACCAGGGCTTTGATCTTTACGTTGGCCCGTAATCCAGCCATCTAGAGTTGCAAGTTTTTTACGTAATGGCTGAACTTTTCGAATACCACAACATTCTTGGTGCCCATCTGTAAAAAAGCTGAATAAACCTTTTTCGTTTACCATGTTTTGAACAGCTTCAGATTCAGGGAAACAAATTTCGATATTGATATTGTAGTGTTTACGGACAGTTTCAATAAATTGATAAGTTTCGGCATGGAGTCGGCCAGTGTCGAGACTAAAGACACGGAACGGCTTACCCAAACGTGAAGCAATATCAATTAAAACAACATCTTCTGCTCCCGAAAAAGAAATTGCGATTTCACCTTGTTGGCTTAAGGCAAGTTCTAAAATTTCTCGAGGGCTTTTGGTTGCATATTCAGCAGCAAGAGCATCTACGATATCAATAGTCGGAATAACGGTCATGTGTGTTCCTGGCAAAAGGCTTGGGCGCATTGAGTTATGAAAAATATTTTAAAGGATAGTTGATAAACTGCTTAGCACTTTAATTTCGATCCTTATGAATAAAATTGATTTGATCAATAACAACGCAAAACTGAAAATCTTAATGGTATGATACAGCAATTTTTAACCAACGTTGGAAGCATTCATGGAAATCGTATGCCTAGATCTTGAAGGGGTTTTAGTTCCTGAAATCTGGATCAATTTCGCTAAAAAAACAGGGATTAAAGAACTCGAGGCTACAACTCGTGATATTCCGGATTATGATGTTTTAATGACTCAGCGCCTTAATATTTTAAAACAACACGGTCTAGGCTTAAATGACATTCAAGAAGTTATTGCTGAGATGGGGCCTCTACCAGGCGCAAAAGAATTTGTTGAATGGGTAAGTACTCATTTCCAACTCGTGATCTTGTCAGATACCTTCTATGAATTTGCACATCCTTTAATGAAGCAATTGGGTTGGCCAACAATTTTCTGTCATAAATTAGAGACAGATGAAGAAGGAATGATCACTGCTTATAAATTGCGTCAACCAGATCAAAAACGTGAGTCGGTTAAGGCGCTACATGGTTTAAATTTCCGTGTAATCGCTGCTGGTGATTCTTATAACGATACAACCATGTTGGGTGAAGCTGACCATGGTTTCTTATTTGACGCACCTGCTAACGTAATTGCTGAATTTCCGCAGTTTCCAGCTATCCACGGCTATGATGCATTAAAAGAAGCAATCCGTTCAGTTTCAAAGCGTAGCATTCCAGCATAAGAGATAAATAATAAAAAAGGCGCTTAAAGCGCCTTTTTTATCTGAATAGTTTTGAAACTTAGAATTTATAACCAAGTTTTAAACCATAAGCGATTGCGTTGTTGTCATCAAATGTACCGGCAGCTGAATGAGCGCCTGTAACTGCATCTGCATCACCCAACCAGAAATATTTTACGCCACCAGCGATAAATGTTTGCGGAGTAGGGCTATATTGAACGCCTAAACCTACGTTCCAGTAACCTTCCGTTGGTCCTAAAGTGGTTACAGGATTGCCTGCGCCAGAGTCCCAACCTACAGAAACGTTACCCGCCCACTTGTCGGTAAGTTTACGACCTACACCAGCAGTGATAGACCATTGGTCATCTGAATAATCTACTAAATTAAATCCATTAGGTTTGCCTAATTGAGGTAATAATACACCTGCTGCTTTTGAAACAATTCCAAACTTATGTGGCTGTACTGCAAAGTCTTTCCAGTTTACCCAGCGTACATTGGCGAATGCTACAGTATTTGCCATGATCCCTGTTTGGAAATCAAGATTCACAGACTGTGGTGTTGTGATCGTAGTTTTACCATCACTTTGAAGTGATGCAAGTTGTTTACCAATAGCGGCTTGAGTTGCAGGATCAGTAATTCCTAAAGCACCAAATAGAAGTGCTGGGTTGGCAGCAACTAAGTTTACAATAGGAATGTTCTCTTTGATATTTACATCATGATCAATTTCAGAGCGATAAGTTAAAGAAGCCTTAAGAGCAATTTCTGGAATTTGATAAGCTACACCAGCTAACCAGCCAGCTCCACCAGTTTCTTTAATGTCAGCATCATAGCCATTATATAAGCTATAAGCTGAACCTCTTAAATGAACATTACCTTTAATTGTTTGGTATACACCACCACCATAAATATTCCAGTTTACTGTCGGTTGATAACCAAAAACTAAAGCAAGATTTTGTGTATCAACTTCTACAGATGTACCGCCAGTAATAGTATTACCTAAGCCAGCTTGACCCAATGTTGGACTTAAAGGTGAAGGTAGTAGACGGTCATTTGGATTTGCTACAAAATTATTTTTACCACTATATTCTGAGTCAGATCCAAATGGTTGATCGTAAAGTAAACCAAAAGAGAATTTATCAGTGAGTTGTAATTTTAATGCTGCACTAGGGAAATAGTAGTCATTTGCCATATCTCCTGTTGCATTTCCAGAAGTATCTTTACCTGATACATCTGGATCTAAAGCGGAAATACCAGCTTCAAAGTAGTTACCAGGCTGCAAAAATGCAGACATTGACTGTCCAGAGCGATCCAAAGCTGCTGCAAAAACCCCAGTTGCAGGCAGCGTTGCTAAAATCATTGCAGTGCTCAGATGTTTTAATTTCATTTTAATCTTTCCTTGAACTTCAAGACATTTTTTTAAAAGTAACAGAGTTAAACCGTTTAAACTGTGTTGCCTTCAAAGCTTCTAATTACAACTTATAAAAGCTTTGATAACTCCATGTAACAAAAATAGCATAATTACAATAAGAGTAAATCTGTTATATGAACTGAGGAGTACTCACTTTTTATACAAATAGTGCCAATAATGAATGAAATATGAAGGAATATTTTCATTATTAAATTATTTTAATTCATTGATATTTATATTTTTAATCTATCAATAAACCAGTTTGTTTTAGTGACATTTCTGTCACAAATCCAAGAAAAATGGTCAAAGATTTTTTTGTAAAAATATGAATTAATTGATTGTGAAATGCGTATTAGTTGTCATTTTTAGTTGATAAGTCTAGTTTCTCTACATCTGTATATTATTGATTAACTTTTATATTCTTAATTTTTTTACCATTTGATCTATTTTTTTTGAGCGATTTTGATCTCCCTGCTTGGGATAGACTAATAGAAAGAATAACCAAAAATATAAAGATAGATCCGGCTATTCTATTTTTAGACCTAAAACACAGCGTTAGAGTGGATATAGTTTTTCATTAAATTGCTCAAGCTTCGGAAATTTTAGTGGTTCAAGCTTGTCTAGATGGATCAGATAAGTTGCATAATCTTCGAGAAGGGTTTCTCGTGCTTCTTGGCTAATGTAGGGTACGTGATAAGCAATGAATGGCGGTAAAACTTCAAAACCGGCATATGCCAAAGTACCCCGATGAATCGGTGATAAATAATTTTCAATTGGACCGTGAATTGAGTTCTCTCCAAACATGTGTGTTCTACCGCCAAGTGTTAAGCACAACATTGCTTTTTTACCTGACATTCCACCGTGGTTATAAAACCGTTTACCGCCATAAAATAAGCCAGAGACGAACACACGATCAATCCAGCCCTTTAAAATTGCTGGAACAGATGTCCAATAAAGTGGGAAATTTAAAATCACTAAATCAGCTTTTTTTACCTTTTCAATTTCTGCTTGAATATCTGGAGCAAGAAGTTGATTTTTACCGGCATTTCTTTGTTCGAGGGCATAGTTAAAATAATCAGGTTGGTCGAGCTCTAAAAAATCCTCTTTGGACGCAATAGGGTTAAATTGCATAGAATATAAATCTGAAACTTCTAGTGTGTGCCCCAATTTTTCTAAGGTTTGCTTGGCTGTACTTTTTAGAGCAGCAGTAAAAGACTGTGGTTCTGGATGAGCATGGACAATCAGAATGTTCATAAGGCGACCTGTGTTCTTTTCAGAAATTGTGCTGTCTAGTGCAATTCAGCGGATTTTGTTTTGAATCACTATGCCTCAATTTAAAAGCATGGCATAGTTCCTGAACTGACAGTTTTTACCATTTCACGCCATTTTATTTTGCTCATTGGGTTGCTCATGAATCCAGAATTACCCGGAACTTATATTAATTTAATTGTCGAGACTGTTAAGCGGTGGGATGTCTCTGGTGAGCAGCTTTTAGATGGAAGTGGAATAACCTTAGAACAATTAAAAAAGCCTTACTGGTATGTTGAGTTCAATATCTTAAATCAGCTTATTGAACGGGCGATTGAGTTATGCAAAGAGCCTGCACTAGCAGGGTATTTAGCTTTAAGCATGACTGCTTCATGTTATGGTTCAGTCGGGATGGCCGCCATAGTTTCTCCAAATTTAGGAGAAGCGTTGAAAATTCTTGAACAGTTCATTGGCTCACGTTGTAAAGTTTTTAAACCAGAATTAAAACAAGAAAATAATGATGCATGTTGGTCAATTCATCAGCCTGTTAATCAATTTCAGCTGAGTCCAAATGCCAACATTTTTTTGTTAGTCGGTTTCGTTCAAATTGCAAAAAAATTAACAGGACTTTCTCATTTAGGAAAAGTTGAATTACAAATGCCAGAACCAATAGGTTTTTCACAAATAAGTCATCAACTGGCTGTCACTTGTTTATTTAATCAAAAGTGTAATCGTTGGATATTTCCAAAAGAGTATTTAGCACAGCCTGTCTTAACGGCAGACCCAATGCTAGCGCCTTTGTTAAATGCACAATGTAAGCGGGATATAGAGAAATTAAAGTTAAAAAGTGGTTGGAAAGGACAAGTCAAACAAGTTGCCGAAAAATTGCTTTTGAATGGGGAGATTGAGGCATTGAAAGTTGGGCAAGTTGCTCAAATCATGAATATGTCAGAGCGAACCCTGCAGCGCTATTTAGCTCTTGATCACACTAGTTTTACCCTCTTGGTAGACTCCCTGAAAAAAGAGCATGCTCAGAAACTTTTAGCTCAAAATAACATGTCGATTGAAAAAGTGGCTTTAATGCTGGGTTATACCGAGACTTCTCACTTCACTCGTGCGTTTAAGCGTTGGATGGGTGTCACGCCTAAATATTTCCAAACCAAAAATAAGATGGATGATTTAAGTTAAAAGGCCACAAATTAAAATTCATGGCCTTTCACTTATCAATTGAATTCATTAAATAGATTTTTCTGGCTTAGATGAGAGTGATTCAATTACTTCAAAATAGCTAGGTGGCGCTGGAACATGGCCGCGATTTCTCAATAGACGATGCATGCGCGGCAATTTGAAGTAGGGTACTGAAGCCATTAAATGGTGTTCCATGTGATAATTAACATGAATAGGGGCCACAAAGCTTCTAGCAATCCAACCTGCACGTGTTGTACGGGTATTCGTCAGAGCTGTATTACTTGTTTGCATCCCTGCGTGTTCGGCCATTGAGCGAATTCTTAAAAATAATGGAAACGGTGTTAAATAAGCTAGGGGCCATAACCAATAAAAACGTTGTTGACCAAAAGCTTTTAAAACACCATAAAGAGCTACATTGGTTGCAATGGCTCCGCTACTGTTTTTTATAAGACTTTTAGTATAGTCAACGAGATCTTTATTACTTCGGTCCAGCCAGACTTGATCATTTGCAACCGTCCATTTCATTAAATCGAGATCCATTAACACTCGACCAAAGCTAAATTTTAATCCAGTCATACCCGTTAAGTCGCGTAAGAATTTACGAGCAAGAGATTTTTTACCAACAGGAAAACCAGAAACCAAAGAAAGATCGGGGTCATCTGGAGTAGACGTTTTTGCATGATGACGAACATGATGTACGCGATATTTTTGTAGATCATTCCAGATTGGACGGGCGCATAGCCATTCACCGACAAAGTCATTTATTTTTTTATTTTTGAACAAGCTTTTATGCGATGCATCATGCATTAAAATCGCTAGGCATAACTGGCGACCAGCCAATATTGCTAAAGCAAGCATACAAGCAAGTAATTTGCCCCAGCTCGGTAAGTAATCCCACATCATGATTAAGCTGGCAAATGTTCCGCCAATAACAGCCCACGTACTTGCAACAGCCCAAGCACCATATGCATCTGAGGGTTGTGTGAGTTCCTGTATTTCTTCTCTGCTAAAGAGATCGGTCACACTGACTTGTGCATTCATTTTTATTCTCCCAAATCAGATTTTGGTATCCATATTTTATATTACTAATATAATCATAAAATTTTAAAAAGTGTAATATTTGTTTGTAAAAAATAAATCGCCCTTTAATGGGCTAATTCATTTTCATAAATTTTCTGCCACAGCTTTTGTCCAATTGAATCGAGCTGTTGTACATTCTGAGCAAACTGATTGCGGGCATGTTCGTCAACAAATGGATGGGGTAGCAGAGGATCATTCATGAGTAAGGTAATCGTTTCACGTCCTAATAACAAAGCTTGAGTAGCAGCCTCATTTAAGGATAAATTTTTATAATTCAAAAGCCATTCTTGGATATCTTGACTATACATTTCATAATTTTCTTCAAGCTGCTTGGTATCCCATAAAGAAGGAATTAACGAAACTGTTTTTGAGTCAAATTTTTGAATAATAGAAATTTTGGCTTCATTTTCAAGACCCGCTAAAACGAGCTCTTCACATGTTTTTTCAAAGCTATAAGCTAAATTGTCTGGGCGTATATAAATTCCAGTTTCGAGTTCTCTAAAACCAAATTGACGTAAAGTGTGTTCTCTCTTTTTTAAAGCGGTCCGATCTATACGCCCTAATGTCCCCGTAAATACTGCCAGATAATTCTGTTGCCATTCTTTGGTCTGTTTAATGCCATTTTTACGATTCAAAATGACTTTTGCCCAGTCTTTGGTGGATGGCGAAAGTTGATAAATACCGCGCTCGACGCTTTCTATCATGCCTTCATTTAATAGCCGAGTCGTAGCAACACGAATACCGTTGTCACTCATATTAAAAAGTTTAGCGGCGATCAATATTTGTTTAATGGTGAGCTGAGGATAAGCGGAGGAAAGAAATAAATCGATAATAAGATGACGTGCATTAATTTTGGTATTTTTCATTCAGATAGAATTTTTGATATGAGTTGCATGTAAGAAAAATAATATCATGTTTTTGTAATGTCTTTTTAAGATCATTTTTAGGGTCAATAAGCGTAAAAATCTTTAGCTATAAAATAGGAAATTTTGTAGTTCTTAAGCAAGTTCATCTTTTTACGATAGTTAACCTAAGATTGTCATGATGATGTGATACATTATTCCCCTTTAAATAAACCGCCTTTTGCTAAGGGCAATAACCACAAATGCTAGAAATGATCTGATATTGGGCATGAACTAGGCCAAAATTATGGTTTATACATGATATAAAACAAATTTTTAGACTTTTCTGGTGATTAACTTTTTGAGCAAGTGATGGAAAATTTTGAAGTTATAAAAGCACTGTTTTTAGGCTTTGTCGAAGGCTTAACTGAATTTTTACCAATCTCGAGTACAGGCCATTTAATTTTATTTGGTCATATTATCGATTTCCATTCAGACGGTGGTCGTGTATTTGAGGTCGTAATCCAGTTAGGTGCTATTTTGGCAGTGTGCTGGTTATACCGACAAAAAATTGTTAACTTGATTAAAGGCTTCTTTAGTGGTGATGTGGAATCACGTCATTTTGCTATCAGTGTGCTTATCGCTTTCTTCCCCGCAGTTATTATTGGGGTTTTGGCAGTAGACTTTATTAAAAGTGTTTTATTCAGCCCAATTGTGGTGGCGATTGCCTTAATTGTCGGGGCGCTTATTATTTTCTGGGTTGAATCTAGACAATTTGAACATAAGACACTCGATGCAACCAAAATTACTTTTAAACAAGCACTTTTAGTCGGACTTGCTCAATGTATTGCCATGATTCCAGGAACTTCACGTTCAGGTGCAACAATTGTGGGCGGAATGTTTGCGGGCTTGTCACGTAAAGCAGCTACAGAATTCTCTTTCTTCCTTGCTATGCCAACCATGTTGGGCGCTGCAACTTTTGATTTGGTTAAAAATGCTGACGTACTGACCGCCGATAATATGATTAATATTGGGGTAGGTTTCGTTGCTGCTTTTATTGCCGCATTGTTTGTTGTAAAAGCATTGGTTCTGTTTGTAGAGCGTCATACCTTACGCGTATTTGCTTGGTATCGAATTGCACTCGGTGTAATTATTTTGATTGCAGCAATGTTCTTTAATTTATCGGCTTAAATAATCTGATGAAGTGAAAAACCTAGAATGTTCTAGGTTTTTTTATGCCTAAAAATTGATTTGAATTGCCTATTTATACAAAGTAAACGTAAGACAGATGTTTTCATTTTAGGTTCATTGTTATATTGATTATTAGATTACTTCTCACAATAAAACTATGCCGCAAAATCATCTTACAGAACATTTGGTCGATGCATTTTTGCACTTGGCTCCAGCAGAAGGACTCTATCCTACTTTTATCTCTAACATCACTTTAATGCGTGTAGATCATTCCACACCACCTGTTGCCGTGCTGCAAGAACCCTCAATTGTTTTAGTTATACAGGGATTAAAGCGAGGGTATATTGGTAAAGAAATCTTTCCATTTCAGCAAGGGCAGTGCTTATTCATCTCAATTGCAATACCGTTTGATTGCGATACTGTTGTTGAAAATAATGAACCAATGCTGGCGATAGCAATAAAATTTGAACCACAAATGATGACTGATCTCATTACTAAAATGGATAAACAGCAACAAGTGGTTACTGAAGATGCTCACTCAGAAGATTTAAAATTAAGCTGCGGGCTTAGAGTGATTGACATGAATGCGACCATTTCAGAGGTTGCTCTCAGATTGCTCAATTTACTTCGTTCTAAACAAGATACTTTTATATTGGGTGAGCAAGTTAAAAGAGAGTTAGTTTATCGTGTGGTGCAGGCTTCAGGTAACAGTCTAGTCGAGAGTTTATCGGCTATGGCAAGTCGAAATGGCGTGATTTACACCATTTGTGAAATTATTCAGCGTGATTATTATCATAACTTAACGGTTCAAGAATTGGCGAAACAAGCGGGCATGAGTCTCTCGCTTTTTCATCAAACTTTTAAAAAGGTGACGAATTATTCGCCCTTACAGTACATCAAAATTACTCGGTTACATAAGGCACGTGAGTTGATCATGAACAATAAAATGGGGGTGGCAGAAGCAGCCTATGAAGTTGGTTATGTCAGTGCCTCTCAATTTAGCCGAGAATTTAAGCGACTGTTTGGCGTTCCACCCAAGTCCTCAATTATTTAACGTAGATTAGTATTTTCAAATATAAATCAAACATGGAGTATTTTATGACCCTTCCAACAACCATGAAAATTATTGAAATTACGGCTCCTGGTGGACCTGAGGTTCTAAAAGTTCAAGATGCTAGTGTTGTTCCCGCACCTCAAGCAGATGAAGTCTTAATTGAGGTAAAGGCTGCTGGAATTAACCGTCCTGACGTTTTGCAGCGTATGGGCTTATATCCGATGCCAAAGGGTGTTACTCAAATACCAGGACTTGAAGTCGCTGGTGTTGTGGTTGCTGTGGGCGAACAAGTAGATCAATTTAAGGTTGGAGATAAAGTTTGTGCTCTAACAAATGGCGGTGGTTATGCTGAGTACTGTGCGGTAACTGCAACTCAAGTATTACCAATACCTGAAAATTTATCATTTACGCAAGCTGCTGCGATTCCAGAAACATTTTTTACGGTTTGGGCAAACCTATTTGATATCGGTCGTTTAAAAGAAAATGAAACTGCACTGATTCATGGTGGGGCAAGTGGTATTGGAACCACAGCTTTAGCCATTTGCCAAGCTTTAGAGATTAAAACTTTTGCTACCGTTGGTAGTGAAGATAAAGTTGAAGCACTCTCTAGTTTCACCACAGCAATTAACTATAAAACCCAAGATTTTGAGCAAGAAGTTTTGAAACATACTCAAGACCAAGGTGTTGATGTCATTTTGGATATTGTGGGTGGTTCTTATTTCTCGAAAAACTTGAATCTATTAAAACGCGATGGTCGACTTGTCATTATTGGTTTTATGGGTGGTCGAATCGCAAAAGAATTTGATTTACAAAAACTGATTTTAAAACGCGCCACAATTACGGGTTCGACGATGCGAGCACGTAATAGCCAAGAAAAAGCAGAAATTGCCCAATCTTTGCATGAGCATGTATGGCCATTATTGGCTCAAGATAAATGTTTACCTCAAATCTATAAAACGTATGCTTTTTCAGATGTACAAAGTGCTCACGCATGTATGGAGCAAGGTGATCATATTGGAAAGATCGTTTTAGAAATGAATGCGTAAAGCTGTAATCATTGAAGTTTGGGCGAACGACAGGTTCGCCTAAACTGAATTTTATAATTCTAAATTATGCCTATTTCTCTATAAAAATTGCCAAATTCTATTGGCAGATTGCACCAGTTCCATGACTTCACCTATAAATTGAGCAAGAAATAAAAATTGGTCCCTACTTTATTATTTCTTTCCATACTGATGAAAAAGGATAGTAACAATGAATACCGCAAATATTGATGATAAAAATCCTACTCCAGATTTGGCTGAAGATAACGCCTTTTTCCCATCACCTTATTCATTAAGTCAATATACTGCTCCTAAAACCGATTACGATGGCACGACTTATTCAACGCCGTATACGGGCAATAAAAAAGTTTTAATGATTGCGACTGATGAACGCTATATCCAGATGCAAAACGGTAAGTTCTTTTCAACAGGCAATCATCCTGTAGAAATGCTTTTACCGATGTTTCATTTAGATAATGCAGGCTTTGAAATTGATGTTGCGACACTTTCAGGGAATCCTGCCAAACTTGAAATGTGGGCAATGCCAAAGCAAGAACAAGTTGTATTAGATACTTTTCAGAAATACGCAGATAAATTAAAAAATCCATTAAAGCTAACTGATATTTTAGAAAATGCAGTGGGGGAAAACTCACCATATGCGGCTGTATTTATTCCGGGTGGGCATGGTGTATTAGCTAAAATTCCACATAGCCTTGAGGTAAAAAAAGTTCTTAAATGGGCGGTTGAACAAGATAAATTTATTATTACATTATGTCATGGTCCAGCTTCATTACTGGCTGCGGCAGTAGATGAACAGCCAGAAAACTATATTTTTAAAGGCTATCAAATTTGTGTATTCCCTGACTCATTAGATAAAGGAGCAAATATTGATATTGGTTATATGCCAGGTGCTTTACCTTGGCTAGTGGGTGAAAACCTTGAAAAACTCGGTGTCGAAATTTTAAATAAGGGGATTACAGGTCAATGTCATAGAGACCGTAAATTGCTAACTGGTGATAGTCCGCTTGCTTCTAATAATTTAGGAAAACTTGCAGCTGAAACATTGTTGGCTGAAGTGAAGGATTAAGTTATGAAATATGTGCGCCCTGCGGGACTCGAACCCACGTCGGTCGCTTAGGAGGCAACTGCTCTATCCAGTTAAGCTAAGGGCGCATAATTTTCTGATTATAAACAAAAAAGCTATTGCAAAGGCAATGGCTTTTTTACGTTTTAGTTATTAAAACTTTTGCCATAGTGGGCAATAAAGATAAAGTTGAACCATTCAACGGTTTCGAACACTTATGACTTGTAGAAAAACAGTTTAGAAAGCTAAAAAATCACAAAAAATTCATGTTGATCTTTCTATGATCTGAAGCAAAACACGAAAAGGTTTAAGACAAGCAAACGGGTAGGTGAAGTTATTCCTAGAAGGTTGTTTGTCAAAAATCAGATTTGGCTATCGTATAATTCAAAAGGGCGTGACATGAAAAAAAATGATGAACAGGACTTATCTAGAATTATTGAAATGGCATGGGAAGATCGCACTCCATTTGAAGCAATTGAGCGAGAATATGGCTTAAGTGAAAGCGAAGTTATTCGTTTAATGAGATACAACCTCAAAACCAATAGTTTTAAACTCTGGCGCAAACGTATGGCAGGGCGTAAAACTAAGCATCAGCAATTACGTTCACCAGAAATTGAACGAGCTTACTGTTCGCGTCAGTATAAATATGCATAACGTCTAATTTTATTGTCGATGAAATTTTAATTTTTACAGCGCGTAATTTGCTGATTAAACACTAAAAAGCCCCTATCGAAATAGAGGCTTTTTAGTGTTTAGGTACGAAATATAATATTATTGTTTTTTAGAATTCAATAATTTAAATAGTACAAACATGAGAACGATCCAGATTGGAATCATCATCACTGATTCTTTGAATCCTTGGCTCCACATAATGTAGAGAACAACTGCAATAAAGCCTAAAACCAAATAGTTACTAAATGGTGCCCAAAGTGCAGGGAAGTGAGTTTTTTCACCTTTTGCTTTCATTGCTGATCTAAATTTGAGGTGAGTCAAACTAATCATTGCCCAGTTCAATACTAATGCACCAACGACGATATACATTAAGTGACTTAATGCATCTTCGGGTACAAAGTAGTTCAACAGTACACAGCCAAAAATTAATAATGCAGAAAGTAATACGGCTGGAACAGGTACGCCTTGTTTGTTTACTTTTTTGAAAACTTGTGGAGCGTTACCTTGTTGAGCTAGACCGTATAACATGCGGCTGTTTGCAAACATACCACTGTTATAAACAGATAAAGCAGCAGTTAAAATAATAAAGTTAAGAAGATGTGCAGCCCAACCAATTCCCATTTGGCTAAAAATCATGACGAATGGGCTTTTGTCGAGGCCACCAAGATCTAACTGGTTCCATGGCACTAATGAAAGCAAAATTGTTAGTGAACCGATATAGAAAATCAAGATACGGAAAACAACTTGGTTGATTGCTTTTGGAATAGTTTTTTTCGGATCTTTTGCTTCTGCTGCTGCCATACCAATTAGCTCAATGCCGCCAAAAGCGAACATTAAGAAAGCTAACATATAGAACAGACCACTAAAGCCATTTGGAAAAAATCCACCATGTGTCCATAGGTTACTAAATGAAATGCTTGAACCCACATCTGCTGTAAACAACAAATAAAGGCCAAAGATAATCATAGAGATGACCGCAGTTACTTTAATAATGGCGAGCCAAAATTCAGATTCACCATAAAATTTAACGTTGGTTAAGTTTACGGCTGTAATCACGACAAAGAAAAATAAGACAGAAGTCCACGCTGGAATATGAGGCCACCAATAATTAATATATTTGGCTACCGCGGTGAGTTCACTCATCGCAACCAGAACATAGAGTATCCAATAATTCCATCCAGCTAAAAATCCAGGAAATTTCCCCCAATATTTATAAGCAAAATGGCTGAACGATCCTGCAACAGGTTCTTCAACAATCATTTCTCCCAAGTGACGCATAATCAAAAACGCGATTAAGCCGCCAATGGCATATCCTAAAATAATGGATGGTCCCGCAGATTGAATCACTTGCGCCGAGCCTAAAAATAATCCGGTACCAATTGCTCCACCCATAGCAATTAATTGGATATGTCGATTTTTTAGTCCTCGTTGCAGTGTAGAAGATTCGTTGGTCAAAGGTCTTCACTCACAATGAATAAGTAAATTATTCTAATAGATGGAGTTATTTTAGCCTAGACTACAAATTAATAAGCTGTGACTGAAAAGTAATAATAAAATATATTTAAAATCATTGGTTTACTTTTAATATTTCAATATAGAGTGAAAAGTGCTCTAAAAAATATAATTTAATATAGACTTTTTTTCTTAGATTTTGCTTAGATTAAGTCATTGCAAGCATATTGCTAAATTCTCAAAATATGCTCGCGTCAATACGATTGATGTATAAAGCAGATCGCTATCTCTTGGCCTTAAAACAATTTAAGATGCAGAGAAGGGTAAGCAAGAATGCTTGTTTTGATATAGAAGAACATAATAGTAAGGATAACAGTTGATATGAGCTCAGTACCGCAAATTAAAATTCCAGCCACTTATATGCGTGGTGGAACCAGTAAAGGTGTCTTTTTCAAGCTTGATGATTTGCCGGAAAAAGCCCAAGTTGCAGGACAAGCAAGAGATCAGCTCTTACTACGTGTCATTGGTAGCCCAGACCCATATGGAAAACAAATTGATGGGATGGGGGGAGCCACTTCGAGTACTAGCAAAACTGTTATTCTCGCTAAAAGCTCCCAGCCAGAACATGACGTTGATTATTTGTTTGGTCAGGTTTCAATTGATCAAGCTTTTGTAGATTGGAGTGGTAACTGCGGTAATTTAACCGCTGCGGTTGGCTCTTTTGCGATTTCAAATGGCTTGGTTGATGCAGATCGTATTCCAGAAAATGGCCTATGCACTGTTCGAATTTGGCAAAAAAATATTCAAAAAACTATTATTGCACATGTGCCTATCACCAATGGTCAAGTTCAAGAAACTGGTGATTTTGAACTCGATGGGGTGACGTTTCCTGCCGCTGAAGTTCAAATTGAATTTTTAGATCCTGCCGATGATGGCGAAGAAGGCGGCGATATGTTCCCGACAGGGAATATTGTTGATGAATTAGATGTTCCTGATATTGGTCGTTTTCAAGCGACATTTATTAATGCCGGAATCCCAACCATTTTCTTAAATGCAGAAGATTTGGGTTACCAAGGTACAGAATTACAAGATCATATTAATAGTGATGCAACTGCACTGGCACGTTTTGAAAAAATTCGTGCATATGGCGCGGTACAGATGGGCCTAATTAAAGATATTTCAGAAGCGGCTGCGCGTCAGCACACACCAAAAATTGCTTTTGTTTCTAAACCTAAAAACTATACCGCTTCAAGTGGTAAGCCAGTTTCAGAGGGTGATGTCGATTTATTGGTTCGCGCTTTGTCGATGGGTAAATTGCACCATGCCATGATGGGAACCGCAGCGGTTGCGATTGGTACAGCGGCTGCCATTCCGGGAACGTTAGTAAACCTTGCGGCTGGTGGTGGCGAACGTGAAGCAGTACGTTTCGGACATCCATCTGGAACATTACGTGTTGGTGCTCAAGCGGAACGTATTAATGATCAATGGGTCGTGAAAAAAGCCATTATGAGCCGTAGTGCACGTGTGTTAATGGAAGGTTGGGTGCGTGTTCCGGGTGACAGTTTCTAAAAGTCATTAAGTAAAAAAGTCTCTCAATTTTGTAGAGGCTTTTTTACGTTTACCTTCAAAAACTCATCACCCACTTTTCACAGTGAATCGTGTATGATGTAGCGCATGAATGCTTCATTACATTCAATAAAATTTCTCTACTGATTTTATCGAGGCGACTGTGTCATCACTCTCTCAAGTTAATGCGGATGTTTTAAAACAAGCTCAACAACGTATTCAACAAGATTTATTGACGACACTGGCCGCGTTCTCAATTCCAGAGCCTTTAAAAAGTGCAGTACACCATGCAGTCATGCTTGGTGGAAAACGTGTGCGTCCGGCTTTGTGTTATGCCACTGCTTCTTTACAGCCAAATCCAAATTTTGCTGCGGCTCGCCGTGCTGCGGTTGCTGTAGAGTTAATTCATTGTTATTCACTGGCTCATGATGATTTGCCGTGTATGGATAATGATTTACTACGTCGTGGTCAGCCGACGTGTCATGTTGCATTTGGTGAAGATACTGCTTTACTCGCTGGTGATATTTTACAGTCAATGGCTTTTGAGGTTTTAGGTAGCCGTTTGTTCGATGAACAAGGACAGGGTACTGATGCTGCGATTGTATTAAAACAAATCCAGATTCTAGCAACAGCCACCTCTAAAATGGTCTGTGGACAGGTGTTAGATTTACAAGCTGAAGCTAAGCAAATTGCTCAAGACGAACTTGAAAATATCCATCGTAATAAAACTGGTGCGCTCATTCAGGCTGCAATTATGATGGGGGCAGTCACCATCTTTTCTGGAACAGATCAGGCAATTCCAAAATTACGCCAATATGGGCAGACCATTGGACTGGCTTTTCAAGTGTTAGACGATATTCTGGATATTACTTCGAGTACCGAAGCTTTGGGTAAAACTGCTGGAAAGGATGAACAAGTTCAAAAATCGACATACCCAGCGTTAATGGGTCTCGAACAAGCACAGATTTATGCCAAAGAATTGCATGATCAAGCTTTTGAGGCTTTAGCTCATTTTGGTGACAATGCCAAAGAATTAGTTGATATCTCACAATTTCTTTTGGCGCGTACGAATTAATAATATTAAATCAATATTGATGCTTCTATTCATGTGAAATGAATAAAGGAGAAAAAAATGAATGGTGAACAACTCCATCAAAAAGCAATTGAAATTGCACGTAATCTTCCTTTTAGCCAACATGCTCATCCATTTGGACCTGACTATGAAGTTTTTAAAATTTTAGAAAAAATGTTCATGCTGACGACAGAAGTAGCTGGCGTCAAAATGATTAATGTCAAATGTGATCCATATAAAAGTCAGGAATATCAGGAGCTTTATTCATTTATTATTCCGGGTTATCACATGAATAAAAAGCATTGGATTTCGATTACACCGCATAAGAGTTTAACTAGCGATTTACTGCAAGATTTAATTCACGATTCTTATGATTTAGTCGTAAAGAAATTACCTTTGAAAGATCAGCAAAGATTAAAAAACCAATAATATAAAAAAACGGCGACATGATAGTCACCGTTTTGATTTTAATTACTTACTTTAAGTAATTGAATTAATTATGTTTTCCCATGATGCCACGAATTGTATTTAAAACATCGGCAGGTAAAACCACAGTTTTAGCATTGTTAGATTTCGCCATATCCTGCATTGCTTTTACATATTGTTCACCCAAAAGGTAAGCAACTGGAATCTCTTTATCACCAACTGCACTGGTCACCATTGAAATCGCTTTTTGAGATGCTTCAGCTAAAACAACTTGTGCTTCTGCGTCACGACGTGAGGCTTCTAAACGACCTTCTGCACTTAAAATAGCAGCCTGTTTTTCACCATCGGCTTTAGTAACAGCAGCACGACGTTGACGTTCTGCCGCAGCTTGTTCTTCCATGGCAGCTTGCATGGTATGAGACGGCTGAATGTCTTGAATCTCGACTGTTTTCAGTGTAATGCCCCAATCTGAAATATCGTCAGAAATTGCAGCTTTTAACTTAGCTTTAATATGATCACGTGAAGACAATGCATCATCTAGATCCATTTCACCTACAATAGAACGCAGTGAGGTTTGTACAAGGTTTTGAATCGCCCATGTATAGTTTTCAATACCGTAAACAGCTTTTTCTGGTGTGGTTAAATTAATATATGCTACAGCATTCATGAGCAATACGGCATTGTCACGTGTAATCACTTCTTGTGACGGAATATCTAGCACAATATCTTTCGTGGTAATTTTATAAGCCACTTCATCGATATAGGGAATCACAAAATTAAGCCCCGGATTAAGGGTCGTGTGATATTTACCTAAACGTTGGACAATCCATTTGTAGCCCTGAGGAACAATACGAACCCCTTTAAAAATGGTAATAGCCACAAACGCCAAAAAGGCTAAAACAATAATAGTACCAACTGGCATGAAAATACCCTCTCTTTATCTTTAATGTTTATGAAGTACCGTGGGATTGAACAATTAAGTCATTACCCGAAATATCAATAACTCTGACTCGATCGCCAACTTTAACAGGAGTAGTGCTCCGACAATTCCACTCATCGGCCCCTAAAATAGGCATTGGAAAGCGAACAATAATTTGATCATGGTCTAGACCAGTTTGAATCACCATTCCAATTTGACCAATCGTTGCTTCACGGGGCAATCCCGCTTTCGTTTTATCAATTGATAAGGGTTTAATAAATTTGAACCAAAGAATGGTGCATAGCACTGATAGTATTATCCACAATACAATTTGTGTTGTGAGGCTAATATCTGGAAATAACCAATAGAGAATGCACACCATAATGGCGGCAATACCAAACCAGAGTGCGGCAAAGGCAGGTAAAATTAGTTCAGACAGAATAAGTAAGATACCCAATACAAACCAATGCCAAGGTTGTACAACAAACTCCATAGATCTGCTCTTTTATATATCTTTATGTGAGTAAAAGTGACTCAATATCACTTTTACCACTGTAGCAGATGATAGGAAATGTGGATAGAAAAAAACCACTTCTATTAGAATTTAGGGCGTGGTGCTGGCTTAAATGCTGCTGGAGATTTTTTGAAGTTCGCAATTGCGGTTTCAATTTGGCGAATTTGAGCTTGAGCAGCTTTTTCACCTTCCAAAATTGCCTGATTACTTGATTTGAGGTCAAGTGTACCTAAATGACCCACTTTAGGCTGAATCACAACATTGGCTTGCTTGAGTTCTTCATTAATACTTTGTTGACCCATAATATTAATTGTTTGATCCAGTAATCCCCACATATTAGCTGGGCGATTACCTGCCGGACGCGCTGAAATATCAACTGCAATCACAATATCTGCACCCATATCACGAGCTGTTTTAACCGGAATTGGGCTAACTAATCCGCCATCTATGTATTTTTGATTGCCGATTGTGGCTGGCACGAACACGTTTGGAATACTACAAGAGGCACGTACTGCTTGGCCTGCATTACCTTTAATAAAGTCTGCCTTTTGACCATTATCAAGACGAGTTGCCACAGCCGCAAAACGGATTGGGAACTTCTCAATCGGTTTATTGCCTACGTTACGGTTTACGTAGTCCTGTAGCTTTTGTCCAAGAATAATACCTTGGCGATTAAGTGTTAAATCACGAATATCAGACTCTTGTAATTTCAGAGCCAGACTTTGCAATTGATAAGGTGTTTGTCCACTCGCGTAGATACTTCCAACAAAGCTACCTGCGCTGGTACCCGTTACAATTTTAGGCTTAATTCCATGAGACTCTAAAACCTTGATCACACCAATATGTGAAAATCCTTTTGCTCCACCGCCACCTAAAGCAAGCGCAATGACAGGTTCACGGGCTTTAATTGAGGTAGTCGGCGTTGGTGTTTTGCTAAATTTATCACAGCCAAAGAGTGCTAGAGAGATAAATCCAATACTGGCAAATTGAGCAATTTTCATCTTTAAAAATAATCTATGTCGAGATAAATTAAGAAGGGCCATAAGACCAGATTCGCTCAATTTTTGCTAGGTTTTTTTCACTAGATTTTGTAAAGGTTCGGCAAGCCAATTGCGATTTTTGGGTGAGATTTTTCCTTTATAACGCTCAAAAATCTTGGTGAGATCTTCATCATAGTTACCACTTGGCTCTAAGTGACCTAAGCAGTGAATCGTCTTACGGTCATAATCAAAAGAAAACATCACAATGGGAATATTGGCTTTTGCGGCAATATGGTAAAAACCACTTTTCATTTTTTTTGCTTTTTTACGTGTGCCTTCGGGCGCCATCCCAATCCAGATCTTGTTATATTTTTGAATGGTTGCAACGACTTGTTCAGTAAGTCCATTGGCTGTGTCACGTTTAACAGGAATGACACCAGCCCAGTCTAATGCCCGTTTAAAAGGTGGTTTGAAAAGGGCATCTTTACCTAATACCGTAATTTGGATACCTAAGCCGAAAATCGCAAGAAAGCCATACCATCCATCAATATTGGAAGTATGAGGGGAAATAATCGCCACTGCTTTTGGAAAATTAGGAACTTCGCCTTCAATTGTCCAACCTTGCGCTAAAAAAAGTTTCTTAAATAGTGCTCGGCTTAACGCAGTGCCGCGTTGGGGTACCAAATCAGGTAAATTAGGGAAATGTTGATCCATATTTTTTAAATTTTAACTTGTCCTTGTTTTATCTTAGTCTTTTGAAATATATGCTTCATTGGCAAAATGTAAGAACAACATGACATTTGATGTTATTCCTCATTAAAGAAATAAAAAGTAGGTATATATGTTTCGGCAGCAAAATCTTTATCTTCTGCTATTTTCCTTATATTGGGCGCAAGGGCTACCTGTGGGTTTTATGACCCATGCTTTACCCGTTATTTTGAGGGCACAAGGTGTGTCACTTGCCCATATTGGTGGTTTTGGCCTATTAATGTTGCCTTGGTCAATCAAGATTTTTTGGGCGCCGTGGGTTGATCGACATGCACTTTCCCGTTTAGGACACTATCGTAGTTGGATTCTACCTACTCAGTTTTTAATGGTGGGTGTACTTTGCATTTTGTCTTTTTTCCCCATCCAAGCTTTAGACCAGCCCATTTATTTATTCGCCTTTTTCATTTCGCTTCTTTTTATGAACTTAACCGGAGCAACGCAAGATATTGCGACCGATGCTTTGGCAGTTAATTTGTTGCAACATGACCAGCAACATTGGGGAAATACATTTCAGGTGATTGGTTCCCGACTAGGGTTTATTGTCGGGGGCGGTGCCGTACTCTGGTGTTTAGACTGGTTGACATGGCAACCCACTTTTTTGCTATTAGCGGCTTTGGTGTTTTTAAATACTTTACCTGTTTTATTATTTAGAGAACCTGACCATGCTTCTCATTCAAATCGCGAACTCAAACTTAACCAACAAAACTTAGTGATAAAGATTAAGGCCTACTTGAGTTATTTCTCTCAAAATAAAGAGCTTCGTTCTTGGTTAGTTGTACTCATTACTTTTAAAGTAGCAGATGGTTTAGCTGGGCCACTGCTTAAACCTTTAATGGTTGATATGGGGTTAAGTTTTACTCAAATTGGTGTTTATATCACCATGCTCGGTGCAATAGCTGCACTGGCAGGGGCGGCAATAGCAGGCGGGCTGCTTAAATACTTCTCTAGACCTACTGCTTTAATTGTTTTTTCAATATTTAAAATCATGAGCTTAGCTGCGTATACCTATTTAGCTTATGCCTACGAACAGAAAATTCAGCTCAATGTCTGGGCGATTTATACAGTCAATGCTTTAGAGGATGCATTCTCTGCAATGTTGTTGGTGGTTATGTTGACTTTAGTGATGCACTACAGTCGAAAAGAATATGCGGGTACCGATTTTACCTTTCAGGTTTCGGTCATGGCGACTGTGAGTGGGGGTCTTTATAGTTTGAGTGGAGTGTTTGGAGATGCCTTCGGTTATTTCCATTATTTGATAGCTATTGTCATTATTGGTACTGTTACTTTGCTCCCTATTTCCCTCTGGAAACATGCAAAACTACAAGAAAAATAATCTTAACTAAATGAAATAAAGAAATTTAATATCGAGTAATGAGTGATCTAGTCATTATCTACTACCTTTGTCTATGTTTTTAAAAATGTATGTTTTTAGCTATTTAAATGCGCTATTAATTGTGCCATCTTGATTGGGTAGCAAATGGAAGCTAACTGGAGTAAAAATGGATTTCGTTAACAAGAAAAATCATGTGAATCAATTAAAATGGGTAGAAAAATGTTCAAGTAGATTGGATATTAGCCTAAAGTCTAAAAAAGAATAATGAAATAACGATTTAATCATTCTATAAGATAAGAGAGTTGTGTAGGATTCGTTACAACATGAAGTTAAGGTAAAAATCTGTAAGTCAAAGTAAGTTTTTTATGTCTTTGGTTATTGGTTTTGGTCTTGCATAACGTTGAAATTGGTTTTGGTTGCGGTAATAAAATTAATGTAACCAAAGTGGAGGAGAGTTGATTTTTTAGCCCCCTAATTTAATGGCGTAAATCAACTTGGCATGGATAGGCAACATAAAATATATTTTTGGAGTTTTTGATGGATCTATTCCTTAATCGTAAATCTTTCGTTGTTAAAAGTTTAGCTCTTACAGTTACAGCTTTAATGATGAGTGGGGCACATGCTGCGACTTCCGACAAAGCGGAAATTCAACAGCTTCGTAAAGAAGTTGAAGCTTTAAAAGCTTTAATTCAACAACAAAGCCAAGTGCAGCAACAACAACAGCAAGTACAGCAACAACAGCAAGTACAGTTAGCTGAAGTTAAGGCACAACCAGTTGCTGCACCAGTTTCGCCGTTAGCAGGATTTAAATCTAAAGCTGGCGCTGATGTGAACCTATATGGTTTTGTTCGTGGCGACGCTAACTATATTATTGAAGGTGCAGACGGTGACTTTGCTGATGTAAGCAAGTCAGATGGTAAAACACATGATAAATTACGTGCGACTGCTAAAACGACACGCCTTGGTTTAGATTTTACTGCTCCAGTAAATGATGCCAAAGTTGGTGGTAAACTCGAAGTCGACTTTGCAAGTAGTGACAATAGCAAATCTGAAAACCTACGTGTTCGTCATGCGTATGTAACATATAACAACTGGTTGTTTGGTCAAACAACTTCAAACTTCTTGTCTAACCATGCACCAGAAATGATCGACTTCTCGACAAACATTGGTGGTGGTACTAAACGTGTACCTCAAGTACGTTATAACTACAAGTTAGGTCCAACTACGCAATTATTTGTTTCTGCTGAAAAAGGTGATAGCACTACTTCAGTAACAGGCGATAGTATTAAGTATAGCCTACCTGCATTAACTGCTAAAATCACTCAAGGCTATGCAGACGGCAGAGGTTCTGCCTCAGCTCGTGCATTAGTTGAAAATTATAAATCACAGCTTGCTGATGATGATAAAATTGGTTGGGGCGTAGCTCTTGGTACTGACTTTAAAGTGTCTGATCCTTTAAAACTCTTTGCTGATGCATCATATGTTGTGGGTGATAATAGTTACTTATATGGTAGTAACACTCCTTACGCAGTAGAAGGTAATTCTATTGAGCAGAATAAATTTGTAGCAGTACAAGTGGGTGGAACTTATAAGATTTTACCTAACCTACGTTCAACTTTAGCTTATGGTGCTCAATTCGCTGATGACGGTACTGATTTTGCAAGATTAAATGCCTCTGCAAATGAAAAAGTTCAACAAGCATGGCTTAACGTGATTTATACACCAGTTAAACCAATTGATTTGGGTCTGGAATATGTAAACGGTAAGCGTGATACCTTTGATGGTAAGTCTTACAAAGATAACCGTGTTGGTTTAATGGCTAAATATAGTTTCTAAGACCTACATTTAGTTAAAAATTAAAAAAGACGAGGTTAAATTTAACCTCGTCTTTTTGTTAGAAAAAATTTTGAAATAAGTATTTTTTAAGATTTATGTATTAGATCATTTTTTATTTAAGTCATTTTTAAGTTTCAATTTCTACAGTAAAGCATCATAAAAAGATTGTAGTTCCCCCCAAGATGCTGAATTTTTTTTCTACCTTAAAAAATAAACAGATTTCACTGTTTATGTTTAATTTCATTATAGCCATTTGGTTAGGTGCAATTCTAAATATTGGTTTTTATAACAAAGTACATCTTTTAACTCCATATTTTGGAGTAAAGGCTATTCTATTTTTAGCAGCTACTGTTGTTATTCTTATTGCTGCTTATTATGCACTTTTACAGATTCTAAACTGGAAATGGACGGCCAAGTTTTTTGCAATTTTGCTGGTCTTCATTGGTGGTTTTAGCTCTTATTTTGTCAATACCTTAGGTGTAATCATCTCGCCTGATCAGATTCAAAATATGATACAAACAGATGTATCTGAGGTTTCTGATTTAGTTTCATTACGCTTTGGACTTTGGACAGTTTTCTTTGTTGTTTTACCTATTTTCTTGATTACTCAGGTAAAGATCAAAAAAGAAAGAATAGTTCCTCTCTTAGTTAAGAAAGTATTATCTATAGCTATTGCCTTCGCACTTGTAGGTGGTTTGCTGTTTACATATTATGTTGATTTTGCAGCAATCTTTAGAGAGCATCGTGATTTAAAAGGTATGATCTCTCCTCAAAACACCATTTCTTCTTTAATGTCTTATTATCATAAAAAGGCACCTAAGAAGAATCTTCCTCTTGTGAAATATGGTGAAGATGCTCATCAAGTTCAGCCTACACAAAAGAACTTGCCTAAATTAATGGTGCTTGTAGTGGGTGAAACTGCACGTGCAGAAAGTTTTTCACTTAATGGATATGCTAAAAATACGAATCCAGAGCTTTCTAAACAAGATATTTTGAATTTCTCTCAAGTAAGTTCGTGTGGTACAGCAACTGCTGTTTCAGTTCCATGCATGTTCTCTGGCATGCCACGTGTTAACTATGATGAGCAATTAGCAAGTCATCGTGAAGGCCTATTGGATATTGCAAAGCGTGCGGGTTACCAAGTAACTTGGATTGATAACAATTCTGGTTGTAAAGGCGCATGTGATCGTGTTGAGCAATATCAAATTCCAGAAAAGCTACAGCAAAAATGGTGTAAAGATGGCGAATGTCTTGATGATATTTTAATTGATAGCTTAAATGAATATTTAGCTACTATTCCTAAAGAAGACACGCGTCCACGTTTAATTGTTTTACATCAAGTCGGAAGTCATGGTCCAGCCTATTACAAGCGTGCGCCTGCGGAATATCAAAAGTTTAAACCGACTTGCGATACTAATGCGATACAGGGCTGTTCTCCAACCGAATTAATAAATAGCTATGATAATTCAATCATATATACAGACCATGTATTAAGTCAGATGATTAATAATTTAAAAGAAGTATCGAAATATCAAACAGGTTTATGGTATTTATCTGATCATGGTGAATCAACTGGCGAACATGGTATGTATTTACATGGGGCGCCTTACTCAATCGCACCAACTCAACAAACACATGTACCAATGATTATGTGGTTCTCTGATAACTGGAAACAGCACAATCTTGCGCAAGTGAGTTGTTTAGGCCAACAAACGAAACAAAAGTTAAGTCAGGATAATTTATTCCCAAGTTTGTTAAGTATGCTGGATGTGAAAACTCAGGTCATTAACCCTCAACTGGACATGTTGCACTCATGTGCCCATGTGAATTAAAGCGAGCCTAGAACATGACAAAAATCTTAATGATTGAAGATGATTTTATGATTGCTGAGTCAACAATAACGTTGCTGCAATATCATCAATTTGAGGTGGAATGGGTCAATAATGGCTTGGATGGTCTGGCTCACTTGGCCAAAAATAAGTTTGATATCATTTTATTAGACTTAGGTTTGCCGATGATGGATGGTATGCAGGTCTTAAAGCAAATCCGTCAAAGAGCTGTCACTCCAGTTTTAATCATTTCGGCACGAGACCAGTTGCAAAACCGCGTGGATGGATTAAACCACGGTGCAGATGATTACTTGATAAAACCATACGAGTTTGATGAGTTACTTGCCCGTATTCATGCGCTATTGCGTCGTACTGGAGTAGAGGCTCAGCTTGCGAATCATGAACAACTTTTACAAAATGGCGATTTGGTTTTAAATGTTGAACAACATATTGCAACCTTTAAAGGCCAACGGATTGATTTGTCGAACCGTGAATGGGCGATTCTTATTCCTTTAATGAGCCATCCAAATAAAATCTTCTCTAAAGCAAATCTGGAAGATAAGTTATATGATTTCGATAGTGAAGTGACCAGTAATACGATTGAAGTATATGTGCATCACTTGAGAGCTAAACTTGGTAAAGACTTTATTCGAACTATTCGAGGGTTGGGTTACCGTTTAGGGCAATCGTAACTTAAATTTTGGAACTTCATGATAGTGCATTATTCATTAAAGAAACGACTGATCTGGGGCACCTCAATTTTCAGTGTTGTCTTAGGTTGTATATTAATTTTTAGTGCCTATAAAGTTGCACTTCAAGAAGTTGATGAAATTTTAGATACTCAAATGCAGTATTTAGCAGAGCGAACAGCTGAGTATCCTTTAAGGACAGTAAGTAGTAAGTTCGATTTACATAGAACTTATCATGAAGAAGATTTGTTTTTAGATATTTGGGCCTATAAAGATCAGGCTCATTTATCTCACCGTTTACATCTGCTGGTTGCACCTGTTACCCAAGCTGGTTTCTACTCGCATAAAACTAGTCAAGGCGTAGTAAGAACTTATATTTTACCTTTAAAAGATTACCAGATTCAGGTCAGTCAACAAGAACGAGTTCGTGAAGCTTTTGCTTGGGAGCTCGCAGGAAGTATGTTTATTCCGTATTTAATTATTTTGCCATTTGCGATTTTTGCTTTAGCTGCAATTATTGGTCGAGGCCTAAAGCCGATAGATGACTTTAAAAATGAGTTGAAGGAACGCGATTCGGAAGAATTAACACCCATTGAAGTTTTAGACTATCCTCAAGAATTATTGCCGACCATTGATGAAATGAACCGTCTGTTTGAGCGTATTTCTAAAGCTCAAAATGAGCAAAAACAATTTATTGCAGATGCTGCTCATGAACTTCGGACTCCTGTCACAGCTTTAAATTTACAAACCAAAATTTTAATCAGTCAATTTCCTGAGCATGAAGCGCTGCAAAACTTAAGTAAAGGATTAGCGCGTATTCAGCATTTGGTTACACAGCTTTTGGCTTTGGCTAAGCAAGATGTGTCTTTAAGTGTGATTGAACCGACCAGAACTTTTCAACTCAATGATGTCGCTTTAAATTGTGTTGAACAGCTTGTTAATTTAGCTATGCAAAAAGATATTGATCTAGGATTTGTCCGCAATGAACCTATTGAAATGCATAGTGTTGAGCCAACAGTACACTCAATTATTTTTAACCTAATTGATAACGCAATTAAATACACGCCTCATGAAGGAATGATTAATATTTCAGTCTTTAGTGCCACAGATGGCGAAGCGTGTATACAAATTGAAGATAGCGGTGCAGGGATTGACCCTGAAAATTATGATAAGGTTTTAAAGCGTTTTTATCGTGTACACCACCACCTTGAAGTGGGCAGTGGCTTAGGTTTATCAATTGTTGACCGAGCGACTCAGCGTTTAGGCGGAACTTTGACACTAGATCGAAGCTTAGAACTTGGCGGACTTTGTGTTTTAGTTAAACTGCCTAAAGCTCTACATATTCATGAAGCAAGAACTTGATTTAAACAAGTTCTTGCTTGATTCGTTTTTCAAACTCAAAGCGGTGAATACAAATTTTATAAAATAAGATATTCACTGCCCAAACGACCCAGCCAGTCCATAAATTGTGGCTAAGGAAATGGGCGCCACGCATCATTTGTCCCCAGCCCATCAGAAAGCCTAAGATAATGCCCGCGATGAGATAAAAATAAGCACGTTTTGGTTGCTCAAGGCGATAAACAAAAAAGCCTGTCATTAAAATAAAGCCTGCACTTGCATGACCACCTGGAAAACAATGACCATGTGTAGCGGTAAAATCCCATACATAAGTTAAAGCAGTCGGATGAACCATATTCCAAGGGCAAGCGTGAGCAGATTGTGATTTTAATAAGCCAACTACACCGCTACCAATCATGCTGACAAAAAACATATAGCCATATTGCCAGCGATAAAGTTTCAATTTTTCGACTTTAAATGACGCAATCCACAGAAATAAAAAGATCACATAAACGGTAGTAATAATTTGTTTTACGATTTCATGATTAACCCTTACAAGGTACCAATTGTCCCGATTAAAAAAATGACCTGTTGAATCCATCCAAGGCTGGATGAAATACATATCAATTTTCCCACCCACGGGAAATATAAATAAAAGTATAAAAAAACTAAGGGCAAGAAAAATAAGCTGAAGTTGGAAAAATTGTTTTTGTTGATTCATTGCCGTGCAACATCAATTTGAGTGTGAGTTGAGGGCATTACATAAAATAAAACTTAAATTGATCTTAAACTAAACAAAAATTAATGTTGAAATAAAGTTAAGACTTAAAAATAATATTTATAATTCATAGCTATATATTATTTTTTTAATTAATTTGGGTGAGCAAAGACTTTAAAACGTAATGATAAGCAGGATATTTTGATCCTGCTTATTAATTGTTGAGTTAAAACATACCTTCTTCAGAGTTTGCAGAAATTTTATGAATAGATAAATCTGCACCTCTAAACTCATCTTCTTGAGATAAACGAATGCCAATAGTTGCTTTGAGTAGGCCATAAACAATAAAGCCACCAGCGAGCGCAATAGCAATCGCAAGTACTGTACCAATGAGCTGTGAGGCAAAAGATACACCGCCTAAACCACCAAGCCATTTTTGACCAAATAAACCCACTGCAATACCACCAAATGCGCCGCATACGCCGTGTAAAGGCCATACACCCAACACATCATCAACTTTGAGCTTGTTTTGTGTGTAGGTAAATAGGTATACGAACATTGCACCGGCTGCACCACCAATAACAAGCGCACTGACCGGATGAACAATGTCAGAACCCGCACAGATTGCAACTAAACCCGCAAGTGGGCCGTTGTGTAAGAAACCAGGGTCATTTTTCCCAATCGCATTTGCTGTAATGGTTCCGCCGACCATAGCCATGAGTGAGTTAATGGCAACTAGACCAGAAATTGCATCAACACGTTGCGCGCTCATCACGTTAAAGCCAAACCAACCTACAATTAAAATCCATGAACCGAGCGCTAAAAATGGAATAGAAGATGGCGGATGAGCACTTACACGACCATCTTTCTTATAACGACCAGAACGGGCACCCAATAAAATCACGGCAGCAAGGGCAATCCAACCACCCATAGCATGCACCACGACTGAACCTGCAAAGTCGTGAAAAGCTGCACCAAAAGTTGCTTCTAACCATTTTTGCAGACCGTAGTTACCATTCCAGACCATGCCTTCGAAAAATGGATAAACCAGCGCAACTAAAGCGAGTGTTGCAATTGCTTGTGAACGCATTTTTGCACGTTCGGCAATACCACCCGAAATAATGGCAGGAATTGCAGCAGCAAAAGTGAGTAAAAAGAAACAACGCATAAGGTTGTAGCCATGATCACTTGATAAAACAGTACCATCATGGAAGAAATGTTGGCCATAAGAAATATAGTAGCCAACAAAGAAATATGCGATTGCAGAGAGGGCAAAGTCAGTCAGAATTTTACTTAGTGCGTTCACCTGATTTTTATGGCGAACCGTACCAAGTTCCAAGAATGCAAAACCTGCGTGCATGGCAAGAACCAAAACAGCACCAAGTAATAAGAAAAATAGATCTACATTTTGCATAGCATGCTCGAAAAAAGTGCTAAATTCCATTTTGGAACAAATCTGGGTCTGTAAATTGCACCAAAATAGATTTAAGGAATCTAAAAACCTAAGTTTGTCGAAACAAACTCAATTGCATAAAAGTGAATATGCAATAAGCGCACCAATTTAGATTGGATAATGGGATTTTGACGACAAATGGTGCAGCGAATTGCTCGAGATAAGAGCAATACTCATGCTTTTATGTTAACAATCAACTAATGTGCTTGTAAATTGACCTAAAAAAGTTCGTTATTAAAATTTAAAAGAGTTGTTTGTATTTGAACTAATGATTCGACCAAACTTCTTGAGCCACTTCAATGAATGCTTTCACAGCCGGACTCATGTGCTTTTTATTTTTCACCGCGAGTCCAATAGAACGCTTAAGGTTCGGTTTAAAAGGGCGTTTGACTACATTGGGATAGAGCGAGAGTAACTCTTTAGTAATTACCATATCCGACACAATCGAAACCCCCAACTGATTATGCACCATGCTAACGATGCTTAGAATTTGTGAAACATAAAATTTAATGTCTGGTTTCACATTAAAGTTTTTTAAAATTAATTCGACCTGATGTCTACTGCCTGCCATTGTCATGATGAAAGGGCAGTTTTCTAGTTGTGCTGGATCAATATAGAGTTGTTGTGCGAGCGGGTAACCATTTGGAATTAGGGCAACAAAACGGTCTTCGATTAAAGGGAATGTATCAAAACGCTCATCTGGCATAATTAAAAAACCGACTTCTATACGCCGTTCCAATAACCACTGAGCCACTTCTTTATCCTCACCTTCATCAATATAAATTTCGATTTTAGGATAGCGCTGCCGAAAGCTTTCTAAAATTTCAGGCAATAGATAAATGGATGATGAAGCCCCAAAAGATCCGATATGTAATGTGCCTTCATTTAATCCATGGATCGCAGCCACTTCTTTTTCTAATGTGTTGGAAATACTCAATAGCTCTTTTACATGAGTGAGTAACTGCTGGCCTGTTGTAGTCAGTTCAATATCACTTTGAGTTCTTGAAATGAGGTTAATGCCCCATTGTTGTTCTAATGATTTAAGCGCATGAGAAACTGCCGACTGTGAAATTCCCAGCTTTTCTGCTGTAGCAGTAAAGCTTTTTAGTTCAGCAATAAGTGCGAAAATTTCAAGCTGGGTAAATGTCATATTGTACTTATTATGAGTAAAAGCTCATTTTATCATGAGTTTTCATTATCTTTAATATATGAGTAAGCCAAAGGAATTGCCAAAAAATAGCAAGCCCTTCAACCAAACTTGAGTAAAGAAATGAATAGCATTGTTTTATCTCTTTTTCCCTTAGTTGCATTAATTGCTTCGGGATACCTGTTTAAAAAATATCGTTTTTTTAGCGATGAGTTTTGGGCTGGGGCAGAGAAGCTCAATTACTATATTTTATTTCCCGCTTTGCTTTTTAGTACGTTGTCGACCGCGAAAATTGACTTACAAAGTTTGAGTACAGCCATTATTGCTATGTTGATTGTGGTTTTAGCAGTCACCATGTTCTTGTACATACTTCGCGTGTTTTGGCACATACCACCTGCACGTTTTGGTGTGCACGTACAAAGTATGGTTCGCTTTAATACCTATATTGGTCTGGCGTTAGTGACTTCGCTTTTTAAAAGTGAAGGAATGGCAATACTGGCAATTTTATTGGCGCTTTGCATTCCGCTTGTGAACGTTATTTCGGTGCTTGCTTTAACCTCTAAAGAACACATGGCAATTAAACCTGTTTTGATTGCACTCCTTAAAAACCCGTTAATTGCATCGTGTGTGGTGGGAGCGGCAGTCAATGCACTTCACATCCCGATTTGGGAAGGCTTTTCTAGCTTTATTAAGCTTTTTTCAGCATCGAGCTTGCCACTGGGTCTGTTATGTGTGGGTGCAGCTTTACAGTTTATGCAAATTAAAAAAGATATTGTCGTGTTGGCGGCAGACACTTTTGCACGACTTTTGGCAGTGCCTGCTTTAGCCTATGTGGTCTGCATGTGGTTTGGTTTACCAAGCTTACAAACACAAATTTTAGTTATTTTCTTTGCGCTACCGACTGCTTCCGCATCATACATTTTAACTAAGGTTTTGGGTGGGGATAGTCAACTCATGGCAGCCGTGATTAGCTTTCAGACTTTATGTGCTGCCGTGACTTTACCAGTGGTGATTTGGTGGATCTCCTAAGATGTAAACATTTAGGTAATACACGTTCTATTTTCTAAAAATTAATAGGCTGATTCTTATTTAAAGAATGCTTTGCTACCTTCCTCATCTGATTATTGCTACACTTTTTTCTTTTTCAGGTGGATGAGTATGTCCTTTGATCTTAAAGTCAGCTTGCAGCAAAGGTCTGAACCATCTGCACAGCAGAAAAAACTTAATCGCCTGATTGATAAAATAGAGCAGCAAAAAGTTAGCCTTAGCATATGGCAAAATGCGCAAGCTGAGATTCAACAACACATTCGGCAAAAACTGATGCCTGTGTATAGCGATTTACATGGCGTCTTATTTCAGCAGTTAGATCAACTTTGGAATATGTTGCATAGCCACGAGTTTTCCAAAGCGGATATGCAACAACTAGATGAAAAAATTGCCCAGCTCGCTCAAATTTTGAAGCGCTCCAAACAGCTATCTGAAGAACAGTTGGAGTTAGTGAAGCAGATCGATACCTTTTATCAGCAACATGCGGGGGAATCGGCAAAAAAGACTAAAAAAGCTCAGTCAATAAAATTTGAATATGAAGAAAGTACTGATCAAAGTGCAGAATTTGATGAAGACTTTGAACAATATGTTGCTGAGCAACAACAAGCGCGAGAACAAGCCAAACAGCAAAGACAGCAACAGAAACGAGAACAAGCCGAGCAGATGGCAGCTCAGTCACTTAAAACGGTTTATTTAAAAATTGCCGCGATGATTCACCCAGACCGTGAGCAAGATGAAACAAAGAAACAGGAAAAAACTGAGTTGTTCCAACACGCAAGTCAGGCCTATGAAAAGCAGGATTTGTTTTATTTACTCAAACTTCAGTTACAGCTTGAACAGAATAAAGGGGCAGGTGCTAAAGAATTATCTGCCGAGCAATTGAGGTTTTATAAACTGGCTTTAGATGCACAAAGTCAGCAGCTTGAAAGTCAAATAGCTGAGATTTTAGATTCTTTTCAGTTAGCCAAGAATGTGAAAGCAGAGCATGTACATATTAGCGATGTTTATAAAGCCATAGATGCCGACTGTGCTGAGTTAAAGCAGCAGGTGAAGTGGGAAAAGGAGCGGTTAAAGCATATGAAAAAGGTGAGTGGGGTGGAAATGTTGTTGGGGCATGGGGTTTTGTAAATTTCGCGTTTACTCTCTCCTGAAAGAAGAGAGTAATTGAGAATTAATTTAGTTCTGTAGTTTGATTATTTTCCACCTCATTAGATTGTTCATCAGAATCTAATTTTTTATTAGCAATCCCGAATGGAATATGTACCGAAGCAATACTATTCGCAGTTTTTTCGACATGAGTAACTTGATCGTCAAAGAAAATATGTGGTTTTAAAATTTCTAAAACTTTTCTTTTCTCAATTCCGCCTAAGAAAAATGCTTCATTTACTGTATCAATACCCCATGAGCGCAATGAGTTTATGACCCTTTTATGGGCAGGAGCATTTCTTGCTGTAACGATAGAAATTCGTAAACGGCTATTATATGTTGGATTTTCTAATTGATATTTAAGCTCTGCATTTTGTAGAGTAGAAAGCTCTTTGAGTAGTTTATATAATGGACCTATATTAGCAGGTTGACTAGCAAGTTTATTTTCATTTTCTATAAATGCATTTAGGCCACCTTTTTTATAGACTTGTTCTGATGAATCATCGGCAATTACTCCATCAAAGTCGAAAGCAATACGCAATTCTTCATCATGATCTATATCGAATATCTGCCCTTTTAATATCAAGCCTGCTGGATAACCTGCGGTAATTGCTTGGTTGACATCTATTTCATTTGCAGACAAAAACAAACTGATATTAAGTGCATCAATATATTTGTAAGGTGTTCTTCCTTGTAAAAAGATAGCCCTTTTTATATCTAAACCATAATACTCAATAGAATTCATGACCCGTAAACCCGTGTTAGGATCATTACGTGATAATAAAATTACTTCCACAAATGGTTTATCTGCTGGGAAAATATCATTAATACTTAATAGACGTTGAATAAAAGGAAACGCAACACCCATCTCTAAAGGAGTAGTTTCATTTTTACTTTGATATTTACGATAAGCTAATTCACCTTTCTTTCGGAAAACTTTATCTGATTTCTCTAAATTAAACAAAGCACTTGAAGCTAGGCCAATTACTAATTTTTGGTCTAAATTATATCCACTCATTAAATTTACTTTATTATTTCATTTAAATTAACGAATTATATATTAAAAACAAAAGGGCTGAATAATCAGCCCTTTATATTACAGATTAAATTTTGAACTTTAACGATTAAAGCGCAGCAATTTGCTCCATGTTTGCTTTAACTTTCTCTAACTGAGCAGCAAACTCAGCAAGCTTTGCTTTTTCACCCTCAACAACTGCTGCTGGTGCTTTAGACACAAAGCCTTCATTTGCAAGTTTGCCCGCAATTTGGTCGTGTTGCTTTTGAATTTTATCCAAATCTTTTTGCAAACGAGCAAGCTCAGCTTTAGGGTCAATTAAGCCTTTCATTGGTACAAATACCGATGCATGACTTACAACGCTAGAGCAAGACAAAGGTGGCTCTTGGTCTTTATTCAAGAATTCAATACTTTCAACTTTAGCTAATGCTTTGAACAACGCTTCAATACGAATAATTTGTTCACGTTCAGCGTCAGATGTGTTTTGAAGTAATACTGGCAACAAGCGTGCATTACCTAAGCCTAACTCACCACGAATGTTACGTACCGCACCGATCAAACCTTGAAGCCATTGCATATCTGCTTCAGCTTGTTCATTGATTTTTGCTTGCTCAGGAATAGGGTATTGAGCAGTCATAATCGTTGGGCCACCTTGGCCAAGCATCGGTGCAAGAGTCTGCCAGATTTCTTCTGTCAAATAAGGCATTAACGGATGAGCCAAACGCAATGAAGCTTCCATCACTGCAAGTAATACACGGCGTACTTCAGCTTTACGCTCTTCTGCAACTTCTGCATCGTTCAGAACTGGTTTTGTTAACTCAACATACCAGTCACAGTATTCATTCCAAATAAAGTCATAAATCGCTTGAGCAGCAAGGTCTAAACGATACGTTGCAAACGCTTGGTGTACGGCAGCTTCTGCTTTTTGCAGACGGCTCATAATCCACTGTTCTGGAAGTTCCCAAAGATCAGGGCGTACTTCTTGACCAACAGTTTGACCTTCAACATTCATTAGAACGAAACGAGTCGCGTTCCAGATTTTGTTACAGAAGTTACGGTAGCCTTCAACACGTTTTAAGTCGAACTTGATGTCACGACCAGTGTTTGCAAGCGCACAGAACGTGAAACGAACTGCGTCAGTACCGTAAGCATTAATACCTTCTGGGAACTCTTTGCGCGTTGATTTTTCAATCTTCGCTGCATCTTTCGGGTTCATCAGACCAGTCGTACGTTTTGCAACTAAGCTTTCTAAATCAATACCGTCAATCAAGTCTAATGGGTCAAGTACGTTACCTTTAGACTTAGACATTTTTTGACCTTCACCATCACGTACCAAGCCGTGAACGTAAACAGTCTTGAATGGTACTTGCGATGAACCATCTTCATTTTTCATGAAGTGCAGGGTCATCATGATCATACGGGCAACCCAGAAGAAAATGATGTCAAAACCAGTCACCAACACATCTGTTGGGTGGAAGGTTTTAAGGAAATCATTTACTTCATCTTGCTTCGCATCGCCAGTCCAACCTAAGGTTGAGAATGTCCAAAGCGCAGAAGAGAACCATGTATCAAGAACGTCTTCGTCTTGTTTAAGTTCAACGTCAGCAGCGATGTTATTTTTCGCGCGTACTTCTTCTTCGTTACGACCAACATAGATGTTGCCATTCGCATCATACCAAGCTGGAATACGATGACCCCACCAAAGCTGACGTGAAATACACCAGTCTTGAATGTCACGCATCCACGCCATGTACATGTTGCTGTACTGTTCTGGAACAAACTTAATACGGCCATCTTGAACTGCTTCAATTGCAGGTTCAGCAAGCGGAGCAATTTTTACATACCATTGGTCAGTCAATAATGGCTCGATGATCACGCCTGAACGGTCGCCACGTGGCGCTTTTAAGTCATACGGTTGGATTTGATCTAACCAGCCTTCAGCTTCAGCTTGAGCAACTAATTTTTTACGTGCTGCGAAGCGTTCTAAACCAGCATATTCCGCAGGTGCAGTAATGGTTTTAGAAATTTGTTCGCCAGCTTTGGCAATATATTCAAACTCACCTAAAACCTCGGCGTTTTTGTTGAAGATATTAATGATTGGCAAGCTATTACGTTTACCTAGGTCATAGTCATTGAAGTCGTGAGCAGGCGTAATTTTTACACAGCCAGTACCGAAGTCTTTTTCAACGTAGTCGTCTGCAACGATCGGAATTAAACGACCAGTAATTGGCAATACAATGTTTTTACCAACAAGGTGTGCATAACGCTCATCTTCAGGATGAACAGCAACCGCAGTATCGCCCAGTAACGTTTCAGGACGAGTCGTTGCAACTACTAAATAGTCTTTGCCATCTTGAGTTTTAACTGATTTGTCTTCAAAGAAATATTTAAAGTGCCAAAGTGAGCCTTTTTCTTCTTTGCTTTCTACTTCAAGGTCAGAAAGAGCTGTTTGAAGTTTAGGATCCCAGTTTACAAGGCGCTTACCACGGTAAATTAGACCGTCTTCGTGCAAACGAACGAATACTTCTTTAACTGCGTTTGATAAACCTTCATCCATCGTGAAGCGTTCACGTGACCAGTCTACCGAAGAACCTAAGCGACGAATTTGTTTTGTAATCGTGCCGCCTGATTGTTCTTTCCATTCCCAAACTTTTTCGATGAACTTATCACGGCCCAAGTCATGACGAGTCACACCTTGTAAGCCAAGTTGACGCTCAACAACCATTTGAGTTGCAATACCAGCGTGGTCAGTACCCGGTTGCCACAAAGTGTTTTTACCCATCATACGGTTATAACGGGTGAGGGCATCCATAATGGCATTGTTAAAGCCATGGCCCATGTGCAAGCTACCTGTGACGTTTGGTGGCGGAATCATGATACAGAATGATTCACCGTGACCAGAAGGTTTGAAGTAACCTTGTTCTTCCCACGTTTGGTACCACTTCTTTTCGATCTCGGTTGGATCGTATGTGGTCGCAATATTTTGAGCGGTTTGAGCGTCAGTCATAGTAGCTTAGATCGAATATGCATAAAAAATTGCACCTATTGTAGCAAAAAAATGCCTCGAAATTAATGTGCTGAAAACAGATAAACGGTTTTGTATTTTTTTCAAAAAACGGTAGATTTATGAAAGATGGATCACAATTTAATCGTGTAGACACACGGCACAAAAATTACAAACGAATTGAAAAAGGATGTTGCTCATGAGTTATGAAGTTTTTTTGAAAATTTCCGATTCAACTTATACCCAATTCGAGACCATTCGGCAGAAACTGCATGATGGGGTAAGCCAAAGTCAGGCAAAACCCTTAGGCGATGTACTCTCTGATCTTTCTTGTGAAATTATTGAACAGGTTTTTTCTGTACTTTTACAGTCAGGGAATACAACCATGTCCCCAAAACAGCAAGCTGAGTCTGAAAAAGTAGTTCAGCAAGTTCTAGAAACTTTTCGAAAATACATGCCTTGGTCAGTTTCATTCTTTGGAAATGAGCGTCTTTTACCTTTAGTTGACTACATGACATCTCTGATGAAAGAACAGGGGCAACAAGTTTATATTACCTATCCCGTTACCCTGCAACTCGTACAACAAGCCGAAACTCTGACTCAGCAAATTCGTGATGGGAATATGCAGAGTGTTGCAGCTGCTTTTGAAACCTTAATACAAATTGTAGATTTAGGCGTAACAAGCCTAGTACGTGAGCCTAAAAAGCGTTTAAAATTTAATTTAGTTGTCGATAAAACTCTTAACGGAGTGATCAACATGACGACGCATTTGGGCTATAAACGTTTGGAAAAGTTAGGTACACAGGTCGATCAGACCACAGCAACTCATTATATCAACCACTTTTTGGCCTTCATGCAACAAGCAGCATAATTTAAAATGATAATAGGAACATAAAGCATGGCCAAACTTGATACTTTGCAAAATAAAGTGGTATGGATTACGGGAGCATCTTCTGGTCTGGGTAAGGCCTTAGCAGGTGAGTTGGCTTTGCAGGGGGCCGAAGTGATTTTGACCTCGCGTCGTTTTGAAGAATTAGAAGAGGTTCGGGTTGGTTTGTTAAACCCAGAGCATCATTTGTCGGTGGTTGCAGATATTACTGATGAAAAACAAGTTAAAGCAGCTTACCAGCAAATTTTAAAAGCTAAAGGGCGAATTGACTGGCTCATCAATAATGCAGGCTTAAGCCAACGCGCTTTAATTGAAGATACAACAATGGCAACCGAACGGGCCATTATGGAAGTCGACTATTTCTCTCAAGTGGCATTAACCAAAACTGTGCTGCCGACCATGCTAAAACAAAAGTCTGGCCGAGTTGTATTTGTGTCGAGTGTGGCGGGTTTATTAGGCACTCAGTACCGTGCAAGCTACTCAGCGGCTAAAGCTGCAATTCACATGTGGGCCAACAGTTTACGTGCCGAGGTCTCCGATCAAGGTGTTGAAGTTTCCGTTATTTTCCCAGGCTTTGTAAAAACAAATGTGTCTTTTAATGCGTTAAATGGTGCTGGACAACCTCAAGGTCATCAGGATGAGGCTATCGAGAATGGTTTAGAAGCAGATGTATTTGCTCAGCAATCAGTTAAAGCCTTAATGCATGGTCAAGAATATATTGTTATTGGGGGAACCAAAGAAAAACTAGGCGTTATGGTTTCTCGGATGTCACCAAAACTTCTCTATAAAATGATTCGGAAAACAAAAGTAAAATAAAAAAGTGATTTCGCCGTGCTAAATTGATGGAAAACCCGCATAGAAGGTTCACCATGGATCAAGATTATCACCGTATTTTAGACGTCATTACGCGTTTTCAATTGGTCTTTGACCAGAAAAATTGGGACGCTTTTGATGAGTTATTGGCAGATCAACTTGAGGTGGACTATTTCCAGTTTAGGGGAGAACCTTTATGTGTTGTGTCTTGCCATGAATATAAAGGTTCTCGGCAGCAAGCGCTGTCGCATTTACGGCTACAGCACAATTTGAGTAATCCTTTGATTCGGATTGAACAAGATCAAGCATGGTTAGAATGTAATTATCAAATTTACCGTTTTTCGGAAAATGATTATTTTCATTCATTTGGTCGTTATTATTTTACTTTGGCAAAACAACAAGAGAGTTGGAAAATTACTGGAATTTGCCAACACTTAACTAAAAATATTGGCAATCCGCGCATTCATTTTTCTGCTATGGGGCAGTGCTAATCTTTTACAGCTGTACCGTATGCAAATACTTCGACCATTCCGCCCTGCATCCCAAGTTCGGTTGTACTTAGCCGAACTCCCATAATATGGTTAGCTCCTGCGGTGTGTGCTTGTTGTTTTAAACGAACAATCGCCTCACGGCGAGCACGCTCAACCACACTCTCATAACTGGTGAGTTGACCACCCAAAACATTCTTAATAGATGCCAATACATATTTAAAGTAGTCATGAGAAATTACCACATTACTACTAATAAAATGGCCTAGCTCATTACTCGTCGAAAAACGATTGGTATCAATTCTGATATGGGCAAATTGCTGTTCTTTTTCTAGAAGTTCTTTCAAATGTTTTCGTTCAATATGGCGGCCAAAACCCCAACCAATACTGAAAAGAATTAGAAAAATAACAAGCTGAAAAATAAGATTTTCCATTTTCTACCTATTCACTAAATGGATCTGGTAGATGGGTTGCTTGAGGTTGAACAACCACAGCCGTGCCATATACAAATAATTCAGAAGCACCTTGGGCAATATTTGAAGTTGAAAAACGAATACCAACAATTGCATTCGCACCAAGTTGCTGAGCTTTGGCAATCATCCGATCCATGGCTTCTTTGCGAGATTCTTCTAATAATTCGGTATAACCCGTAAGTTCACCACCGACAATATTTTTTAAACTCGCCATCAAGTCACGGCCAACATGTTTACTACGGACTGTACTTCCATAAACAACATCAAGCTGTTTTAAAATCTGGTGGCCCGGAACACTTTCTAAATTACTTAGTAACATTGTTTTTTATCAATCTAAATTCTTAAGGTTTCAAGATAAAAAATAATCATATGAGATGCAATAAAAAAGCCCACCGAAGTGAGCTTTTATATAGAAGTTATTTAAAACTTATTGTTTTTTAAGTTCAGCACTTGATGGTTGATTAACCACTGTATCTGAAGAATTTGCTTTTAAACCGCCACCTAGAGTTTTGTATAACTCGATTTGGTTGTTTAAGTTAGCTTGTTGAAGCAACAATAAACCTTGTTCTGCTGAATAAGATGAACGTTGTGCATCAAGAACCGTCAAGTAACTGTCAATACCAGCACGGAAGCGGGCATTTGACAGTGTGTAGTTGCGGTTAGTCGCTTCTACTAGACGTTGTTGAGCTGTTAAACGCTCACCAATATTGGCACGAGTTGCAAGCGCATCGTTAACTTCGCGGAACGCAGACTGAACTGATTTTTCATAATCAGACAATGCAATTTTCTGATCGGTTTCAGAAATTTTTACATTGGCACGACGTGTGCCCCAGTCAAAGATTGGTAAGTCTAAGCTTGGACCAATTGACCAAACAAAACCACCAGACTTAAATAGATCACTTAAGTCAGTTGATGCGTAACCTGCTGAACCCGTTAAGCTAATTGTTGGGAATAAACGTGCTTTTGCAGCACCAATATTCGCACCAGCAGCACTTAAGTTATATTCAGCAGCTTTTACATCTGGACGGTTGTTAAGCAAGTCACTCGGTAAACCAGCTGTATATACATTTTGTTGAGTAATGCGTTTTACCGGTTGGTTTGGCAACAAGTTTTGTGGAACAGCTTGGCCCACTAACAAGTTCAACAAGTTTTGTGCTTGAGCAATTTGTGTTTTGTAGTTCGCTACATCATTACGCGCAGTTTCTACAGAAATCTGTGCCTGACGTAGTGGAACTTCACTGTCGATGCCCACATCAAAACGTTTTTTGTTGAGATTGTAAGAGTCTAGTTGAGCTTTGAGTGTTTGATCAGCAAGTTTTAAATTCGCTGTTGCGAAAGAATAGTTCAACCATGCTTGAGCAACTTGGCTGATCAGACTGATTTGAGTCGAATCACGTGCACTTTGCGTTGAAAGATAACTATCTAACGCAGCATCTTTTAAGCTACGTACACGGCCCCAAAAATCGAGTTCATAGGCAGTTACACCCAAACCTACTTGATAAGTAGAGTAGGGGTTATTCGGATCACGGCTTTGAGAAACCTGACGAATTGCACTACCACTTGCTCCGATTGTTGGAAGCTGGTTGTTTTGCGTAATTCGATATTGCTGTTGGGCACGTTCAATATTGAGCGTTGCTGTACGTAAGTCGCGGTTGTTGGCAAGCGCCAAATCAATCACGCCGAGCAAACGAGAGTCAGCAAAGAACTGTTTGTAACCCTGTTCAGCAATAGACGTACCAGAAGCGCTGTTATATGCATAGCTTTCTGGAATATCGGTTTTCACGACTGGTTCTGGGCCGCGCATGCTTTGACAAGCTGACAAAGCAAGCGCAAGTGCAGATACCGCAATGCTACGACCTGAAATAGACCATACTTTTTGCATCACGATTTATGCTCCTGAGTGTTTATGGTTTTTGGTTTGTACTTAAAGATACTACGAATCCACACATAGAATACAGGGATAA
This sequence comes from Acinetobacter sp. 1124_18A, assembly GCF_052824995.1. Classification (NCBI taxonomy): domain Bacteria; kingdom Pseudomonadati; phylum Pseudomonadota; class Gammaproteobacteria; order Moraxellales; family Moraxellaceae; genus Acinetobacter; species Acinetobacter sp. 1124_18A. The sequence goes on along the minus strand of NZ_VTDF01000010.1, from coordinate 45,985 downwards.
AGAAGATACCTAAGAACGTTGCACTGAGTACGCCACCGAGTACACCGAAACCAACTGAGTGCTGACTTCCTGCACCGGCACCTGTTGAAAGGGCAAGTGGAAGTACACCAAAACCGAAGGCAAGGGTAGTCATAATAATTGGACGTAAACGCATTTTTGAAGCATGTAAAGTTGCATCAAGTAGGTCTTCGCCTTTTTCCTGCAACTCTTTTGCGAACTCAACAATTAAGATCGCATTTTTTGCAGAAAGACCGATAACCGCGATCATTGCTACCTGGAAGTAAATGTTATTTGAGAGATTTGGATCTCCTTTAATAATCATACCCAAGTAAGTCAATACGATTGCACCAATAATACCAAGTGGTACTACAAGTAAAACCGAGAACGGAATAGACCAGCTTTCATATAATGCAGCTAAGCAAAGGAAAACGATTAACAATGAAAGCGCGTAAAGGAATGGAGCTTGAGCACCAGACTCACGTTCTTCAAGTGATAAACCTGTCCATTCATAGTCGAAACCTTGTAAGCCCATAGATGGTAACTTAGCAATAATTTCTTCCATAGCTTTCATCGAGTCACCAGAGCTTACGCCAGGTGCAGGTGTACCTTGAATGTTAACCGATGACACGCCGTTATAACGTTCAAGACGAGGAGAACCATAAGTCCATTTGCCTGTAGCAAATGCAGAGAACGGTACCATTTCACCTTTGCTATTACGTACATACCACTTGTTTAAGTCTTCAGGCATCATACGGCTACCCGAATCACCTTGAACATAAACTTTTTTCACACGACCACGGTCAACGAAGTCGTTAATGTATGAGCCACCCCATGCAATACGCATAGTGTTGTTAATGTCAGCAATGCTAACGCCCATAGCACCAGCTTGAGCCTGATCTACATTAATTTGATACTGAGGCGTATCTTCTTGACCATTAGGACGTACCCCTACAAGACGCTTGTCTTGTGAAGCCAAACCTAAAATTGTGTTACGTGCGGCAATAAGTTTCTCATGGCCTTGACCACTTGAATCTTTAAGTTGCAAGTTAAAACCAGCTGTTACACCGAGTTCAGGCATTGCAGGAAGCTGTAATGGCATGATGTAAGATGCGTCTTTGACGATCATGTTTAATGCCATACCGCGCTGAATTAACGCACCAATTTGAGACTCAGGTGAAGTACGTTCACTCCAGTCTTTCAATTTAACGAAGCCAATACCAGCATTTTGACCAACACCCGTGAATGAGAAACCTGAAACGGTGAAAATAGATTCCACTGTATCTTTTTCATTCATGAAGAAGTTTGTCATGGTGTCAATCACTTTACCTGTACGGTCAAGCGTTGCATTTGGTGGTAATTGAACAAGTGTCATAACCACGCCCTGATCTTCTTCTGGTAAGAATGAAGATGGGAGTTTTTGGAACAAGAACACTAATAGGCCAATTACTACAGCATAGAGTAATCCTGAGAAGATTTTGCCTTTAAGCATGCGGCTAACACCATTTTGGTAGCTATGCGACATGCGGTCAAAACCGTTGTTAAATCCTCTGAAGAAACGAGCAAAAATATTATTGCTTGGCTCTTTGTTAGGATCGTGCTGTTTTAAAATAGTTGCACAAAGTGCAGGGGTGAAGGTTAACGCTACAATTAACGATAGAACCATTGCTGTTACAAGGGTAATCGAGAATTGACGGTAAATTACACCAGTCGTACCACCAAAGAAAGCCATTGGTACGAATACCGCTGTCAATACGCTTGTGATACCAATTAACGCACCAGAAATCTGTTGCATTGATCGTGAAGTCGCCGTGACCGGATCGGTATGCTCTTCGCTCATCACACGTTCAACGTTTTCCACTACAACAATGGCGTCATCGACCAGAAGACCAATTGCCAATACCATAGCGAACATGGTTAAGGTGTTAATTGAGAATCCAAAGATATTAATAACAGCAAATGTACCTAATACAACAACAGGTACAGCAAGTGTTGGAATAATCGTTGCACGCCAGTTCTGCAAGAACAAGAACATAACAATGAACACTAAAATTACCGCTTCAATTAATGTGTGTACAACACTTTCAATTGAAAGACGAATAAATGGAGTAGTGTCATAAGCCAGCTTGTCTGCAAGGCCTGCTGGATAATTCTTACGTAATTCAGCTAAACGGTGTTCAACAGCGTCAGCGGTATCAAGTGCGTTAGCACCCGTTGCAATTTTAATTGCGAGACCAGCTGCTGGTTTACCGTTAAATTTCGAATCGAATTGATAGTTGTCAGAACCCAACTCTACGCGTGCAACATCTTTTAAACGAACCTCAGCACCTGATGCTGTGTTCTTTAAGAAGATGTTTTTAAACTGCTCAGGTGTTTGCAACAAACTTTGTGCATTCACTGTTGCATTAAGTACTTGACCTTGTACGGCTGGTGCACCACCTAACTGACCTACAGCAACTTGCGAGTTCTGCGCTTGTAAAGCAGTCGCAATATCACTAGGAGTGAGTTGATAACTTGTTAATTTAGCCGGATCAAGCCAGATACGCATTGCGTATGAACCACCAAAGACTGTTACCTCACCAACGCCAGCAACACGGCTAAGCGGTTCTTTAATTGACGAGTTTACATAGTCTTTAATGTCTGAGTCTGACAGGTTGTTATCTGGTGAATAGAATGCAATAACTTGCAAGAAGCTTGCGCCAGATTTAGTAACCGTCACACCTTGGCGTTGAACGTCTTCAGGTAAAAGCGCAGTTGCAGATTGCAGTTTGTTTTGAACCTGAACCTGTGCAATATCTGGGTCAATACCTTGTTCAAAGTTTAATTGAATAGAGGCCTGACCGTTACCCGCACTGTTAGATGAAATATAACGTAAACCATCTAGACCATTCATTTGTTGTTCAATGATCTGGGTTACAGTATTTTCAACCGTCTCAGCCGATGCACCAGGATAAGTTGCAGCAATTGTAACTGTCGGTGGTGCAATCGTCGGATACTGTGCAATAGGCATTTTTGTGAGCGTGAGAATACCCGCCAACATAATGACTAATGCAATCACCCACGCAAAAATGGGGCGATGAATAAAAAATTGTGCCATTCAATCTACCCCTTATGCATTTGAAGATGCTTTCTGTTCTGCTTGAGGTTTACCTGATTGAGCCGGTTTTGTCGCATTTGGAGCTGCACCTTGAGGGGTCGCTGGTTGAGCTTGATAAGGTTTTGCTGACACTTCTTGCCCTTCTTTAACTTTGGCAATACCATCAACAATTACTTTCTCACCAGTTTTGAGACCGCTAGTCACAATCCAGTTTTGTCCTTGAACACCAGAAGTTTCAACAGGACGGCTCTCAACAGCGCCTTTAGCATTCACAAGCATTGCTACAGCTTGACCTGTCGGTAAGCGAGTAATTGCAGCTTGAGGGATCAGATAAGCATTTGGAACTACACCTTGAACAATCTGCGCAGTTGTATACATACCAGGAAGTAACAGATGATTCGGGTTCGAGAATACGGCACGTAAAGTAATCGTTCCTGTATCCTGATTTACAGAAGCATCAGAGAAAGCAAGTTGTCCTTCGACTGGATAGGTTGAACCATCTTCGAGTTTCAATTTCACTTTCGTGTTGTTACTGTTGTTTAAACTACCTTTGCTGAGTTGTTGACGTAAGCGTAATAACTCGGCACTAGACTGGTTAATATCAACATAGATTGGATCTAACTGTTGAATTGTCACTAAAGGATCAGTTTGGTTTGCAGTGACTAAAGCACCCGCTGTTACAGAAGAACGTCCAGACTGACCAGAAATTGGTGAGCGAATAGTAGAATAACCAAGATCTACATTTGCATTCGTTACTTGAGCTTTCGCGGCAGAAACTTGTGCTTCGGCAACATTAACCTGACCAAGTAAGTCGTCATATTCTTGTCTAGATACAGCATTGCTCGAAACAAGTTGCTTATAACGGTTTAGCTTAGTGCGTAGTGAAGCTAGATTTGCCTGTTGTTGTAAAAGAGATGCTTTTGCATTTTCAAGCGTTGCACGGTTAGTTCGAGAGTCTAGTTCATAAAGAGCCTGACCTTCACGAACATAACTTCCCTCAGCAAACAAGCGTTTTAAAATTACGCCACTTGTTTGGGGACGAACTTCAGAAATTTGATATGCTGAAGTACGGCCAGAAAGCTCAACGCTTTGTTCAACACTTTGTGGTTGAGCAACAATAACACCTACTTCAGCAGGCGGCATTTTCTGAGCAGCAGCAGCTTGCTGTTTCTCATCGGAGCCTTTGCCACAACCAACAAGTGCGATACTTGTTGCTAATGCGCAAGCAGTAAGGGCAGGAGCCCAAAGCTTAGCCGACATCATTGTTCCACCTCGTTAGATAAAATCTAAAAATATATTTGTTTTTTACTTAACCTACTTTGTGTTTGTAATAACCAGAGCCAAAGCAGTGCAATCCAAATAAAACCTATGCCCCAACCGGCGAGTACATCTGTTGGAAAATGAACTCCAGCATATATTCTTGAAAGCCCCATGCAGATAAACCAAAGGCAAGAAATCAAAATGATATAAGGAGAGTTAGTGTTGGGCTTATGGCATAACATTATCATTGCCAGACAAGCCAGTGTTGATGCATAAACACTGTGTGCACTTGGGAACGATGCACCGTAACTTTCGACAATATGATATACCTGTGGGGGTCTTGGGCGATCAACACACCACTTGAGCAGCCAACCCATGGTGATACTGCCAATAACTCCCACGCTAATGAAAATAACAGTAATATATTTTTTATACCATGCCTGATATATACACACCAGGATGGATAAAAAACATACAAAAGGCATACCACCTATTCGTGCTAGAAAGATCGTAATAGCGTTAAGATAATCTGAACGATATTCACTCAATATTTGAACGCTGAGAAGATCCAAAGACTGAAGTCTTGGTACAAAAAGACCAAGAACACCTAATCCTAAAAAAATACAACCAATAAGAAGCAATAAATAGGGCATGTATGTACCTTTGCTTATTCAAGCAGTGTCCACTACTGAAAGCCGTTAAAAGTGTACTTGCCAGTACACTTTTTTTCAAGCCTGATAGATCATCGTAAATTCATTTTGAAAATTTTTTAACATTTGGAAAAACAATCACAACAAAATTGACGAAATTCACATTCTGTGTACAAAGCAAAACTGTTAGTGTTCTGCCTTTTTTCCATTATTTGTAGTCGTATTTTCTTCAAGTTCTAATGGTTGTTTTGGTGGCCAGAAAAAATCACTTGGACGAGTCAGAAAATGGGTCATTACCAGCTTGGCTAAAGGTTTCCATTGTTCGAAGCGAACTCGACGTGCTCGTAATGCCACAATAATAGTTAAAGTGAAACTCACAAATAAGTTGGTGAGACCAATACATAACACGCCTAGAAAGGACACAATAATGAGTCCGATGTCTGGGCTGCCGTTAATGGTCATTAAACCTTGAATAAAGTTAGCCGAGGCAAAGGCAATATGACGGATATCTAAAGGTAAACCTAAAATAAAGCCTATGGTACCCATACTTCCTAACATAATCCCGAATAAGAAGTTACCCGCTAAAGCTCCTAAGTTGCGCTCAATATACTCAGCAAAACGATTTAAGCGATCTTGCCCAAACCAGTTTGCTAAGCGGCGATGTGCTCTTAGCCGTGGACCGACTTTTCGGTAAACAGCCATGTTGTCGAAGTATCCAGCAATGAGGCCTGACAAAAATAAGCAAACTCCGGCTACGGCTGCATGTGGAACTGCCAACGAGGTAAAGGGATTTAAGCTGTGCAACAAATAAGTTGCTTTCGTATGAGTTAATAAAGGCTCATCAAGATAGAATTGCCAAGCAAAAGTAATGAGTGCGGCAGTAGGAATCGCAATTGAAATATTGCCTAAAATAGCAATGAATTGTGTGCGAATAATATTAATAATAAGGGCTGCTAACTCTGCAATTTGAGCTGTTTTAGAGCCTTTACGCTGTTGTACTGTTGCAGCGAGGGCCGCAGCAGTCATCGCTGGTTGTTTAGTCGCAACTGTGAAATGCAGAACATGAATTAGAAGGAATCCAAGAGAATAATTCATACTAAAAGTAAAGGCTTGCATGAGCGGAGCCATCGTCATTCTTGCTGCAAGAATTTTTAAAGATGCCATACAGGCGATAATAACGCCCGCTCCAGCGGCAGCTTTATACATGCCCCAGAAACCTTTGGTATCCGTACTTACATAATGTTCACCTGTTCGGCTAGCATTTTCAGTCACTTGAAAGGCAATAAGTTCACTTGTCGTACTTAATAAAGAGCGAACACTTTTTTCACTGTAGTGTGCTTTGGTTAAATCGGAAATAAGATGCCCTAAAGAGACATATTTTCCTTTAGTGTTATCTACAACCAAATAAAGAAGTAATTCAATTCGGTCGAGGCACTGCTCAAGTAATGATAATAAGTAAGTCAAACTTAAGCTGACACCAATTCTTTTGGTGGCACGGCGAATTTTTAAAACCACATCCCGACATTGTTCCAGCATAACAAATGCTTGTGATGCATCCGGAGGGGAAATCACCGCAATTTCATGTTCAGCAAGTTCTTGTTTTTTGTATTTCTCAATAAATTCAATAATTTCACGGTTCTGAACCAAGAATGGAGATTCATATTCAGTTAATTCTGGTTGAGCATTAATAAATTCGGGGTAAAGGCCAATTCCACTAATTCGATAAGATAAGACAGTAATTGCTTTAATCATTTCACTTTGAATGACAAGCTTTTCATCTACATTACTTTGGCTTTGACCAATAAGACCAAATAGGTTTGCCCAATCTTCATCATCAATATTATTGAGCCAGATTTTGTCACTTTCTAAATAGAAAATTCTACCAATTAATATTTTGAGTTGGCTTGCATCTTCAATTAAAGGTAAAAAATGTGCTCCGAGTCTTTGTCCTAGTTGGTTCCAGAAACCATCAAGAGACAAAATTCCGCTATCGGCATATAAGCTAACTTGTTTATAGCGATTAATTAAACGTAATAAAAAAGTTTGTAGCAGGAAGGGAGCAGTAGGTGTGCGTAATAGGCTTTCAATAAAAGCCTGTATTTTTTGCTTTATCTCATCCGTATCCTGAGGGTCGGATGGACGAATGGCATTGACTAACTCAATGAGTAGATTTTCGTCAATGACAGCTTGAGTATCCTCAAGCTGTTTCTGTATTTTTAAAAAATGATCTGAAAAATTTATATGCATAGGCAGAATAATATCTATTGTATTCGATGTAACGCAAGCTGAGTTAAGTTAATCAAAGCCTGACGATACGGTGTATCGGGTAGGTTTGATAAAGCTTGCAGTGCTGCTTCTGTTTCTTCTTGGGCACGTTGGTGACAATAATCTAAAGCACCAGACTTCTGTACAATTTCTATGACCTGAGATAATTGGTCCACTCCACCAGTTGCAATGCTGCGACGAATAATCGCATGCTCTTCACCTGTTGAGTGTGCTAATGCAGAAATTAACGGTAAAGTCGGTTTACCTTCCATTAAATCATCACCAATATTTTTACCTAATGTTTCAGCATCTGAAGTGTAGTCTAAAATATCATCAATAATTTGGAATGCATTACCAAAATGACCGGCAAATGATCTCAATGGTTCACGATACGCTTCTTGTCCAGCCAGAATAGCAGCGCCTTCTGTAGCCAGTTCAAATAGACGAGACGTTTTACCGTGAATAATTTTTAAATAAGTTTCTTCTGTCGTATCTGGTTGGTGTTGCGATTGAAGTTGTAATACTTCACCTTCAGCAATTTCACATGTACCCGTTGAAAAGTCTTTCAATAAAGTCATGTTGTTTAAATCGACCAGTAAATCGAAAGCACGTGCAATGAGGAAGTCGCCGACTAATACCGCGGTTTGATTGTTCCATGTCGCATTTGCTGTAGGTCGACCACGACGAAGCCCAGATTCATCTACTACATCATCATGAACCAATGTCGCGGTATGCAACATTTCAATGATTGCAGCCAGACGCTGTGCGTTTGCCATGTTATCTAGGCCACAAGCGCGTGCCGCGAGTAGACACATAATTGGGCGCATACGTTTTCCGCCAGCTTCAACAACATGTTTGCTGACAGACATGACTAAACCAACTTTTGAGCTAATTCCTTCATTAATCAAGTGATCCATCGCAGCAAAGTCTGAGGCAACAGGCGCAAGAATGTCTTGCTTGAAATCGATGACCATATGAAGAAAAACCCCGTATTGGTAGATAAGTGGCGTTAGTGTAACAATTAAAGGTGTGTTGCACAGGTGAACAAGTGGCTGATATTAATCATTTCTATTGTCTTTATGCGTTCTTTGTTCTTTATTTGAGCAAAACATGATATTTCCGGCAAAACAATAAATTTAATGACATCAGCATTAATACAACTTGTTCTTGTCGCAATTTGTGTCTGGAACTGTATTTTAATTTTCATTCAGAATCAATGAAAACTGCTAAATTCCAATCTAAGCTGTCTGTTGATTTTGTAAAAATAGGGGAATAGGCATCACTGATAACTAGAAAATACTTGTCGTTTGATCAAATTTCACTTAAAATCTGTCGCCTTATATAACCCCAGTGGCGAGCGTTTTAAGATCGATATATCCCTTATCGGCACGTCGACACGGGCTAATTGGAGTACATTATGTACGCAGTAATCCAAAGCGGTGGTAAACAGCACCGTGTAGTTGAGGGTGAAACCCTTAAAGTTGAATTATTGAAAGCTGAATCTGGCGCGACTATTACATTTGATGATGTATTAATGGTTGTAAACGGTGACAGCATTCAAATCGGTGCTCCAGTTGTAGCTGGCGCTAAAGTAACTGCAGAAGTGGTTGGCCATGGTCGTCACGACAAAATCCGCATTATCAAAATGCGTCGTCGTAAACATTACCGTAAACAACAAGGTCACCGTCAATGGTTCACTGAGTTGAAAATTACTGGTATTTCAGGCTAATCACGAGGAGTAAGAGACATGGCAACTAAAAAAGCCGGTGGATCGACGAAGAACGGTCGTGATTCAAACCCAAAAATGTTAGGTGTTAAAGTTTACGGCGGTCAAGCTGTAACTGCTGGTAACATCATCGTTCGTCAACGTGGTACTGAGTTCCACGCTGGTGCAAATGTTGGTATGGGCCGTGACCATACTTTATTTGCTACTGCTGACGGCGTAGTAAAATTCGAAGTGAAAGGTCAATTTGGTCGTCGCTACGTAAAAGTTGAAGCTGTATAAGTTTTAGCTTTAAAAAAAAGCCCACATTTTGTGGGCTTTTTTTATGGAATTTAATCTGGCTTATCTTCATCATGATGAATGAAATTCTACAAACAACATGAATAACATAACAAAATATCTTATTTTCTCAATGATTAGCACAGAGTTTGTCGGTTAATATGAGTCTTGAATTAAGAGCTTGCTAAGTTTCATAACTTTGGAAAATGGTAAGTTGTCTTACAGCAACTAAAAAGGTGATGACATGAATATGCTTCGTAAAACTATGTGTGCTATTACACTCAGCGCGTCAGTGCTTGCTCCTGTAATGAGTACTACAGTGTTTGCTGCGCCTGTAGCAGCACCGGAGCAACAGGCAATTGGGAACCTGGTTAATCAGTTATCAGGATTACAGCGTTTGACTGCCGATTTTGAACAAACAACTAAAGCCAATACAAAAACTGTGGCACAGAAAAAGAGTTTAAGTGCTCAGCATATGAACCAGACATTTAAAGGCTCAATGAAAGTTGAACGTCCGGGGAAATTTTATTGGGAAACAGTAAGTCCGTCTAAACAAACGATTGTAACGAGCGGGAAAACAGTTTGGATTTATGATCCAGATTTACAACAAGCTGTACGCCAAAGCTTAGATGATCAGGTTGCAGATACGCCGGCGTTATTACTCTCTGGTAATACCAACCAAATCATGAAGTCTTATCGTGTAACGCAACCAGATAAAGCAAAACTCTATTTCACATTATTCCCTAAAAAAGAAGATGGTGCTTTCCAAAGTTTAACGATTAGTTTTGGAGCAAATAAAGCACCAACACTTATGGTGTTACAAGACTCATTAGGTCAAACCACCTATGTACGCTTTAAGAACGTGAAAGTAAATGCTTCAATTCCAGCATCTGTCTTTAACTTTACGCCACCAAAAGGCACAGATGTCATTGACCAATAATTAATCCTTCTCAAAAAAGCTACCTTTCACGGTAGCTTTTTTTATATAAGAGAGATAGATACATTTTTTAACCCCACCTTGATCGGACGCTTTGTATAGTGATAGAGGTAAATTCATGGGGATTATTATGCGACTTTACGATAAAAAAATTACTTGTATTCTTCCATTAATGGCTGCAATCGCAATTGTGAGTGGTTGCCAACCAAAGTCGGCAGCCAAAGACGAGCAGGCTGCTTCGACTGCAAAAGTTAAAGAAACTAAAGAGGCTGGTGTTCCTGTCATTCAGGCAAAAGTAATCCCAGTAAAATTGCCGAAATCAAAAGTTTGTTTAGAAGATGGTTGTACTGAGTATGACTTTCAAACAGTACAAACCAATCAAAAGTGGATTAATGATTACTTCACTAATCGAATAAAGAAAGCAGATCCGAATGCTTTTGCAAATTTAGCTGATCAGCCTGTCGATGTACCTGAAGGCGAGCCTCGTTCGAGTCAAAGTGCAATTTATGCTCGCTATTTAGGGCAAAATTATAATCTTGCAACTTTTGCATTACAGACCTACTCATATTCTGTTGGTGCAGCACATGGCATGTCACATCAAGAGTTCGTGACTTTTGATTTATTAAATAAAAAACATATTACTGTTGCTGAGCTCATTCAGCCAGATGTTGAAAAACAATTAGTTGATGCACTTTTTGATGCGAATACAAATTGGCTTCAAGAGCACAATATCAGCCGTGAAAAACTGCAATTAAGTGATAATTTCTACTATGGCGCAAATGGGATTGTTTTTGTCTATCCGATTTATGAGTTGGCTTCTTATGCTGAAGGAATGTCTGAATTAACCCTGCCGTATTTTGAGGCAAGTAAATTCATTAAACCTGAGTATTTACCAAGTGTGCCAAACTATAAGTTCTAAAATAGGTGATCTATTCTAACAATTGTGTGAAAGCTATTCGTTATGAAGATGATCACTATATTTTTTAGTGTGAAGGCCTTACACTATAGCCAGTTTTTTACCCATATTATGATTGATTATGATCGACCCTAAGTTACTCAGAAATAATATTGAAGCCGTTAATGCGGCTTTGGCAAAACGTGGTGTTCAATTAGATGTTCAAGAATGGGCTTCTTTAGAAACTCGCCGTAAAGACTTGCAATCAAAAACTGAAAAATTGCAGGCAGAACGTAATGCCGGTGCAAAACAAGTGGGTCAGATTAAAAAATCCGGTGGCGATGCTTCTGAAATCATGGCGCGTATGCAAGCCATTGGTGATGAAATCAAAGCTGCTGAAGTTGCTTTGTCAGAGCTACAAAACGAGATTGAACAAAAAGCGCTTAGCATCCCTAACTTGCCAGATGAATCTGTTCCTGCTGGTAAAAATGAAGATGATAACGTTGAAATCTCAAAATGGGGCACACCTCGTCAGTTTGATTTTGAAATTAAAGATCATACCGATTTAGGCGAGTGGATGGGCGGTTTAGAGTTTGAAACTGCGACTAAATTGACTGGTTCACGTTTTAGCGTTTTAAAAGGTTCTTTAGCGCGCCTACAACGTGCTTTAACTCAGTTTATGCTTGATACCCATACTTTAAAGAATGGATATACAGAAGCTTATGTGCCTTATTTGGTAAATGCTGATTCACTTCGTGGTACTGGTCAGTTACCAAAATTTGAAGAAGATTTGTTCAAACTTCAAGGTGAAAAAGAATATTACCTCATCCCTACAGCAGAAGTTCCTGTTACTAACTTCGTTCGCGATGAGATTATTGATACCGAACGCTTGCCATTAAAATATGCAGCTCATACACCATGTTTCCGTAGTGAAGCAGGTTCTTATGGCCGTGATACCCGTGGTTTAATTCGTCAGCATCAGTTTGATAAAGTTGAAATGGTGCAAATCGTTAAACCTGAAACCTCTATGCAAGCACTTGAAGAGCTTACTGCACATGCTGAAGGCATTTTGCAGGCACTTGGTTTGCCATACCGCAAAATTTTGCTCTGTGGCGGGGATATGGGCTTCGGTGCGATTAAAACTTACGACTTAGAAGTTTGGGTTCCAAGCCAAAATACTTACCGTGAAATCTCAAGCTGCTCTAATATGGGTGATTTTCAGGCACGCCGTATGAAAGCACGCTACAGAATGGATCAAAAGAAGACTGAATTAGTGCACACACTAAATGGTTCAGGTCTTGCAGTTGGACGTACTTTGCTTGCTGTAATGGAAAATTACCAACGTGAAGATGGTTCTATCGAGATTCCAGAAGTATTACGCCCATACATGGGTGGTTTAACCTTTATTGACTAAGTTTTGCATCTAAATTGTGCACGGTTTTTGCTTAACCCAAATCAGATGATTAATGTAGAGGCTTAAGGTGGATATTTTTCCAATCTCTTTAAAGTTGCAACAGCAACGTTGTCTGATTGTGGGTGGTGGGCATATCGCTTTGCGCAAAGCAAATCTTTTAGCCAAAGCAGGAGCAGTAATTGATATTATTGCTCCAGCAATTGAAGATCAGCTTTTAGAGTTGGTTCAGGTGACTGGGGGACAGTATTTTGCTGAGACCTTTGCCGAAATTTTTTTAAATACCTCTTACAGATTAGTTATTGCTGCCACTAATGATGCGCAAGTGAACAAAGCAGTTTTTGAGCAATGTGAAGCGCGTAATTTATTGGTAAATAGTGTCGATGATATTCCACACTGCCGCTTTATGGTTCCAGCGATTATTGACCGTTCTCCATTGGTCATTTCTGTTGCCTCAAATGGTGCATCACCCGTTTTATCGAGACAACTTCGTACTCAAATAGAAACGATTGTTCCACATGGCATGGGTAAGTTGGCTGAGTTCTCAGGTCAATGGCGCAAGCAAGTAAAAGAAAAAATTACCAACCCAGATGAGCGTCGAATCTTTTGGGAAAATTTATATGCTAGTCCATTAAAAGAACAAGTTTTTAATGACAATCTAGACGTAGCAAATGATTTAATTCAGCAAGCATTAACAGAATGGACTGCACCTAAAGGTGAAGTTTATTTGGTAGGGGCTGGCCCCGGTGATCCTGAGCTACTGACATTAAAAGCATTGCGTCTTATGCAGCAAGCAGATGTCGTAATTTATGATCGTTTGGTGTCTGCACCCATTTTAGAGCTTTGCCGTCGCGATGCGACTAAAATTTATGTCGGTAAAGCCCGTTCAAATCACTCTGTTCCACAAGATGGTATCAATGCTTTATTGGTTGAATATGCTCAAAAGGGCAAGCGTGTTTGTCGTCTAAAAGGTGGTGACCCGTTTATCTTTGGGCGAGGTGGTGAAGAGATTCAAGAGCTAGTTGAGGCGAATGTTACTTTTCAGGTTGTACCGGGTATAACCGCAGCATCAGGCTGTTCAGCTTATGCGGGCATTCCGCTGACTCATCGTGACTATGCACAAAGCGTTCGTTTCTTGACAGGGCATTTAAAGGAAGGTTCACCTGAACTCCCTTGGAATGAACTGGTTTATCAAAATCAAACTTTAGTTTTATATATGGGATTGGTTGGCTTAGAGCGTATTTGTGAGCAACTTATTGCTCATGGTCAACGTGCTGATATGCCAGTAGCCTTAATCTCTAAAGGAACAACACCAGAGCAAAAAGTTATTGTTGGAACATTAGCCGATATTGCGACTAAAGTGTCTGAACATCATATCGTAGCACCGACTTTAACCATTATTGGTGAAGTGGTAAGTTTACGTGAACAGTTAAAATGGCAATAAATTTATCTGAATTTATTGCTGGTTATTAAAGTCGAGAAAATTTGTGATTCATGTTGTCCTATACGAGCCTGAAATTCCTGCCAATACAGGCAATATCATTCGTTTATGTGCTAATACGGGCGCACAGCTACATTTAATCAAACCACTGGGTTTTGAGTTAGATGATAAAAAGCTCAAGCGAGCTGGCCTTGATTATCATGAATGGGCGCGTATGCAGATTTGGGACAACATTGAACTATGTCTTGCAGATCTAAAAGCTAAAGGTGTTGAGCATGTTTTTCCACTTACCACTAAAGGCTCAGCGACTCCACATACAGTCGATTTGAATCGGCCTGTGGCTTTATTGATGGGGCCAGAAACACGTGGTTTGCCTGAGCATGTCCGCTTAATGTTTCCACAAGAACAGTGGATCCGTTTACCGATGGCTGAAAATTCAAGAAGTTTAAATTTATCTAATGCAACCGCCGTGATTGTTTATGAGGCATGGCGTCAGCAGGGCTTTAAAACCTTAGGATAAGTTATCTAATTTTAAGTAAAAATAAAGCCACAGTTGTGGCCTTATTTTTGTCTAAATCTCTTTAAGCCTGTTCTAGTATTTTTTCATCATAAGTTATTTGGGCTGCTAAAACTTGCTCAATATTGGTTTCGGCCCATTCCTTTAATTGGAATGCCATTGAAGCTACATTTTGCCCTAAAGAAGTAAGTGAGTAATCAACACGAATTGGGGAGGTATTCTGGATTTTACGTTCGATGAAACCGTCTCTCTCTAGCATTTTTAACTTCTGTGATAAGACTTTAGGGGAAATACCTTGGATATTCTTTTTGAGCAAATTGAAGTGTTGAGTTTCTTCCTCAAGAACATTTAAAATCAATAAAACCCATTTATCTGCAATTTTTTCAAAAAATAAACGAGCAGGGCAATGTTGTTGAAAAATATTATATTTTAGACATTCATTCATACCATTTACCTATAATTTTTTGAAAAATTACCCTAGTTACCAACTAGTAACTAATTGACACCTAGTTTCTAAAATATATCATAAAGTGGAATTTAATAAAACAAAGGTTTTCTCCCATGTCTAACTCTAATATCGCGGTTGTATATTTCTCTGGTTATGGCCATACAAAAGTTGTTGCTGAAACATTTGCAAACGAGATTAATGCTCAGCTCGTTCAAATTGATCAGGAAGGTAATATTACTGATCAAGATTGGCAGACATTAAATGATGCAAAGGGGATTGTTTTTGGTGCGCCTACTTATATGGGTACAGCGCCATGGCAGTTTAAGAAGTTCGCTGATGCAACTTCAAAAGTGTGGTTTACACGTGGTTGGCAAGATAAAGTATTTGCTGGCTTCACAAACAGCGCGAGCTTAAATGGGGATAAGCAAGTAACTCTTATCCAATTACAAACTTTAGCATCACAGCATGGTGGGATTTGGGTGAGCCTTGGTTTATCACCAGCAAATACGAAAGATGCAACACGTGAAGATGTAAACAACTTAGGCGGTTCAGTTGGGCTTTTAGTTCAATCACCTTCTGATGCAAGTGTGGAAGAGGTTCCGACAGGTGATCTCGAAACAGCAAAACTTTATGCTCAACGTGTACAAAGCATTGTGAATAAAATTTACGGTTAATTTGACCATAAAAAAGGCGCTTTAAGCGCCTTTTTTATTACTCATGCTCGTTATGTTGCGGAGCATTATATTTGAAGCCTTTGGTTTTATAGGCAAGATAACCTACACCAATAACGGCCCAAGCTAAGCCAATTTGTAAGGCAAGCTTATCAATCTCTAACCACATCATAAACACACTGGCAAAACCAAGCGTTGGTATAACAATATAGTTAATGATGTCTTTAAGCGTTTTATTCTTGCCATCTCTTAATGCATAGCGAGAAATTACAGAGAAGTTAACAAAACTAAAAGCAGTTAAGGCACCAAAGCTAATCAAGTTAACAATATGTTCAAGATCTAAAAAGCCAGCAGATAAAGCAACCACACCAACAATAAGAATGTTGTAAGTTGGAGTATGCAGTTTCGGACTGATATGACCAAATAATTTCTTATTGATGACGCCATCGCGTCCCATCACATACATTAAACGTGATACACCTGCATGGGCAGAAATACCTGATGCCATCACAGCAACTACAGCAAAATATAAAACCAAAGTTTTAAACATCAAACTACCAATCGCAGCGACCATCACAGGTTGTGATTCATCTAAAGGATTAAAGTAAGTGTTTGGGTTACTTGGGAAATATAATTGGATGAAGTAAGTACTTACAATGAAAATAATACCTGCAAGTAATGCTGTAGAAAAAATAGCTTTTGGTAGCGTTTTTTCTGCATCTTTTGTTTCTTCAGCAAGAGAAGATAAAGCATCAAATCCGGTAAAAGAGAAGCAGAGTACAGTCGCGCCAGCAATTAAAGAACTGACAGACGTCATATCGTTCCAAAAAGGAGTTAATGACCACAATGCTGATTTATCTGGATTTAAAGTTCCATCTGCATATACACCTTGAGTAAGTAAAGTATATACCTGATAAACAAAGTAAAAAATTACGCCAAGCTGAATAACAACAATCGTACTGTTAAAACGTGCAACGAACCGTGCACCAAATAAATTAATAACAGTCATAAGTGTTGTTAAACCAATCACCCATAACCAGTTATTTACTTCTGGAAAAAGAGCTCTTAGGTAAATATCTGCCAAGATAATATTAACAAGCGGTGACAGTAGATAGTCTAACCAAGAAGACCAACCCACCATAAAGCCAACATTAGGGTGAATTGATTTTTGAGCATAGGTATAGGCCGACCCAGAAGAAGGGTAGCGCTTAATCATATGTCCATAACTGATCGATGTTAATAAGATTGCGACTAATGCAAAAATGTAGGAAGTTGGTACATGACCACCACTTCGTTCTGACACTAAACCAAAAGTATCAAATAACGTTAATGGCTGAATGTAAGCTAAACCAATAATAACAATATGCCAAAGTACAAGATTCTTTTGAAGCTTGCCTGTTGGTTTAGTCCCAGATAAATTTGTCAACGGCGTTATCCTCATAATCGTTGATCAAGGATCAGCTTGGTGTTAAGGATCGTTTGAGACGAACGATCCCCCCTACAGAAAAAGATAAAGTGCGCCAATCTATCCTAAATTGATATAAATTGTCAGTACTTTCATCTATTTTTTAGCAAATTTTTTGCCACATATTTCAAATAAAATAATGAATAAAAATTCTTAGTCATAAAAAAGGTCTGATTTAATATATAAATCAGACCTTTATAAGATTTTTTTGAGTTTAACTTATCAAATTACCAAGCTTTTTCTAAGATATCTCGGATATCTTTTAAGCTTGCTTCTTTCGGGTTGTAAATAATTGAGCCATCATTTAGTGCTTTTTCTGCAACTTCATCAAGCTGTGCTTCAGTTACTTTACCTGTTTCACGTAGAGTGCGTGGTAGCTTTGTTAAAGTAAATAGGCGATCACGCATTGCTAAGATTGTCGTAATTGCTCTATCTGCGCGCTGGGTTGCAGGCGTTTGTGCGTAAATATCTGCACCAGCGAGTGGTAACAGTAACTCACCAATTTTCTGACCATTTACTTGTTTATTATATTCAAGTACGTAAGGTAAGAATAAATTCATGCATAAACCATGAGGCAGGTGAGCAACAGCGCCTAAAGCATGTCCTAAAGAGTGAACTAGGCCGACCATTGAATTGGAAAATGCAATACCCGCCATTGTGGAAGCTTGAGCTAACTCTAAACGGCCTTGCGAGTCATTTGGGTTTTCTAAGACATTAAAGAGATTTTCACTAATCTTTTTAATTCCGGCACTTGCATAAGCATCGCTCAATGGATTGGCAGCCAGACATGTATAGGCTTCAACACAATGCGTTAATGCATCCATACCAGTCATTGCTGTTAAATGAGGAGGCAATGTAAGCGTCATGCGTGGATCTAAAATCGCTGCATGTGGCATTAAATAATAAGAAGCAAATGCTAACTTAACATTCTTTTGAGTATCTGAAACTACAGCAACCATGGTTACTTCAGAACCAGTGCCAGAGGTTGTTGGGATCACAAAAAATGGTTTTAATGGCTTCGGTAAGTTGTGAGCACCTGCATATTGCAATAAGTCATTTCCACCTTCAGAAACTAAAATATTAGTTGCTTTAGAAGTATCTATGACTGAACCGCCACCTACAGCAATAATCGCATCACATTTGTTTGTGCGATAAGCTTCTGCTGCAAGGCGAACGACTTCTAAACTTGAGTCTGGTGGTACATCATCAAAAACATGACCAATGACAGCATCGGTTGTACTAAATGCAGCTTCAATCGGATTTAATAAGCCATTTGCGCGAACACCTTTATCTGTAATGATAAGAGGACGTTTTGCACCTAAAGTTGCAAGCTCAAATGGAATGTGTTCTAGCGCAGCATTACCAGCAATGACTTTTACAGGACAAAAGAATTCGTAATATGGTTTGGCCATGTTATGCGCTCCGCTTGAAATAGGACTTGGCTACTTTTAAGTAAATATTTGCAGCCTCGTTGAATTTTTCTTTTAGGGTAAGTTCGCTTGGGTATTCTTTGACTGCTAGTGAAGCAACCAATTTAGGTAAAATAAGAGATTCCATTTTATTTAGGCAGCGTACCAAGCGGATAGCAGCAGATACATCGCCATCGGCAATCATTCGGTCATTAGCAAATGCCTGAGCGGTACTTTCTTGAAAAGAAAACACTAAAAAGGCATGAGTGACATGTTTGAAGGTAATCGTTAAGTCTGGTTTTTTTTCAGCTCTTTGAAGTAGTTCTAGCTGTTTGTCCTCTGTCACTCGAGCAAAAAATGCTGGTCCATTCGGGAAAACATTCATTGAAAGTACAAAGTGAACAGGAAATTTAGATACTTCCTCTTGTATTTCAGAGTCCACTTGACTTGCCATGACTAAGCCACGACCAATAACATCCATCATGAGCTTAACGTAGGCAAGTTGCAGCGTCGGCTTTACCGCTTTTGTCGAAATCACTCGCGTATCCCTTGTTAAAATTATGCGAAAGCAAATTTAGAGTAATTACTCTAATCCATTTTTATTTCATCGCAAAGCGATTTATTCATATTTGACTTTAGGGTCATTAAAGTACCCAGTGCTATTAATATACTCAATAAAGTCCTGACAAAGTTGACGAAATGATGGATAAGGAGTCACTAAATCTTGTATACGTACCATTTCTAACCCTGCATAGCCGCAAGGATTGATGGTCTGGAATCCATCTAAAGCACAGTCCAAGTTTAATGCTAATCCATGGTAACTACGGCCACGGCGAATTTTAAAACCTAAGGAACCAATCTTGCGGCCATCTACATATACCCCAGGTGCATCTGGCTTGGCATAAGCTTCAATTCCATACTTTTTCAAAACATCTATCATAAATTGTTCAGCAAAACTGACCAATGTACGTACGTTCCATTTTAGCCGATTAAGATCAAACATAAAGTAAGCAACCAGTTGACCTGGTCCATGCCAAGTCACTTGCCCGCCGCGGTCGGTTTGTACTATTGGAATGTCTGATGAAATTAGAATGTGTTCTGGTTTGCCTGCTTGACCTTGTGTTAAGACATTATGATGTTGAAGTAACCATAACTCATCAGGCGTATCTTGATCACGCTCATTTGTTAAGAGTTTCATGGTTTCAAACTTGCTTTGATAATCTTGTAAATCGTTCCATTGGCGAATGATCAAGTTGGGTTTATCAAGGCTCATCACAATATATTCCTATAAGTTAGTTTATGCGGCCCGTTAATATCTGCAAGATAGAAGCCGAAAACCCTGTAATTTTAAAGGATTTTATAATAGTAGTTCTAAATATTTGTATTGTTTTTTCAGTATTGAAGGGCTTAAAAATTTCCAAAAAAATACCACAGCAAGAATGTCTGACTGTGGTATTGATTGAAGAACTTAAAATTAAAGCGCAGTTCTGATCTGCGGACAAGCAGCCAAGTCAGCATAAAGTGCATGAACTTGTTCTAATTCTTCAAAGCGTAATTGTGCTGTTAAAGAATGATACTTGCCGGTGCGAGATTCTTGAACTTTTAGCGTTGAGTGGTCAAATTCTGGAAAATGTTTTACCAAAATATCAACTACAGCAACACGTAATTCTTCACCCGCATCGCCAATAAGTTTAATTGGATAATCCATCGGAAATACCCAAAGATGTTCTTGTAGTTCGCGAGATGGAGTGCGGTCTAACATAAGTTACCTCATGATTTGAAACGCCTGCATCATCGCAGGCGTTTATAGCTCTTTCTATTAAATGGGGCTTAGTTTTGAAATTTCAAGCTATCAAAACTTAGTCATTTTCCAAGAAAGAACGTAAGTGTTCAGAACGAGAAGGGTGGCGCAATTTACGCAACGCTTTCGCTTCAATCTGACGAATACGTTCACGTGTTACGTCAAACTGTTTGCCCACTTCTTCTAGTGTATGATCGGTTGGCATATCAATACCAAAACGCATTTTCAATACTTTTGCTTCACGCTCAGTTAAGTTTTCAAGAACTTCGCGTGTTGCTTCTTTTAAGCCTTCTGAGGTCGCAGCATCAATTGGAGAAGTGATGTTTTGATCTTCAATGAAATCACCAAGATGCGAATCTTCATCATCACCAATAGGCGTTTCCATTGAAATCGGTTCTTTGGCAATTTTAAGTACTTTACGAACCTTAACTTCGTCCATTTCTAAACGTTCACCTAGTTCTTCAGGTGTTGGTTCACGGCCCATTTCTTGTAACAATTGACGAGATACACGGTTGATCTTGTTAATCGTTTCAATCATATGTACAGGAATACGAATTGTACGAGCCTGATCGGCAATCGAACGGGTAATCGCCTGACGAATCCACCAAGTTGCATAAGTCGAGAATTTATATCCACGACGATATTCAAACTTGTCTACTGCTTTCATCAAACCAATGTTCCCTTCTTGAATCAAGTCAAGGAACTGTAAACCACGGTTAGTATATTTCTTCGCAATCGAAATTACCAAACGAAGGTTGGCTTCTACCATTTCTTTCTTAGCACGGCGTGCTTTTGCTTCGCCAATCGCCATACGCTTAGAAATATCTTTAATTTCAGCAACACTTAAATTAAGTTCTTTCTCAATATCTGCAATCTTTTGCTGGAATGCTAAAATATCCGGACGAACCTTTTCTAAATGCGCCTTGATCTCAGCAGGAGCTTTAGCAATCTGTTCATCTAACCAAGCTGGATTAGATTCTTGCTTAGGGAAAGATGTACGGAATTGAGTGCGATCCATACGGCCACGACGTACTGCGTAACGCATAACTTCACGTTCGTTGGCACGAATTTGCTCATGTGTACCACGAATCATTTCAGAAATGATGTCAAATAAACGCGGTGTAAACTTAAACATCATAAATACAGTAGCTAAAGCTTCTAAAGCTTCGTCTGCTTCTGGGCTGTTACGACCATGTTTCTCAATAATAGCTTTTGTTTTAGTCCATGCAGCTTCAAGTTCATTAAAACGAACTTTTGCAACTTCAGGGTCTGGACCAGATTCACCTTCAGAGTCATCATCGCTTTCTGACTCTTCATCTTCTTCATCGTCGTCAAGCTTAACTTCTTTTACTGGTGTAGCTGGCGCTGCTTCTTCCTCAAGCTCTGTTTCTTCTTCTAGAACTTCAGGAATTTCTGCGTCAGTTTCCGGATCAAGATAGCCAGATAAAATATCGGCAAGGCGACGTTCGCCAGTCAAGAAATCATTATATTCTTTTAATACAACTTCAACAGCATTTGGCCAATACGCAATTGAATTAAGGACATCACGAATCCCTTCCTCAATACGTTTTGCAATGCTGATTTCACCTTCACGGGTTAACAGTTCAACTGTACCCATTTCACGCATGTACATACGTACAGGGTCTGTCGTACGCCCAGGCTCATTTTCAACCGATGCAAGTACGGCAGCAGCTTCTTCTTCAGCAACTTCATCGGCTGTGTCAGTTGACTCACCGAACATGGTATCGTCAGATTCAGGTGCACGCTCGTGTACAGGAATACCAACGTCTTGAAGCATTTGAATAATGTCTTCAATCTGTTCGCTTTCAGTAATCGAGTCCGGCAGATGATCGTTAACCTCAGCGTAAGTTAAGTAACCTTGTTCTTTGCCTCGGCTAATCAGAGCCGCTACTTGAGAAGTAGGGGAATGCATATCGCTCATCTTTGCTTACTCTTCGTTGAATCTGTGGCAGTGAAAAACCGTGCATGATAGCACAATTTGCTTGAAATATTTTGGATTTGATCGGTAACCGTTAAATAAAAAATATCTTTGAATTCACGTCTGTTTTTTGGATATTGGGTTAAATTCATTTTTTTCAAGCTTAAATTATGGAAAAGATCATAGAATTTTTTCTTGATTAAAAAAATAGTTCAGTTTTATAAATACACAATTTTTTGGGTGAAAAAAAGTACAAATATGCAGTTTAATGAAAAAAATATAAATAAAACTTGACATGATTCTGTAAGAGAGATAAATAGCGGCTAGACCCATTCACATTTTTTCATTAGAGGTAGTTTTAGTGTCTTCTACAGATTTTGAACTAGATGATAGCTACGGTGATGATGATGATGTCGGTTTTGATGAGTCATCAGGCAAAATCACTGCAAAAGAATCATTAGAAAAACGTAGATTAATCGATGATCTTTTAGCTCAACGCCGTTTAGAGCGTGAGTTGAAGGATTTTGATTATGATTTAGACGATGATGATCTTGATGATGAAGACTAATCAAATCTGAATAGGGCATCGTCAGCTTAAATGCTATGCTATCGTAGATTTCTTTTTTATAGTCAGGTAACACAATGAGTGCGTTAGATTTAGACCAATTAAGTGAATATCTAGATGGAGACCACAATGAGTATGGTCTAGATTTCGCTGCAACTCATGGTTTTCTGTGTGCAATTGCAGTAGGCCCTCAGTTTGACCGTTGGTTAGATGAGCTGTTTGATAATAACCATAAGAAGGTTCCTGCTGAAATTATTCAGCAAATCAATGCGTGGTTAGAGTCAATTCGACAAGATTTAGCAAATGAAAATGGAATTGCATTTCCATTTGAAATTGAAGAAGCTGATGTTGAATCTAGCTTAGGCGACTGGAGTGTGGGATTTGTTGATGCAATGTTCTTAAATGAAGAGGCATGGTTTGCCCCTGAATATGAAGAACAATTAATTGATTTAACTTTACCAATGATGGTATTTAGTGGAATTGATGAAGAAGATCCGCAGATGGAATCTTTCCGTCGTAATGGACAGCTAATGGATGAACTGGCAGAAGAAATTCCAGATAATTTGAATGAATTATACTTGATGTATCATACGCCAAATTAAACTTTAAAAAATTATGTAAATAACGTCCTTTCTAGGGCGTTTTTTATTTGGAAAAATTTAATTGTATAGAAATAAAAAAAGGCACTTAGAAATCTAAATGCCTTCTGAACAATAGTTCTAGTGATTTATAAACGTTTACGTTTTGCAGCTGCAATTTGTGACTGGCGCATACGGAAACCAGCTTTTTGTTTTTCTGTTGTCTTGTCGATGCAATACACGCAAGAAACACCATGTTCATAGCTTGGTAAAGCAGACTCTTCTGGAGTTAGTGGCCAGCCACAAGCATGACATTTAATATTTACGCCTTCTTCAACGCCATGAGTTACGGCAGTACGTCCGTCAAATACGAAACATTCGCCTTCCCATAAGCTTTCATCAGCAGGGGTTTCTTCTAAATATTTAAGAATACCGCCTTTAAGATGGTAAACCTCTGTAAATCCTTCTTGGAGAAGTAAAGAAGTTGATTTTTCACAGCGTATACCGCCTGTACAGAACATCGCAATTTTTTTATCTTTATGTTGCTCTAGCTCTTTTTTAACATATTCTGGAAACTCGCGGAATGTCTCAGTTTTAGGGTCGATTGCACCTTTGAAAGTACCCGCCTTATATTCGTAATCATTACGCGTATCGATTAAAATTACATCATCACGTGCAATTAAATCATTCCATTCTTTTGGATCAAGATAGTGGCCCACTAAGTCGCGGGGTTTAACTTCAACACCTAAAGTCACAATTTCTTCTTTAAGTTTAATTTTCATTTTACGGAAAGGTTTGTCAGAGCTAAAAGACTCCTTATATTCCATAGAGGCAAAACCTTCATTGAGCAAAAATTGATAAAGACTATCAATTGCTACACGGTCGCCCGCCACAGTACCATTAATTCCTTCACCTGCTACAATTAGTGTTCCACACAGATTAATTGTTTTCACTAAGTTTAATAGACGTTGCTGAAGATCTGTAGGATCTTGAACTTCTTTAAATTGATATAGTGCGGCAACAACCCAATCTGCGGTCGCTTGCTGTTCTACAGGTGCAAGCTGTTCTACAGTAGCGTTCATGGAAAACTCCAAATGTATTAAGATAGAAATTTAAGGCGCACATTTTAGCGCGAAAATTTGTAATAAGCGAGAAAACCATAAAAAGTATATGGTTTATTTAAGGAGTCTGTTTTGAGTAGTGATCATCGAACGCTCTCTCTCACCCCATGTGCAGGGCGTTGTTCAACAGTTTTTGGTGATCAGGTTTGCCGTGGTTGTCGTCGTTTTAACCATGAAGTGATTCAATGGAATACTTATACAGCAGAGCAACGTTTGGCTGTATGGAAGCGTTTAGATGATCAATTGAATCAAATTCTAGTACCCATGTTACCTCATGCAAACTTGCAGCATGTAGAAGGATTTATTTTAAGTAAACGTGTTCGGCTGATGGAAGGGGCGAGCAAAGGTCGTAAGCTCTATCACGCTTTAAAAATATGTGAAAAAAATAAGCATCTGGCAACAGAAAGTGGTTTGGGTATTTCAGAGCCTCAAGTCAAAACAATATGGGTTGAATTCGAAAGGCGCGTTTTAGCTTTAGCTAAAGCGAGTTATGAGTTAGCTTGGTTGAGAGCTGATGGAATTAGTCATCACTTATTAAGTGTGTTTGATGAAGAATAAGTTTGTAGATTGAATTGAAGATACCTCAATAAAAAAGCTGCCAGAAGGCAGCTTTTTTGTCATTAATTTTCTTTCGAATATTAACGTTTGATATCGCGTTGAACTGGACCAGTATAAAGCTGGCGAGGACGACCGATTTTGTATGGTGCGCTGTGCATTTCTAACCAGTGGCTGATCCAACCTACTGTACGTGCAAGTGCAAAGATTACCGTAAACATTTCTGTTGGGATACCAATCGCTTTAAGGATGATACCTGAGTAGAAATCTACGTTAGGGTAAAGTTTACGTTCAACGAAGTACGGGTCATTCAATGCAATACGCTCAAGTTCCATAGCAAGCGCTAATTGAGGATCATTGATATTTAATGCTTCAAGAACTTCGTCACAAGTTTGTTTCATGACTTTAGCACGTGGGTCGAAGTTTTTGTAAACGCGGTGACCGAAGCCCATGAGTTTAACTTCTTTACGTTTAACTTTTTCCATGAACTCGGCAACGTTTTCTACACTACCGATTTCATCAAGCATTTTAAGTACAGCTTCGTTTGCACCACCGTGAGCAGGTCCCCAAAGCGCAGAAATACCTGAAGAGATACATGCATAAGGGTTTGCACCAGTAGAGCCGGCAAGACGTACTGTAGATGTCGAAGCATTTTGTTCGTGATCAGCATGAAGCGTGAAAATACGATCCATCGCGCGAGCAAGAACAGGATTTACTTTGTAATCACGGTCAGCAGGGGTAGCAAACATCATGTGTAAGAAGTTTTCCGCGTAATTTAAGTCATTACGTGGATAGATGAATGGTTGACCTACTGTGTATTTGTAACTCCAAGCAGCAAGTGTTGGAATTTTTGCAATGAGACGAATCGCAGTGATTTCACGGTGATTGATGTCTTCAATGTCAAGGTTGTTGTGATAGAACGCAGATAATGCACCAACAACACCAACCATGATCGCCATAGGATGAGCATCACGACGGAAACCATTGAAGAAACGGCTAACTTGGTCGTGAACCATCGTATGAGCACGAACTTTGGCATCAAATTCTGTTTTTTGTTCAGCAGTTGGAAGCTCGCCATTTAGTAGCAAGTAGCAAGTTTCAAGATAGTCTGCTTGAGTTGCTAACTGATCAATTGGGTAACCGCGGTGTAATAAAATACCTTTGTCACCATCAATGAACGTAATTTTAGACTCGCATGCAGCTGTCGCCATAAAACCAGGATCGAAAGTGAAATGACCTTCTTTCAATATGCTGCTGACATCAATTACATCTGGACCTAAAGTGCCACTGTAGATTGGTAATCCAATTTCTTTGCCATCAAGATGTAATACGGCTTTTTTGCCATTTGCTTCAGACATTCAATAGATCTCCTGTCCTGGTGAATGTTGATCTGACCCGAAATCCTAATGTTCTCATGTGCGAATCAGACGGTGTCAAAATTTGCTATAAGATTAGTGAGTACTGAAATTTTGTCAATTATACTTATGGATAAAAAATGACGATCTCACAGAGAGTTAGTCATCAAGACCCGAGCAAAAAAGTCAGTAAAATCACTGCATCGGGATGGTATAATAAGTCAATTCAACAAGAACGTGCAGAAAAAAAATGAAGTATCAGTCCAATTGTAAGCAAATTTTAAAATTAAGATTAAAAATGATAAGTAGGTAGAAAATGCCAATCCAATTAAAAAAATCATAAAACTCATGGTGTAATTTCAAATTTCTACTCAAAAAAAACTCTATTTTTATTTAGTTGTAACAAAGGATATTGGTGTTTTTTTAAGTTTAATTGTATAAAAAATAGCTAATTGAACTGCGTTAAAATAATAAAAACTTCTATTTCCAATAAAAATTGCTTTCTCAAACGTATTTTAGATTGACCGATTTGGGGTGAATGTAAGTACGTTTACTTAATTAAATTGTGGCTTTTATTGAAAATATGAGGAGTTACTAACATTTTTCTATTTATATGATGAATTTATAACTTTATCTTTAGTCTAAAACTTACTTATTTAAAAGAAATTTCAGAAAAAATGAAATTAAATAAAAAGTTATTTTAAACAACAACATGATGGAACTATGTATACCTTTTTAATAGGGTTAATAGGGTGATATCATTGTGAATGATTCTTATTTAATTGTTTTTTGCTTAAATGGGAAAGTGGATTGTTTGTATTTTGATACTTCGCGTTTTATAATTCAGTGTCGTTTATAGGTTAGGCATGAGCTGTGCTTGCCTAACAATGCCAGCTTTCCTTGGAATTAATTCAACAAACTCCGGTCGGAGTTTCTACCTACAGGATGCCCGCTGTGAAAAGCAACAGACCTGTCAATTTGTCCATGGGTCAGGTGTTAGCGGTAAATTTACGCTCACCCGTGGCTATTGCATCAATTTTACACCGTTTATCAGGTGTCATCGTTTTCTTATTAGTACCAGTTCTATTATGGATTTTAGATAAATCATTATCTTCACCAGAAGGATTTGACTACGTTAAAAATGTCGTGTTTGGAAATATCCTCGTACGCTTCATCGTTTGGGTATTTGTAGCCGGCTTATTATTCCACTTTATTGCTGGAGTAAAGCACTTACTTGCAGATTTAGGTTTTGCTGAAGAACTGCAAAGTGGTCGTATTGCAGCGACAATTTCATTGATCTTATCTGTGGTAGCCATTATCGCAGCCTTTGTATGGATTATGTTCTAATGAAAAGTGCTACAGGTTTAACTGGTTCAGGTTCTCGTGATTGGTATATCCAGCGTGTAAGTGCGGTTGTACTAGCAGCCTATACTGTTGTTCTTTTGGGTTGGATTCTTTGCAAAGGCGGATTTGACTATCAACAATGGGCTGGTTTTATGATGACATTACCAATGAAGATTTTCTCTTTATTGGCAATTTTGTCACTTATCGCACACGCATGGATTGGGATGTGGCAAGTTTTTACTGACTATGTCACTACTCGTCAAATGGGTCCTTCAGCGAAAGGTTTACGCCTTGTACTGACGACGGCTGTCATTATTGCAGTGTTTGTGTACGCAATCTGGGGTATCCAGATTTTCTGGGCGAATTGATAGGAAGACATCATGGGCGCGATAACCCCTAAAGAAGATTATTCAAATATTCAAAACCTCACTTTCGATGCAGTTATCGTTGGTGGTGGTGGTTCTGGTATGCGTGCATCTTACCAACTTGCTCAAGCAGGTTTGAAAGTTGCAGTACTCACTAAAGTTTTCCCGACACGTTCGCACACTGTAGCTGCTCAAGGTGGTATCGGTGCGTCGTTAGGTAATATGCAAGAAGATAACTGGCATTTCCATTTTTACGATACAGTAAAAGGTTCTGACTGGTTAGGTGACCAAGACGCAATTGAATTTATGTGTCGTGAAGCACCAAAAGTTGTGTATGAACTTGAACACATGGGTATGCCTTTTGACCGTAACGCTGATGGTACAATTTACCAACGTCCGTTCGGTGGTCACTCTGCTAACTATGGTGATAAGCCAGTTCCACGTGCTTGTGCAGCTGCGGACCGTACAGGTCATGCACTATTACACACGCTTTATCAAAGCAACGTGAAAATGGGTACTCAATTCTTCGTTGAGTGGATCGCTCTTGATTTGATCCGTAACGAAGCTGGTGAAGTTCTTGGTGTAACAGCGATTGACCAGGAAACTGGCAACATTTCAGTATTCCAAGCAAAAGCGACATTATTTGCTACTGGTGGTGCTGGTCGTGTTTACCGTGCATCAACAAATGCTTATATCAACACTGGTGACGGTCTTGGTATGGCTGCTCGTGCTGGTATTCCATTGCAAGATATGGAGTTCTGGCAATTCCACCCAACGGGTGTTGCGGGCGCTGGTGTATTGTTGACTGAAGGTTGTCGTGGTGAAGGTGCAATCCTTCGTAATAAAGACGGCGAACCGTTCATGGAACGTTATGCACCGACTTTAAAAGACTTGGCTCCACGTGACTTCGTTTCACGTTCTATGGACCAAGAAATTAAAGAAGGTCGTGGTTGTGGTCCAAAAGGTGATTATATCTTACTTGATATGACTCACTTGGGTGCTGAAACAATCATGAAACGTTTACCATCTGTATTTGAGATTGGTAAAAAATTCGCGAACGTTGATATCACAAAAGAAGCGATTCCTGTAGTACCAACAATCCATTATCAAATGGGTGGTATTCCTACGAATATGCATGGTCAGGTATGTTTACCTGAAGTGGGTACAGACAACTACACTAAACCTGTAAAAGGTTTCTATGCAATTGGTGAATGTTCTTGTGTATCAGTACATGGTGCAAACCGTTTAGGTACTAACTCACTTCTTGACTTGGTTGTATTTGGTAAAGCTGCTGGTGAGCACATTATCGATTACGTAACTAAGCATCATGGTGATGAATATGCGCCACTTCCAACAGATGTATTAGGGCAAACATTAGCTCGTGTACGTAAGTTGGATGAGTCAACTGCTGGTGAAAATGCTCAAGAAGTTGCTGATGCAATTCGTGATATCGTTCAAGACCATGCAGGTGTATTCCGTACTCAAGCGTTGCTTGATAAAGGTGTTAAAGAGATTCTTGCTCTTGAACCACGTGTGCGTAATATCCACTTAAAAGATAAATCTAGAGTATTTAACACTGCACGTGTTGAAGCGCTTGAAGTTGAAAACTTGTATGAAGTTGCAAAAGCAACTCTAATTTCAGCTGCTGCGCGTAAAGAGTGTCGTGGTGCGCATACTGTAGTTGATTATGAATTGCCAGCTGATCACCCAACTTACTCATACGGTCGCCGTGATGATGAGTGGATGAAACACACGTTATGGTATTCATCAGATAACCGTTTGGAATATAAGCCAGTGCGCTTCAAACCGTTGACTGTTGATGCAATTCCGCCAGCACCACGTACATTCTAATCGGGAGTATAAAGATGAGTAGAGGTACTCGTACATTCGAAATCTACCGCTATGATCCTGATAAGGATAAAGCGCCGTACATGCAAACTTTCAAACTTGAATTGACTGATAAGCACCGTATGTTGCTTGATGCATTGCTTGCATTGAAAGTTCAAGACGAAACGTTAACATTCCGTCGTTCTTGCCGTGAAGGTATTTGTGGTTCGGATGGTGTGAATATCAATGGTAAAAATGGTTTAGCTTGTTTAGAAAACCTCAATGATTTACCAGAGAAAATCGTAATTCGTCCATTACCAGGTTTGCCGGTAGTTAAAGATTTGGTTGTTGATATGAACCAATTCTATGATCAATATGACAAGATTCAGCCATTCTTGATCAATAACCAGCCAGCTCCACCTAAAGAGCGTTTACAAACTCCAGATGAGCGTGAACACTTAAACGGTTTGTATGAATGTATTCTTTGTGCATGTTGTTCAACTTCATGTCCATCATTCTGGTGGAACCCTGACAAGTTCTTGGGTCCTTCAGCATTGTTGAATGCATACCGTTTTATTATTGATTCTCGTGATACTGCTACAGCAGACCGTTTGTCTCGTCTTGACGATCCATTCAGTTTGTTCCGTTGTAAAGGTATCATGAACTGTGTGTCAGTATGTCCTAAAGGTCTAAATCCTACAAAAGCAATCGGTCACATCCGTAACATGCTATTAGATCAAGCGGGTTAATTCTGCACAAACAGAGAACGCACATCCTTGATGTGCGTTTTTTTTTAACTTTATAATGTAAACTTTAGACTTTGGTCGAAAAAGATGAGGTTTTTATATGTTGCACCATATATTAAAAGATAAAATCGCATATGTATTTCGCCAATTTATAGATGGTATGTGTCAAAAAAATCAATCGTTTGTTAAGAACATGATACGATTTGCCACAAAGTTATAGCTGAAAAAAGCGTATACTAGTAAAATTAATTTAAGTAGCACGATCTTAGATCTGTGCTTAATTTTTATGGTTAAAGTCATTTTAGAAAAGTTAATTTTAAAGTTAATTTTTCTAAAAAGATTTGCAAAAAATTGCTCGGTTTTAATCGAGTATAAGGTGAGTGATGATGCCATTGAGGGTGTTGTGATTCATTAATTACCTATAGAGTTTCCTCTCTAGGTAGTATGACGCCCCATGGTCTTAAAGACCTGTTGGGTAAGTAATGCCTTTTTTACCAATTTGGCATTATGCATCATGGGTGTGCTTAAAAGGCAGCCTGTAATATTTTTTGCAATAGGAAATGGGTCCACAAATGCAAGAAGTTGCTGACGCATTGCGTCTTGACACTGAACTTTCCGCTGATAGTGCAGCGTATATTGAAGAACTTTACGAGCAGTACCTGTCTTCCCCAACCTCTGTAGCTGAGGACTGGCGCCAATATTTCGATAAATATCCAAAGGGTGACCAACCACACGGCGCTGTGCGTGAGCAATTCCTATTACTAGGACGTAATGCTAATCGTGTTCAACCTGTTGTACAAAGTACGGTAAGTACTGAGCATGAACGTCGTCAAATTGGCGTTTTACAACTTATTGCTGCTTATCGTAATCGCGGACATCAAAAAGCTAAGTTAGATCCATTAGGTCTTGCTAAGCGTGAAGATATTCCTGATTTAGATCTTTCAGAACATGGTTTAACCAAATCAGATTTAGACACAGTATTCAACACAGGCAATCTTGAGATTGGCAAAAGCGAAGCAACGCTTGCTGAAATGATTGAAGCAATGGAAGCAATCTATTGTGGTTCAATCGGTGTTGAATATATGCATATCGTGGACACAAAAGAAAAGCGTTGGATTCAACAACGTCTTGAAAGTGTTCGTGGTCAGCTTAATTTTACAAATGATCAAAAGAAAGGGTTCTTGGAGCGTTTAACCGCTGCAGAAGGGCTTGAAAAATTCCTAGGTAATAAATACGTTGGTGCTAAACGCTTTGGTGTAGAAGGTGGTGAATCTTTTATTCCTATGGTGAATGAAATCATTCAACGTGCTGGTGCTGTTGGTTGTAAAGAAGTTGTTATTGGTATGCCACACCGTGGCCGTTTAAACCTTCTTGTTAATATTATGGGTAAAAACCCTGCAGACTTGTTTGGCGAGTTTGAAGGTAAAGCTATTCATAAGAAAGGTTCTGGCGACGTTAAATATCATCAAGGTTTTTCAAGTAATGTAATGACTCAAGGTGGCGAAGTTCACTTGGCATTAGCATTTAACCCATCTCACTTGGAAATCGTTGGTCCTGTAGTTGAAGGTTCTGTGCGTGCACGTCAAGTGCGTCGTAGAGACATCGGCGGTGATGATGTATTGCCAGTCATTGTTCATGGTGACGCTGCATTTGCAGGTCAAGGTGTGAACATGGAAACCTTCCAGATGTCACAAACTCGTGGCTATACGGTTGGTGGTACTGTACACATTATCGTGAACAACCAAGTTGGTTTTACAACTTCTGATCCACGTGATGCGCGCTCTACTGAATATTGTACTGACGTTGCAAAAATGATTCAGACGCCAATTTTCCATGTGAATGGCGATGATCCTGAAGCAGTAATCTTTGCTACTCAATTAGCACATGATTTCCGTCACGAATTCCGTAAAGACGTTGTACTTGACTTGTTCTGTTACCGTCGTCGTGGTCATAACGAAGCAGATGAGCCGTCTGGTACACAACCATTGATGTATCAAGTGATTGCTAAAAAAGCAACAACTCGTACACTCTATGCAGATCAGCTTGTTCAAAACAAAGTTATTGATCGTGCTGAAGCAGACCAAATGGTTGAAGATTACCGTGCAGACTTAGAAGCCGGCAACCATGTGGCAAACGCTTTAGTACTTGAACCAAATACAAAAATGTTTGTTGATTGGACACCTTATTTGGGCCATGACTATACAGACGATTGGGATACTTCATTTGACTTAAATCGCTTAAAAGAATTAGGCGAGGGCATGAGCAAACTTCCGGAAGGATTTGTTATGCAGCGTCAAGTGCAAAAAGTTATTGAAGATCGTGTGAAAATGCAAACTGGTGAAACTGCATTGAACTGGGGTGCTGCTGAAACTTTAGCTTATGCAACCTTGATTGATGAAGATTACCTTGTTCGTATTACTGGTGAAGACGTTGGGCGTGGTACATTCTCGCACCGTCATGCAAAATTGCATAATCAAGTAGATGGTTCAACGTATATTCCACTTTGCAATGTCAAAGAAAACCAGCCTCGTTTTGCGATTTACGATTCTTTATTATCTGAAGAAGCTGTTCTTGCATTTGAATATGGTTATGCAACTACAATTCCTAAGAGCTTAATCATTTGGGAAGCGCAATTTGGTGACTTCGTAAACTGTGCTCAGGTTGTAATTGACCAGTTTATTGCTTCTGGCGAGACTAAATGGGAACGAGTTTGTGGTTTAACAATGTTGTTACCACACGGTTTCGAAGGTCAAGGTCCAGAGCACTCATCAGCTCGTTTAGAACGTTTCTTACAGTTATGTGCTGAAGATAACATGCAAGTGATCACTCCAACGACACCTGCACAGATTTTCCATGCATTACGTCGTCAAGCTGTACGCCCAATTCGTAAGCCATTGATTGTAATGTCACCGAAATCTTTACTTCGTCATAAACTTGCAACTTCTACTTTAGAAGAGCTTGCAAATGGTTCATTCCAAACTGTAATTGATGAAGTTGATCAAATTAACAAGTCTGATGTAACTCGTCTTGTACTTTGTGGTGGTAAAGTTTATTACGACTTACTCGAAAAACGTCGTGAACAAAACTTAACTAATGTCGCAATCGTACGTATTGAACAGTTATATCCATACCCGGAACAACGTCTTGCGGAAATTTTGGCTGCATATCCAAACGTGAAAGAACTTGTTTGGACACAAGAAGAGCCGAAGAACCAAGGCGCTTGGTTATTTATCGCACCGCGTTTATACGACGATATCTTAAAATCTGGCAAACAAATCCGTATCAGTTTTGCAGGTCGTGAAGCTTCTGCTGCACCAGCTTGTGGCTCACCGTACTTGCATGCAAAACAACAAGCTCAGCTAATTAATGATGCATTGGCAATCGAAGCTGAACAATCAGGAGATTCTCAATAATGGCAACCGAAATTAAAGCACCGGTATTCCCAGAGTCTGTTGCAGATGGAACCATCGCAACTTGGCATAAAAAGGTGGGTGAACCTGTATCACGTGATGAAGTAATCTGTGATATTGAAACCGACAAAGTTGTTTTAGAAGTGGTTGCTCCTGCAGATGGTAGCTTAGTTGCAATCATTAAAGGTGAAGGCGATACAGTTCTTTCTGACGAAGTGATTGCTCAGTTTGAAGCTGGTGCTGTTGCCGCAGCAGCTCCTGCAGTAGAGCAAGCAGTTGCTCAAACTCAAGCTGGTGCAGCTCCTGTTGTTGAGCGCACTGAAGCTGTATCTGGTCAAGCTCCTGCAGTTCGTAAAGCTTTGTCTGAAACTGGTATTGCTGCTGCTGACGTACAAGGTACTGGTCGTGGTGGTCGTATCACTAAAGAAGATGTAACAAATCATCAAGCTAAACCAGCTGCTAACGTTACTCCGTTAAGCGTAGCTGTTGGTGAGCGTATCGAAAAACGCGTTCCAATGACTCGTTTACGTAAGCGTGTAGCTGAGCGTCTTCTTTCTGCAACTCAAGAAACTGCAATGTTAACTACATTTAACGAAGTTAACATGAAGCCAATCATGGAATTGCGTAAGCAATATAAAGATGCGTTTGAAAAACGCCATGGTGCTCGTTTAGGCTTCATGTCATTCTTTGTTAAAGCTGTAACTGAAGCACTTAAGCGCTATCCTGCGGTAAATGCTTCAATTGATGGCGATGATATTGTTTATCATGGTTACTATGATATCGGTGTTGCAGTATCTTCTGATCGTGGTCTTGTTGTTCCAGTATTACGTGATACTGATCGTATGAGCTATGCAGAAGTTGAAGCAGGTATTGGTGCTTATGCTGCTAAAGCGCGTGATGGTAAATTATCTATCGAAGAAATGACTGGTGGTACTTTCACTATTACTAACGGTGGTACTTTCGGTTCATTACTTTCAACTCCAATTTTGAATCAGCCGCAAACTGGTATCTTGGGTATGCACAAAATCCAAGAGCGTCCTATGGCTGTAAATGGTCAAGTTGAAATCTTGCCAATGATGTATTTAGCGCTTTCTTATGACCACCGTATGATCGATGGTAAAGAAGCAGTAGGTTTCTTGGTAGCAATCAAAGAATTGTTAGAAGAACCAGCTAAACTCATCCTTGATCTTTAATTTCTTCGAATAATATTACCGAGATAGAGTGATCCTCTATCTCGGACCATGGAGATAAACAATGTCTCAACAATTTGATCTTGTTGTTATTGGCGGTGGTCCTGGTGGTTATGAAGCTGCAATTCGTGCTGCTCAACTAGGTTTTAAAGTCGCTTGTATCGAAAAACGTATTCACAACGGTAAGCCATCTTTAGGTGGTACATGCTTAAACGTAGGTTGTATCCCTTCTAAAGCATTACTTGACTCTTCACATCGTTATGAAGATACAGTGCATCATTTAGCTGATCACGGTATTACTACAGGTGAAGTGAATTTTGATCTTGCTAAGCTTCTTGCTCGTAAAGACAAAATTGTTGACCAATTAACTGGTGGTATCGATCAATTGCTTAAAGGCAATGGTATTGAGTGGTTAAAAGGTACTGGTAAATTACTTGCTGGTAAAAAAGTTGAGTTTGTTTCACACGAAGGTGAGACTCAAGTTTTAGAACCTAAATACGTGATTCTTGCATCTGGTTCTGTACCTGTAAATATTCCAGTAGCTCCTGTAGATCAAGATATTATTGTTGATTCAACTGGCGCATTAAACTTCCCAGAAGTACCTAAACGTTTAGGTGTTATTGGTGCTGGTGTAATCGGTTTAGAGCTTGGTTCTGTTTGGCGTCGTCTTGGTTCTGAAGTTGTTGTATTTGAAGCAATGGATGCATTTTTACCAATGGCTGATAAAGCTTTGGCAAAAGACTACCAAAAACTTTTAACTAAGCAAGGTCTTGATATTCGTATTGGCGCTAAAGTTGCTGGTAGCGAAGTTAATGGTCGTGAAGTGACTGTTAAATACACTCAAGGTGGTGAAGAGAAAACTCAGACTTTTGACAAATTAATCGTTTGTGTAGGCCGTAAAGCTTATGCAGAAGGTTTGTTGGCAGATGATTCAGGCATTAAATTGACTGAACGTGGTCTAGTTGAAGTTAACGATTTCTGTGCAACTTCTGTAGAAGGTGTATATGCAATTGGTGACTTGGTTCGTGGTCCAATGCTTGCTCATAAAGCAATGGAAGAAGGTGTAATGGCTGTTGAGCGTATCCACGGTCATGCAGCTCAAGTGAACTATGACACAATCATTTCTGTTATCTATACACATCCGGAAGCGGCATGGGTTGGTTTAACTGAAGAACAAGCTAAAGAAAAAGGTCATGAAGTTAAAACTGGTCAATTCGGTTTTGCTGTAAATGGTCGTGCTTTAGCCGCGGGTGAAGGTGCTGGTTTCGTTAAGTTTGTTGCTGATGCAAAAACTGACCGTTTATTAGGTATGCATGTCATTGGACCTGCTGCATCTGATATCGTACACCAAGGTATGATCGCACTTGAATTTGTATCTTCTGTTGAAGATCTTCAGCTAATGACATTTGGTCATCCAACATTCTCTGAAGTTGTTCATGAAGCTGCACTTGCTGTAGATGGTCGTGCAATTCACGCGATTCAACGTAAGCGTAAATAAAATAAAGAGCGGTTCTCCGCTCTTTTTCACATTTGATGGTGTGATTAAAAAAACATCAAGGTGATAGAGGTAGACAGCAATTTGCATATACAACATGAGAATGTTGCGCAAATTGAAGACAACAAACAAAGTTAAGTAGGTAACTAAATGAACTTACATGAGTATCAAGCTAAAGCGTTATTGAAAGAATATGGTATGCCGGTACAAGAAGGTATCTTGGCAACCAATGCAGACGAAGCAGTTGCTGCATTCGAACAGCTTGGTGGTAAATTCGCGGTAATGAAAGCGCAAGTTCATGCTGGTGGTCGTGGTAAGGCTGGTGGCGTTAAAGTTGCAAAATCTAAAGAAGATGTTATCGAGTTTGCAAATAACATTAT
Source organism: Acinetobacter sp. 1124_18A (assembly GCF_052824995.1). Lineage (NCBI taxonomy): Bacteria > Pseudomonadati > Pseudomonadota > Gammaproteobacteria > Moraxellales > Moraxellaceae > Acinetobacter > Acinetobacter sp. 1124_18A. The sequence continues at coordinate 8,849 of NZ_VTDF01000010.1, read as the reverse complement.
TGGTACTCGTCTTGTAACGTATCAAACTGATGCAAATGGTCAACCAGTAAACAGCATCATTGTTGCTGAAGACGTATACCCAGTTGAGCGTGAGCTTTACTTGGGCGCGGTTGTAGACCGTTCTAGCCGTCGTATTACTTTCATGGCTTCTACAGAAGGTGGTGTAGAAATCGAGAAAGTTGCAGAAGAAACTCCAGAAAAAATTATCAAAGTTGAAGTTGATCCATTAGTTGGCTTACAACCATTCCAAGCGCGCGAAGTTGCGTTTGCTTTAGGTTTGAAAGACAAGCAAATCAGCCAATTTGTTAAAATTATGGCTGCTGCTTACCAAGCATTTGTAGAAAATGACTTTGCATTATTCGAAATTAACCCACTTTCAGTTCGTGAAAATGGCGATATTTTATGTGTAGATGCAAAAGTTGGTATCGACTCTAACGCGCTTTACCGTTTACCTAAAGTTGCTGCTTTACGTGACAAATCTCAAGAGAATGAGCGTGAATTAAAAGCATCTGAATTTGATCTTAACTATGTTGCTTTAGAAGGTAACATCGGTTGTATGGTTAACGGTGCTGGTCTTGCAATGGCAACTATGGACATCATTAAACTTTATGGTGGTCAGCCTGCAAACTTCCTTGACGTTGGTGGCGGTGCAACTAAAGATCGCGTAATCGAAGCGTTCAAAATCATCCTTGCTGATACATCTGTACAAGGTGTTTTAATTAACATCTTTGGTGGTATCGTACGTTGTGACATGATTGCTGAAGCGATTATTGCAGCGGTTCAAGAAGTAAATGTAACTGTTCCAGTTGTTGTTCGTTTAGAAGGTAACAACGCTGAGTTAGGTGCTAAATTACTTGACGAATCTGGTTTGAAATTAATTTCTGCGAACGGCTTGTCTGATGCCGCAGAAAAAGTTGTAGCTGCAGTTAAAGCGTAAGGGGAGTATCAATCATGAGCGTATTAATTAATAAAGACACTAAAGTATTGGTACAAGGTTTTACTGGTAAAAACGGTACTTTCCACTCTGCACAAGCTTTAGACTACGGTACAAAAGTTGTTGGTGGTGTTACTCCAGGTAAAGGTGGTACAACTCACCTTGACCTACCAGTATTCAACACAATGAAAGAAGCTGTACGTGAAACAAATGCAGATGCATCTGTAATTTATGTACCAGCTCCATTCGTTTTAGACTCTATCGTTGAAGCGGTTGATTCAGGTGTTGGCCTAATTGTTGTGATCACTGAAGGTGTTCCAACAATTGACATGCTTAAAGCAAAACGCTATTTAGAAACTAACGGTAACGGTACTCGTTTAGTTGGTCCTAACTGCCCAGGCGTGATCACTCCGGGTGAATGTAAGATTGGTATTATGCCTGGTCACATTCACCAACCAGGTCGTATTGGTATCATCTCACGTTCAGGTACATTGACTTATGAAGCTGTTGCTCAAACAACTAAGCTTGGTTTAGGTCAGTCTACTTGTATCGGTATCGGTGGTGACCCAATCCCAGGTATGAACCAAATCGAAGCTCTTCAATTGTTCCAAGACGATCCAGATACTGATGCAATCATCATGATCGGTGAGATCGGTGGTACAGCTGAAGAAGAAGCTGCTGAATTCATCAAATCTAACGTGACTAAGCCTGTAGTAGGTTACATTGCTGGTGTAACTGCACCTAAAGGTAAGCGTATGGGTCACGCTGGTGCGATCATTTCTGGTGGTCAAGGTACTGCTGAAGAGAAATTCGCTGCATTTGAACGCGCGGGAATGGCTTACACTCGTAGCCCAGCTGAGCTTGGTTCAACAATGTTGCAAGTTTTAAAAGAGAAAGGTTTAGCTTAATCGCTTTATCTTGAATCTTAAAAAACACCGCATCTGAAAATGATGCGGTGTTTTTTTTATCTATTAAATTAAAAATAATGAATCTAAAGTAAAACTGTTTCAAAAATAAAATATTTAAGCAAAAAAATACGCAATGATTGGGGTGATCATTGCGTAGAACAACGAATCTGTAAAAACAGTTTCGGTTTAAGGAGAAATGTCGTGAGGCTCATATAATGTAACCTACATGATGAATATTAGAGATAGTTAAGAAATTCTTCATCGCTATTAGCGTTAATAAGTGTTACTTCACGTTAATAGGGTAAAAGCATGTGAATGAGAGGGGATACATTAGTAATTCTAAAAAAATGAATACGATGAATTAAAGAAGCATAAAAAAAGCCCCGAAGGGCTTTTAGTTTTTTAAAAGGAATTAGAATTTAAATAATCCTAAACCGTCTTTAACTTCATCTAAAGTTTGTTGAGTAATGAGACGACACTTATCTGTACCTTGGCGTAAAACATCCATAATGTAGTCAGGATCTTTAGCAAGTTCTTCACGACGTTCACGGATAGGACTGATCAATTCTTTCAAAACACCTTCAAGGCGTTTTTTAACAGTTCCATCACCTAGACCGCCGCGACGATAATGCGCTTTTAATTCTTCAACTTCTTCTTTATTTGGATCAAATGCATCTAAGTAAGTAAATACAATGTTTCCTTCAACCTGACCTGGATCTTCAATGCGAAGATGATTTGGGTCGGTATACATTGCGTTTACAGCTTTTTTAATGTCTTTATCAGAAGCATTTAAAACAATGGTATTACCTAATGATTTAGACATTTTTGCCTTGCCATCAAAGCCAGGTAAGCGTGCCATATTTGAAAGCAAAGCTTTACATTCTGGTAAAAGGTCTTGGCCAATTTGACGGTTTATTCGACGTACGATTTCATTGGTTTGTTCAATCATTGGAATTTGATCTTCACCCACTGGAACCACAGTCGCTTTGAAAGCCGTAATGTCAGCCGCTTGTGCAACAGGGTAGCAGAGGAAACCAGCCGGAATGTCACGCTCGAAACCGCGCATTTGAATCTCGGACTTAATGGTCGGGTTACGTTCTAAGCGTGCAACCGTCACGAAGTTAAGATAGAGCATGGTGAGCTCATTTAGTGCTGGTAAGCATGATTGTACGCAAATCGTGGTTTTTGTTGGATCAATGCCTACAGCTAAATAATCTAGAGCAACTTCCAAAATATTACGGCGGACTTTATCTGGATTATCGGCATTGTCTGTTAATGCTTGAGCATCTGCTAACAAGAGATGTTGATGATGGCTATCCTGTAAACCTACACGAGAACGCAAAGAACCGACAAAATGCCCAAGATGAAGTTGTCCGGTTGGGCGGTCGCCTGTCAAAATAATTGGACGCTGATCAACATTACTCATTATTTATTCCACTGTCTTATTGGCTTAATCAGGGGTAGTAAGCCCTGCAATATAAAAGATTGGCATTATTGTACGGGAAATAAAAAAAATTCGTCAGCGATTGGTTAAACTTTTCTTAAAATAATATTGTGAATTTATTCAGTAAAATTACAGAAATTGAAAAAAATCATCTTACAATAGTCGAATAAATACAAACTTGGATAAGAAATGGCAAGTGGCTTACTTTTATTACTAGATGATATTGCAACAATTTTAGATGATGTTGCTTTAATGAGCAAAATGGCAGCAAAGAAAACTGCTGGTGTTTTAGGCGATGATTTAGCTTTGAATGCACAACAAGTTACAGGTGTGCGTGCAGATCGCGAAATACCTATTGTTTGGAAAGTGGCTAAAGGCTCATTTGTTAATAAACTTATTTTAGTTCCTTTAGCATTGTTAATTAGTGTGATTGCGCCTTGGCTGATTAATCCACTATTAATGTTAGGAGGCTTATTTTTATGTTATGAGGGAGTAGAAAAAGTTCTTCATACCATTATGCATAAAAAACCTTCTACATCAGAAGAAGCAAAAGCAGAGTTTGATAGTGAAGAATTAGATTTAGCAAATTTTGAAAAAGAAAAAGTAAAAGGAGCTGTTCGAACAGATTTTATTTTATCGGCTGAAATTGTTGTTATTTCTTTAGGTACAGTGGCTACAGCGACTTTAATGACGAAGGTCAGTGTACTCAGCATTATTGCTGTTGTAATGACAATTGGCGTTTATGGCTTAGTTGGCATGATTGTTAAGATTGATGATTTAGGTTTATATCTAACAAAACAAACAGCCTCATTTAAGCAAACTATAGGTCGAGGCTTGTTAGCTTTTGCTCCTATTTTGATGAAATTACTTTCAATCGTTGGCACTATTGCAATGTTTCTAGTAGGGGGAGGGATTATCAATCATACGATTCCTTTACTACATCATTTAACTGAAAATACAGTGGATCATGTTGAGACGATACCAGCGGTAGGAAATATCATTGGTGCTTTAACACCGACACTGATTAACTTTGGAATAGGACTGGTTGCAGGTGCAATTGTTCTATTAATCGTAAGTTTAATACAAAAAATGCGGCCAAAAAAAGCATCGGGTTCATGATGCCATTCTAAAATAAGAGGGAAATTATGCGCTGGAAAGGTCGTCGAATTAGTACCAATGTGGAAGACCGTCGAGGTGGTGGCGGTGTTAGAGCAGGTGGTATCAGCATTATTGGTTTAGTTGTTGCATTTGTTGCGTGGAAGTTTTTTGGGGTTGATCCACAACAAGCTTATCAGGCAACTCAGCAAGTCACTGCATCACAGCAGTCAAATGCAACTGCACCAGAAAGTTTAACAGCCGAGCAAAAAGAAGCCTCTGATTTTGTTGGAACAGTTTTGGCTGATACAGAGGATACGTGGACACCTATATTTAAACAGTTAGGTAAAACATATACACCGCCAAGATTGGTGTTGTTTAGTGGAATGATTCAGTCAGGGTGTGGTACTGCTCAATCTGCAATGGGACCATTTTATTGTCCGGCAGACCAGAAGGTTTATATCGATACAGAATTCTTTAAAGATATGCGTCAGCAAATGGGAATTTCTGGTGAACAAAACCAAACTGAACTTTCTAGGCAAGATCAGGCAGGCGATTTTGCTCAAGCTTATGTTGTGGCGCATGAGGTAGGGCATCATGTTCAAACCTTACTTGGTATTTCGTCACAAGTGCAACAGGCTCGTGCACAAGCAAGCCAAAGAGAAGGTAATCAATTATCTGTTCGCCAAGAATTACAAGCCGATTGTTTAGCGGGTATTTGGGCAAGTCATAATCAGCAACGTACTCAATTTTTAGAGCAAGGCGATATTGAAGAAGCGATGGATGCTGCTCAAAAAATTGGAGATGATTATTTACAGAAGCGATCTACTGGTCAGGTTGTTCCAGATAGCTTTACGCATGGTAGTAGTGAACAGCGAATGCACTGGTTTCAGGTTGGTTTAAAAACTGGCGATATTAACCAATGTGATACTTTTAACAATCCAGTTTAAGATTTTATAGGATGAGTCTTGTTAAACATAAATTAATAAGCTCATCCTTTTTTCTTTAGATTATAACTATAAATAATGTTAAGAAATTTAACAGAGTGATAGATTGTTCATTCAATTCGTTAAACTTGTGTCCTAATTTCTGTTTTTTATGATTATGGCATTCTTCATGCCAGTTTTTTATTAAGTTTGGTCGATCTAACAAAGTTTCACTTATTTGGTCGTTGACCCAGAAGAAGGGTATTCATGGGTAATTTTTTTCTACTACAAGCATTCACTGTGGTTTTTGCGCTATCAATCGCAACCACGATCTTTAATAAGCGCATTTTAGGCTTTCCACAGGCTATTGGTGTGCCGCTGGTCTCAGCAATTTTTGTCTTTATTTTGCAATGGGGCGCAAGCCTACTAAACGGTAATCAGTTTATTACCATTAATATTCATAATATTGAAGAAGCCGTGCGCCATATCGATTTTTATGATTTTTTAATTAATGGTGTCATCTGTTTTATTTTAACTTCTTCTGCACTTAAATTTAAAATTTCTGATTTAAGAAGTTATTGGAAGCAAATTAGTATTTTGGCCACTATTGCCTTAGTCATTTGCGCTGTTTTATTTGGTGGATTGCTCTACGGCTTCCAACTACTCGTTGGATATCATGTGCCAATTCTGGTGCTACTACTTTTAGGTGCAGCTTTAGGAGCAACAGACCCTATTGGTATTAAAGGGGTACTTAGTTCGATTCGTGCACCGCATCATTTGATCGTTAAGCTCGAAGGCGAGTCACTATTTAATGATGCAATGTGTATTGCATTATTTATGACCTTGCTCAATGTTTTACAGGGTGAACATTTCTCGTTGATGGCGACACTAGAAGCTTTACTATATGAAATTGTTGTTGCAGTCGGGATTGGTTGGGCATTTGGGGTAGGGGTGTTACGTCTATTACGTGGTAAACACGAAATGGAGTCCCTGATTTTGACAACAGCTTTGCTTGCGAGTGGAGCATATTTAGTGGCTTTGTTTGCCCATGCATCAGCACCGATTGCTTGTGTAATTGGCGGTTTAATTGTTGGCAACAAATGGAAAGAAATACGAGAAGAGCGCGAGATTCAAGAAGTTAATCATTTTTGGCATACCGTAGAAGGAATCATCAACTCATTCCTGTTTACTTTAATTGGTCTAGAGTTATTTATTCTTGATTTAAACTTTAGCCTAATTTTAGGCGGTATTGTTGCGTTCTTTATTCTACATATCTCTCGTTTTGCAGCCAACTTTATGGCTTTTGCCTTTTTCCCGAACATGCGGAAAATGAAAAGTTATAACGGTAGTTTAACCATTTTATCTTGGGGTGGGGTGCGAGGGGGGATTTCACTTGCATTGATTTTGGCCGTTGCCAATATTCCTGCATTAAGTCCTTATAGCAGTATTCTGATTGGCTATACTTTTATTAGTGTGTTGTTATCAGGCATTGTATGTGGTCTAGGCCTACCGGCTGTGATGAATGCGTTCTATTACAATCCGAATGAAGAAACCGAAGGTCTAAAAGGTCTCTATCAACGATTATGTCATAAGATGAATCGACGAGGCTTTCAATATATTGTTGGAGAAGATGCACTGGGTAGAGAAACGATTACCATTTTTAATCCAGATATTCTGGTTGACCAAAAAACTGAAGATGGAATTGCAACAATGCATGACCCAAATAAGTTACAAGAAGTAAAACGATTTGAGAGTCCGGATAATTTCTAAATATTTGCGGTTTTAAACTTTATAAAAGATTTACAAATTAGGTTTTAGTGTAATAGTGAAATATTACCTAAAGCCTTTTTTTTCTATATATATCATTAATAATATATTTTATTTTATTAAGATATTAATAATTGTTATATGAGTATTTTAATTAAATGACATTTCAACAAATGGTAAATATAAAAGAAGAAATTTGTTTTATATATAAAACATTTAAAGAAATTTTCCATTAAATTAACACAAGATAAACTCAAAGAAGACTTATATATAATTTCTATTAATCAAAATTTTTTCTTTAGGTACTTTAGTATTTGTTTTTTTTATTTTAAAGTGGTTAATGTAAAAATGATCACATTACTTAATGTTTTTAAGTTGTAGGTCAAAAACTTGAAAACATTAAGTAAAAAGAATTATACAAAAAATCATTTAAATCAATAATATAAAAGGAATACAGATATGCCTGAAATACAAATTATTGCCAAGGATAGTCACGACACCTTGTCAACCATCAAGGGAACTTCCGCATCGCTTACAGAAGCATCGGTTGTATTGGTAAAAGTGGCTGCCAGTGATGTATTGGTGGTGAATAGGGAGGGAACCAATGCAGTCATTCGCCTTAAAAACGGCGAGACAATTGTTATTGAAGGCTTTTTTAGTGGAACAGCTGAGCCTAAAGATAACAGCCTTGTTTTTCAAGACGAAAATGGACAGTTAATCTGGGCAAAATTCAAAGATGCTGAAAATGATGCAGATGCGGACGCTGATGCCGATGCTGATGCCGACAGTGATGTTGAGCCACAAGCACTTTTAGGTGAAGACTTACCAGCCGCTTTACCAGCAGAGGCACCACAAGAGTTGGTGTCTGATGTTATTTATCAGCCTATTTCTTCAATTGAACCATTGCTTTATCACGATGGTGGCATAAATCCATGGTTATGGGCTATCCCGTTAGTTGCGGGTGGTATCATTGCAGCAGCATCAAACCATGATAGTAATAATGATTCTTCAACACCTGCCGATACTACTCCACCAAATACAGATGGGGTAACTTTCTCTGTTAATTCAGTTACATCTGATAATGTACTTAATGCATCTGAAGCAGCAGGCAATGTCACAATTACTGGTATTTTGAAAAACATTCCAGCAGATGCAGTAAATACAGTCGTAACTGTTGTAATCAATGGTGTGACTTATAATGCGATAGTAGATAAGGATGCAGGTACTTGGAGTGTAAGTGTACCGGGTAGTGGTTTAAAAGCAGATCCAGATCAAACTATTGATGCTACTGTAACTTTTACAGATGCAGCAGGTAATAGCAGTACTGTTAAAGATACGCAAACTTATACAGTTGATACAGATGCACCAAATGCACCGGTGCTTGATCCAATCAATGCCACTGACCCAGTGACAGGTACAGCAGAAGCGGGTTCAACCGTGACTGTAAGCTTCCCTGACGGTACGACAGCAACTGTGGTTGCAGGACCAGACGGCACATGGTCAGTACCAAACCCAGGTGACTTGACTGACGGTCAAACGGTTACAGCAACAGCGACTGACCCTGCAGGCAATACCTCATTGCCAGGAACAGGCACAGTGTCTGCGGACATTACTGCACCTGTAGTTGCACTCGATGATGTGCTCACCAATGACAGCACTCCAGCACTCACGGGTACAGTGAATGATCCGACTGCGACTGTGGTGGTGACTGTGGATGGTGTGAACTATCCAGCGACCAACAATGGTGACGGCACCTGGAGTCTTGCAGACAATAC